>CAXUEQ010000048.1:0-20135 GCA_964250175.1 uncultured Sphingobium sp. | reverse complement strand
ACCAGGGCTTCGGCCCGCCGGTCGGCTTTGGCGCGCCGTCGATGCGCCGCACGCTGATGATGCGGATCGGGCGGACCAGCATCTGCCCCCGCGTCGGTCCCTCCCCGCCGCCCGTCGGCATGGCGAGGATGCGGCGGAGCAGATCCATGCCCGACACGACATGGCCGAACGCGGCATAGCCGGGATAATCGGGCCGCGCGTCCATGCCGGGGATCGGCCCTATGGTGATGAAGAAATTCCCCATCGCCGATCCCGGCGCGCCGCCCCGCGCCATCGACAGGGTGCCGTCCAGATGCCGGATACCCGTCATCGCCGTCGATTCATGCGGGATCGGCGGCAGCGTGCGGCGGGCGTCGGTGCCGATGCCGCCCTGGACTAGGCCATTTTTCGGATCGACCTTGCGCCGGGCCGAACGATAGAATTTGGTATCGTCGTAGCGGCCGTCATCGGCATAAGCGAGGAAGTTCGCCGCCGTCCTGGGCGCGCGCTTCGTGTCGACCGCGACCACGATCGGGCCGTCGCCGGTCGTGATGCGCACCCGCACAAGGCCGTCGCGCACGACGCCGTTACCCGGCGCGGCCAATGCCGGGCTGGCCAGGGCCGACAGCAGATACAGGAAAAATATACGCCGCATCACGCCGTAACGCTCGACACCGCCCTGCCCGCCCTCAGCAATCGGCCCGCAGCACGGCGCGCAGGCCCGGCGTCCCCGGCTCGTAGGAAAATGTCGCGCGCAAGGTCGTCGCCATCGCGCCGATCAGCTTGGAGCCAAGGCCCGTCCCCTTGATCGCGCCCGAGGACGGCATACCGCAGCCATCATCCTCGACCGCCAGCCGAAAATGCCCCGCACCCTCGCCTTGCAGGGAAACCCGCACTTCCCCTGCGCTTTCCGGACTATAGGCATATTTGCAGGCATTGGTGACCAGTTCGGTCACGATAATGCCGACCGCGACCGCCTTGTCCGTCGCCAGCCGCACGGGGTCGGCGAAGAGCCGGATGGCGCGCGGCGCGACCGGCGTCGACCAGGTCTCGCCCAGTTCCTCGACCAGAGAGGAGAGATAATCGGCCATATCCACCGTCTCGACCGACGCCGATGTATAGAGCCGCTTGTGCACCTGCGCGATGGCGGCGATGCGGCGCTGCGTATCTTCCAGCGCGGCCTTGGCGCTGTCATTCTCAAGCGTGCGCGACTGCATATGAACGAAGGCGGAGACCAGTTGCAGACTGTTGGCGACGCGGTGGTTCACCTCCTGCAACAGCGTCTGCAGCCGCGCATTGCTTTCGCGCAACTGCGTCTCGGCGGCGTTCTTCTCGCGGCGCAGGCTGACCGTCGCCAGCGCCTGGTCGATCGCCTGGCTCAGCAGGTGGAAATAATCGCCACCGGTGGTTTTCACCACATAATCGATCGCGCCGGCCTTGAGCGCCGCGACCGCCAGCCGGCTCTCTTCCGATCCGGTGACGTAGATGACCGGCGGCGGCGCGGGCAAAGCCTGCAAGGCCGCCAGCGTCTGCAACCCGTCCTGCCCCGGCATATAATGGTCGACCGCGACCAGATCGAACGGCTCGGCCGCCGCCAGCGCCACCCCCGCCACGCCATCCGGCGCCAGCGTCACGCGATAGCCGGCCCGCTCCAGCGCGCGCCGCGTCAGCAGCCGCAACCCGTCATCATCGTCGATATAGAGGATGGAGGGTGCCGTCATTGACCCTCTTCGACTTCCGGGACCTGGATCACCGAAAGGAACAGGCCAAGCTGGCGGATCGCGTCGGCGAAGCTCTCATAATTGACCGGCTTGGTGATATAGACGTTGCAGCCAAGATCATAGCAGCGCTGGATTTCCAGCTTGTCGTCGGTCGTGGTCAGCACGACCACGGGCGCGCGCCTGAGCGGGCTGTTCTCGCCCTTGATCTTCGCCAATATGTCCGTCCCGCTCATATCGGGCAGGTTGAGGTCGAGCAGGATCAGCGAAGGACCGTTCAGCGCCGGGCCTTCAGGATGATGGAACAGGAAATCGAGCGCCGATGTGCCGTCGAGAAAATGGCGGATCGGGTTGGAGATGCCCGCGCGGCGGATATTCTTTTCGATCAGGCGCGCATGGCCCTCGTCATCCTCGATCATCACGATGTTGACCGCTTGGTCCGTCGTCATCTTATGCCCCCTGCTCGCCGGCGAAGATCGCCGGCAGATTGATGGTGAAGGTCGCACCCGCATCGAGCGCCGATGCGACGCTGATCTTGCCGCCCAGCCGATAGGCCAGCGCGCGCACATGGGCGAGGCCGATTCCCTCCCCCGGTTGATCCTGGACCCCCGACCGGCGGAACAGATCGAAAATCCGCTCATGATCGCGCGCGTCGACCCCACGGCCATTATCCTTCACGCGGATCATAGCCCGATCCGTAACGATATGACCATTGATCTGGATCAGGCCGGGTCGTCCGGGTTGCAGATATTTGACGGCGTTTTCGATAATGTTCGACAGGATCTGGTCGATCGCGAACCGGTCGGTGACGATGGTCGGCAGATCCGGTGCGATTTCCACCGTCACCCCCTGCTCGTCGATGCGGTGCCGGATCGCGTCGACCGCGCCCTGCACGATGTCGCCGATATCGACCGGCTCGGGCGTGATCGGGCGACGCCCCTCGCGCGACAGACGCAGGATCGCGTTGATCAGCCGGTCCATCTTCTGCGTCGATGTGCGGATGAAGCCGACCGCCTCGGGCAAATCCTCGCGCACCGCATTGCGCGCATCGATCGAGACGAGGCCGGGCGCTTCGACCTCCGCCTTGTCGATCAGCGCGGCCAGCGGCGTGATCGCCGTGTCCAGTTCGGCGGTAAAGCCCATGACATTGACCAGCGGCGACCGCAGGTCGTGACTGACGATATAGGCGAAGCGCTGTATCTCCTCGTTCGCCCGCTGCAGGTCGGTCGTCCGCTCGCGCACCGCCCCTTCCAGATTTTCATTGAGGTCGCGCAACGCCTCGCGCGATTTGGTCAGGTCGTGGGTATAGCGCCGGATCAGCAGAACCGATCCGATGGCGACCAGCAGCAGCAGCAGCGCCGCGCCCGCCAGCACGGCATAAAATGTCTCCACGCTGTTGCGCTGCGCCTGGTCGCGTAGCTTGAGCAGCCTGCGCTCTTCCGCCAGCATCCGGCCCGCCAGCGTCTCGACCGTCCGCGCCGCATTCTCACGCGCCGTTTCGGTAACGGGTGAACGGGCTGTGCCGGTCCGCATCGATGTGACGAACATCGTATCGAGCGCGCGCGCATTGCGCCGTAAATCGCCGATATTACGCTGCTGCCGGGGATTATCGATCGTCAGCCGGGCGACCTCATCGACTCCGTGAAACAGCCGGGATCGCGCCTCGTCATAGGATGCGCCACTGCTCGAAACGATCTTGAGCATCAGACCACGCCGCGCGCTGCGCATTTCTTCCAGCGCCAGGCGGATCGCGCCGACATATCGTTCCACTTCATAGGTATGGTTGACCCATACCGTCTGCTGCTGCCCGCGATACATGGCCAGCCCCGCCGCGAGACCCGCGAACAGCACCGCCGCGAAGCCGATCGCGATCAATGCCACGACCATGCGATCGAACAGCCTTTCGGCTTTCGCCCTTTCCTGATCCTTTCGGTTCACGGATGGGGCAATAAGGATGATCGCGCCGATTGCCAAATGCTTAGTGCGGTGCGGAACGAAGCCCGGCGCGCCGGATTATCCCCAGGCAACGGCGAGTGAGAGGGACACGCATGGATCGACAGGCAGACGCGCATACCGAACAGCCATCGCTGAACGGCAAAAAGGCGATCATCACCGGCGGCACCACCGGCATCGGCCGTGCCATCGCGATATTGCTGGCCAGCGAGGGCGTGAAGATCTTCACCTGCGGCCGGACACCCCAGCATCTGGATGACGCCCTCGCCGACATCCGCGCGGTCGGCGAGGGCGACGGCCTTGCGCTCGACCTGTCCGACCCGGCGGAACTGGACCGCTTCTTCGCCGCCGCGGGTGCCTATCTGGGCGCGCCCGATATCGTCGTGGTCAACGCGGCCGTCCCAGCCAAGGGCCTGTCGCAAATGGATGCGGAGGCGGTGCGCTACGCCATCGCCACCGACTTCACCGCTTATCTGCTCAGCGCCCATGCCGCAGTGGAGATGCTGGGGGACAGGGGCGATATCGTCCTGATCGGATCGATGAGCGCCCATGTACTGGGCGGGGATTCGACGGTCTATGCCGGGATAAAAGCGGGTATCGCCGGTTTTGCCGAAGCCCTGCGCCGGGAAGTGGGATCGAAAGGGATCAAGGTTTCGCTGGTCGAACCGGGCAAGACCGGCGCCGACTTTCCCTATCCCGACCTTCCCCCGGAAGAGCAGCGCGAGATGATTCACGCCGAAACCATGCTGCGCGCGGAGGATATTGCGGTGGGCGTCCATTATCTCCTCACACAGCCGCGCCGGGCGGTCGTCCAGCAATTGACGATCGTGCCGCGCGCGCAGGACGGCGAATGAGCTTTCCCGCCGATGCCCTGGTGCTCGTGCCCGACGATATCGATCTTTCGCGCTCGCCGCTGGCGGGGCGGATCGATGCCGAAACCTATGTGCTGGGCGCGTTCAATCCGGGCATGACCCGCCTGCCCAACGGCAATATCCTGCTGATGGTGCGCGTGGCCGAAGCGCTGCGCCGGCCGGTCAGGGACGGCCATGTCCACGCGATCCGCTGGCGTGATGGCGGCTATACGCTCGACGCCTGGCCGCTCGACCATGCCGACACCGCAGACCCGCGCAAGTTCCTGCTGCATGGCGGCGGGTGGAAAATCATGGCGCTGACGTCGCTCTCCTGGCTGCTGCCGGTCGAATATAGCCCTGACGGCCTGACCCGCGTAGCGATCCATTATGACCGCGCGATCGCCCCGGCGCATGATGTGCAATGCTATGGCGTGGAGGATGCGCGGATCAGCAAGGTCGGCGACCGCTGGCTGATGACGACATGTTCGGTCAGCCCGGAACGGCATTGCACCACGCTCTACCGTTCGGACGATGCGCTGGACTGGACCTATGAGGGTATCGTTCTCGATCATCAGAACAAGGACATGCTGATTTTCGAAGGGCTGGTCGGCGGCGAATATTGGGCGCAGACCCGGCCGCTCGGCGACCTTTATTTCGCCTACCCGCCCGGCAGCGCATGGCGCGCGGGTCCCTCGATCAACCTGTCGCGCTCGCCTGACGGCCTGCACTGGAAGCCGCATGACGCGCCCGGCATCCGCCCGCACAGCGCCACGGCCGCGACCGCGCGGATCGGCGGGGGCGCTCCGCCGATCCTGACCGACGAAGGCTGGCTGACCCTGTGGCATGGCGTCGAGCCGAAGGAGATTGTCGGCATCTATCGCACCTACTGGTCGATCCTGGATCGCGACGATCCGGCCAGGACCCTCCGCACCGAGCACGCGCCGCTGCTGGAGGCCAATGCCGAACTCACCCGCCCGATCGAGGATCAGATGTATATTCGCGATGTGGTGTTCACGACCGGCATAGTGGACGCCGGCGATCATTATATCATAGCATCGGGCGAAGCGGACCTGGCCTGCCGCATCACGCATGTCCCCAAGAATCATTTCGTCTGAAAGGCGCTGCACCATGACGCAAGCCGTGCGTAACAATATAGCGGAAAGCCGCTACGAACTCACGATCGACGGCCAGACGGCCTTCGCCGCCTATGCCCTGCGCGATAATCTCGTCACCTTCACCCACACGATCGTCCCCAAACCGCTGGAAGGAAAAGGCGTCGCGAGCGGCTTGATCAACGGCGCTTTAGCGGACGTGCGCACATCCGGGCGAAAAATTCTGCCGCTCTGCTCCTTCGTTGCGCGCTATATCGAGCGCCACCCCCAGGAGGCCGATCTCATTTCGCAATAGCCCCGGATTTGCATGACTGTGGCCTTTGGTCTATTGGCCGGGCAAGCAGCCCCGGCCCCGCTGATCCCTTCGATTCGCGCGCCGGGGCGAATTTTTTCATTCGCTTAGGGATATGCCCATGGCCCGTCGCCGCCAGATTTACGAAGGCAAAGCCAAAATTCTCTATGAGGGTCCTGAACCCGGCACGCTGATCCAGTATTTCAAGGACGACGCCACCGCCTTCAATGCTCAGAAGAAGGGTACGATCAACGGCAAGGGCGTTCTTAACAACCGCATTTCCGAGCATATCTTCACCCTGCTCGGTCAGATCGGCATTCCCACCCATTTCATCCGCCGCCTCAATATGCGCGAGCAGTTGATCCGGCAGGTCGAGATCGTGCCGATCGAGGTCGTGGTGCGCAATGTCGCCGCCGGCACGCTCAGCAAGCGGTTGGGTATTGAGGAAGGCACGCAGCTACCGCGTACGCTGATCGAATATTGCTATAAGGACGACGCGCTGGGCGATCCGCTGATTTCGGAAGAACATATCGCCTGTTTCGGCTGGGCCAGTCAGGAAGAGATGCATGACATCGCTGACATGGCGATCCGCATAAACGACTTTATGTGCGGCCTGTTCGCCGGGATCGGTATCCGCCTTATCGACTTCAAGCTGGAATTCGGCCGTATCTGGGAAAATGACTATAGCCGCCTGATCCTGGCTGACGAGATCAGCCCGGACGGCTGCCGCCTATGGGATGCGGCAACTAACGAGAAGCTGGACAAGGACAGGTTTCGCCGTGATCTGGGCGGCGAAGTCGAGGCGTATCAGGAAGTTGCGCGTCGTCTTGGCCTGCTTCCCGAAGGCGTGGATACCGCCGTGCTAGACATGGAAACCCACCGTAAAAAGCGCGGTATTTGATCCCGAAACAAGCGTATCCGGCCTTCACCACGTGCTGCGATTGGTCTAGGGGCTGCGACATATTTTCCCTGGCCTCAAGGAGTCTGACCCGATGAAAGCCCGTATCTTCGTCACTCTGAAAGGCGGCGTGCTCGATCCGCAGGGCAAGGCGATCCATCATGCGCTCGAAGGACTTGGCTTTCAGGGCGTATCCGATGTGCGGGCCGGCAAGTTAATCGAACTGGACCTGGCGGACGACACCAGCGACGCGGACATTGACGCGATGTGCCGCAAGCTGCTCGCAAACACTGTGATCGAGAATTACCGGATCGAACAAGGGGCCTGAGCCATGAAAAGCGCGGTCATCGTCTTTCCCGGCAGCAATTGCGATCGCGACCTTGCCGTCGCGATCGAAGCGGTCACCGGCAACCAGCCGGTCATGGTCTGGCATCGCGAGACGGAATTGCCAGATGGCATCGACCTGATCGGCGTACCGGGCGGCTTTTCCTATGGCGATTATCTGCGCTCGGGCGCGATGGCGGCGCGCTCGCCGGTCATGCAGGCGGTCGGCCGCGCGGCGAACCGCGGCTTATCGGTGTTGGGTATCTGCAACGGCTTTCAGGTGCTGACCGAAAGCGGCCTGCTCCCCGGAGCCTTGATGCGCAATGCGGGTATTCATTTCATATGTCGCGACGTCGCGCTGACGGTCGAAAACAGCCAGTCGGCTTTCACTGCACGCTATGACGTCGGCGAGACGATCTATTTCCCGGTTGCGCATCATGACGGCAATTACACCGCCGATGAAGAGACGCTCGAACAGTTGGAAGGCGAAGGGCGTATCGCCTTCCGCTATGCCGAAAGCGTCAACGGATCGTCGCGCAACATCGCAGGCATTCTCAACGACGCCGGCAATGTGCTCGGCCTGATGCCTCATCCCGAACGCGTGATCGAAGCGGCGCATGGCAACAGCGACGGCCGCCGCCTGTTTGAGGGATTGGTCGAATCGATGCTCGCGCGAATTTAGTTATGCGTGCGGCGCCGGCCGCAGGAAGCTCTGGTTCCGCCAGCGCAGCATCAGGATCAGCACGGTCGGCAAAAACATCGTGTTCAATATGTCATGCTGCGACGCTGGCCAGTTGCTCTCCACACTGCCCGAAGGCTGGCACATGTCGATGAACTCGTTGATGCACTCGATCAGCAGGACCAGGCACCAGGGCAGCCAGTGATAGAGCCGTTTGCGGGTCAACACCGCGAAGAATATCAGCAGCAAAACGCCGACCTGCACATGCACAGCATCGGCGGACAGGCCCAGAAACGTCTCGATCGCTGTTTTATAGCCACCCCAGATGATGGCCACTTTCGTCATGAACATGGGAAAATTCAGATCCGCGTCTTGAACGGCGTGAAATCGGTGGCCGCGTCGTAAATGTCCAGCCCCTCGCGTCGCTTGAGGCCATTGACGACCATATAGGTGACCGGCGTCAACACGACCTCCCACAAGACTTTCAGCGCCCAGTTGGTGATCATGACAGTCAGCACCTGCGCGCCTGTCCAGTTACCCAGAAAAGCGAGCGGATAGAAGAGGATGCTGTCGACCGCCTGCCCCACGACGGTCGATCCGATCGTCCGGGTCCACAAATGCTTGCCCTGCGTCACTATCTTCATCTTGGCGAGGACGAAGCTGTTGGCGAACTCGCCAGCCCAGAAAGCAACGAGCGATGCAAAGACGATCCGCCAGGTATTGCCGAACACGCTTTCATAGGCCGCCTGCCCGCTCCATCCGGGCGCGGCGGGCAGCGCGACGACGACATAACTCATCAACGCCATGAACAGCATCGCCACGAAGCCTACCCATACGCAGCGCCGTGCGCGCGCATAGCCATAGACTTCGGTCAATATGTCGCCGATCACGTAGCCAAGCGGAAAGAACAGGATGCCAGCGCCAAAGGTGAAGCCGCCGACCTGCGCTAGCTTTGCCGCGCCGATCAGGTTTGAGAGCAGCAGGATCGCAACAAAGGCGGCCATGACGAAATCATAATAGCGCAACGGACGGTCGCCGAGCTGCGCCGCATCTATTCGCCTGATATATTCGGGTGCCGGGTCGATCATCGCCGCCCTGCATATCCTGCCCAGCGGCCATTGCAACGCCGTTCATTCACGACGACGCATGCCTGTCGCCGCAATTGCATGACACGCGCCGCGCGGCTATGGCCAAGGCATAACGCGCCCGTAGCTCAGCTGGATAGAGCACCCGCCTTCTAAGCGGGCGGTCACTGGTTCGAATCCAGTCGGGCGCGCCATTTCGTTCTCGCCTGGGCTAGCGGCGAAGGGCAGTGTCGCGCGTTCGAGCATATTGTTACGCCCGCTGAAAAAGCGTCGTGCCGAATATAGGCGACATTTCGCGCCGACCCTGCTATACCACTTCTATCGCGCGAAACATGCCCGCAAGCGTTCGCCGTGACCGAGAGACTATCCGCGCTCCCGCTTGCCAAGCTTGGAGCGCTTCCCATGGAAGAGCCGAACCTTTTCTCCCGCTTTATTCCGGCGACCCTGTCCTGCATCGGCAAAGTACGCCGGGCGTTCGCCGTATGAGCCGCGTGGTCAATATCGACGCTGCGACTGATGTGGTGCAGACGCTATGTGCGAAACACGCCATCGCGATTTCGACCATCGAGCCGCTGGAATCCGGCGGCGCGCGCGTTGTGCTGGCTAACATGGCCGGCGCCGACGATCTGCGCAGCCGCATGAAAACCAAGGTGTTGAACGGCCCCGTGATCCGGTCGGGCCTGTATCTGGCACAACCACCCCGCGCGCCGCACCGCTAAAATTTACCGCTTTCACGCGCGTCCGCCGGGTCGGATGGCGCGCGCGTCATATATGTTCGCCGACCCGTCTTCACTGCCGTCCGCACCCTAGCTGGGGCGGCGCGCAGACTATCAAAGGAAATACCCATGCCTATCGGCAAAGTTAAGTTTTTCAACGCGGACAAGGGCTATGGTTTCATCGCTCCCGAAGATGGCGGCAATGACGCCTTCGTCCATATCTCCGCCGTCGAGCAGGCCGGCCTGCGCACGCTGAATACAGATCAGCGCGTATCCTATGACTTGGCGCCCGACAAGCGCGGCAAGCAGGCTGCGGTCAACATCCAGGAAGCCTAAGGGCCGACTGACCGGGAGCGTTCGCGTTTCGCGTGGGCGCTCCTGGAGTTATGTGGAGCGGTGTTATCCGATTATATCGGATAATGCTCCGATCATTGTTTTACGCGATTTCCGAGTGCTCAGATGATGCCATCTGTTCGGTCTCGCTTCAGATATACCGAAAGGTTCGGGCGATTAGCGAACTCGACAATTGCCGCGCGCAGATCAGCAAGATGCAGGCGCTGCTAGACAATGAGACGCTCGACAATGTTCGGGATAAATATCTGCGCTCGCTTGCGGCATGGGAAATGCGGCTAGAGACGATCGAGCGCACCGCCGCCGCGCGGGCCAAGGCCGCCGACGCACATTAAAGCATGATGCGGATTGGCCGAACCTGAGGCAAATGTTACCACAGCGCATGACCGATACCCTGCTGCGCCTCGACACATTCCTGCCCTATCGACTGTCCTTTACTTCCAACATCGTCAGCGACAGCATCGCGGCCACTTATGAAAGCCTGTTCGGCATCACGATTCCCGAATGGCGCATCGTCACCTGGGTCGCGGAGCAAGGCGCCATAACTCAGCAGGAAATCTGCGCCCGTACGCGCATGGACAAGGTAACGGTGAGCCGCGTAGCGATAGCTCTTACACGTCGCGGGCTGCTGAATCGCAAACCCAATCCAGACGATCGCCGATCGCATTTATTGACATTGTCGGAAGAGGGGAAGACGCTCTATTCCGCAATCGCGCCTAAAGCGCTAGAGCTTGAACGCCAGATTTTCGCGCATTTCACCGACGCCGAGTTGCGCGACTTTACGGCAATGCTGCGTCGGATAGAAGCGTTGGCGCGCGGCCAACTGACAAGCACCGCCAAGGGTGTTCGGACGATTTAACGCCAGCCATAGCCACTCCAGCTTCGATGTTCGACGTAACGCCGCGACCGGGTTACTGATAGATGACCTGAAGTCTTGAAGTGGCCGTGACAGCGATGGTGCGAGATCCGGACGGGCCATGGCAACGATATCTGTGAAGGCATTCAACGCTATGCGTTAAATTTCTAATTTATCGCGCGGCGTAGCGGTGGAAAAGACGGCTGCGAGAGACGTGGGTTCGTTCGATCAACGAGTTTCGTTCCATCGCCGCTCAAGCAGCGCTTTGGCGATTGGATTTTCCAGCCCTTCGCGTAGGATAACATAAGACCGGATCCGGGAATCCGTAGGGGAACGCGCGTGAATAGCTGGATCAACAATTTGCTGCTGGCCGGCACCTTTCTGATCTTTGCCTTCAACGGCCCGCTGCTGACTCTGGCCGGCTGGCCTTACGACCTGGCGGCGGCATCGCTCATCACCAAGATTCATCCAGCGGTCTATGTCTTTTTGCTGGCCGCCGGGCTGGGCCTTTCCAGTGGCGACACACGCTATTGGCAGTTCGCCAAAAGGCCGATATTCCTTGCGTTTCTGGCCGTATCTATCCTGACTGTGCTGCGTGCCGTCGTGATTGCCGCCAGTGGCGTGACGGGCGGCGAACTGTCGTCCGCAATCGTCACGTTCCTTTTGCCGGCGCTGATCCTGATCGCCTATCAAGGCGCGACGCCGCTGACGACAGAACGGATCGGGATAGGCCTACGGGTATTTTTCGTCTTCACCTCGCTCATGGGGCTGACCGAACGGCTGATCGGGTTCCGTTTCATTCCCAGCTTCTTGGACTTTGAGGACCGCAACGAATTGCGGGCGACGGCGCTGTTCGGCCACCCCCTGACCGCAGCCGTCATGACAGCGATGATGATCGTCTATCTGGTTACCGCTCGCCGCCGCCAGAAGGCGGTAACGACCCGCCTGCCGGAGATTATCCTGCACACGGCGGCGATGTTCTGTTTCGGCGGCCGGTCGGCGCTCGTCTTCACGCCGATCGTGCTGCTGTTCAGCGCGGTGTTCGTGCGCCAGCGGCAGGGACAGGCGAAAGTTACCGGCTGGCAACGCTTTCTACCTTTCGGCATTCTGGTCATCGGGCTAATCTTCATCATGTTGCCGATCCCGTTCGTTGAGCAATCGCTCGAACGCTTCGCCAACGACCATAATAGCGCCGAAACCCGGAATGCGGCGATAGGAATGCTACGTGTCATTAGCCCGCAGGAACTATTATGGGGGATTGATGCCAACCGCCGCCAGATCATGCTAGATTTCTTCAAGTCGCCCGCAGGCATCGAGCTGTCATGGGTCGCTCTCGCGCTTTCCTATGGCGCGATCATCGCCATTCCCCTATTCATTGCCACAAGCGCGATGTTTGTCTCCCTCGCGCGGCGGCTCGACCGGTCGGCACTGTTTATGGCGTTGCTGTTCATGATCGTAACGGCCGGGTCGCTATCGCTCGGCAGCAAATCCCTGTTGCTCGCAACCGCCTTCATGATGATGCTTACGCTGGCTTCACCCTATGCCGTCGCGCCCATCAGCCGTGAGCAGCGCAGGCGGCGGAAGGATAGTGGCGGGGGTCAGGAACCCGTTCAGCCGCAAATGGGCGGTAACGATCTGGACGATGATTCCATTCCCGAATTCCTTCGCTGACGACCGGAGGCTTTTCGGCGATCAATCAATTTCGATAATGGATGTGTGTTTTCTTTCCCAAAAGAAAAGCACGGCTGAAATGATATAATCGCTTAGGAATGATCGTGCGGAGTAAAACGGACAAGGCAAATCGCACTGGCAACGCGCCCTGCAGGGTTGCACTTACGATCAACTTCAGACCCATAATCGGATTTTTACGCAATATGCTCGGCCCGATATTGCGCGACCGGTAGCCAAGCGCCGCTTTAGCCGACAGATCGTCGTGCAACATGGCGAGAAATTGCTGCCTGCGCCAGAGCGACGTGTCCTGACTGAGGCGGCCGGAACGAATGCGGTTGTCATAGATCACCAGCGGTTCATCGATCAGTATATAGTCGGCGCCCGCATTGCACAGGTCGATCGCGAACATATGATCCTCACCGGTGGGCAGATTGCGAAAGCCGATCTGTTCGGCAAGGGCGCGCCCAGTAAAATAAGCGCTGGTCTGGCAAAATCCTCCCGTGACGAAGATGAATTCATCCATGCGCTCATTCGGCCGCTTGGCCCGGAGCGGGCGGATGATCCGCCTGCCTATCCCCAGTTCGACATAGGATTTGGTAAGGCAAAAGACCCGGTCGGGGTCGGGACGTGCCAAAGTCGTTTCCACCTGTCGCGCGAGCTTTTCCGGCAACCAGCCGTCATCGGCATCGATAAAGGCGACGAAGCGCCCCCTTGCCGTAGCGATTCCGGTATTGCGTGCAATGGACGGCCCGACATTCTGCACATGGCGGATGATACGGATGGGGTAACGATCGAGATAGCTATGGAGCGCGGCCGCCAGATCATCTTTCGAACAATCGTCGACGATGACGATTTCCCAGTCGGTCATTGTTTGCGCGACAATGGTGTCGATTGTCCGGGAAATGAAAAGCGCACTGTTGAAGGCCGGGATAATCACGCTGACAAGCGGTGCTTTCCCCGCTTCTGACTCAGCGTTCACTCAATTCCTCCCAATGTCCTAACAGCATTTCGCGAATAGACAATAAAGTCAAACATGCAAATATTTCGTCACCGCTATTCCAGGCGTTTTGAAAGGCTGGATGCGCCTCGGGAAAAGCGCCAGCCGCCCTGCCGTTTGCGCGGCATTGCCAGTAGCATGCCGATACAGGCCATGCCGATGCCGCCGATTGCGCCAAGCGGACGGTCGCCGGCTTCGGAAAAGCCAGCCATCAGCCAGCCGGCCAAGACCGCACCGATCACGAGCACGCCATGCCTATAACCACCGCCGACCGGGATGATTCCTCGCGCCGTTTGCCAGGCGAAGCCTATCGCCACGACGAAGAGCGTGAAACCAATGAACCCTGTGCCAAGCATAAGGTCAAGATAGGCATTGTGCGGGTTCATCGCATTCGTCTGCTGAAACAGTTCGAACGTGAAGTCGCCATAGGTCGGCGACATATAGCCATAGCCGGTCCAGGGCTGTCGCAGGATAAATTCTTCGGCGATGGACCAGATGCTCGTCCGTCCGGATAGCGACGTGTCGCGGCCCATTAACTCAAGCACAGGATTGATCGCCAGTCCCGTAAAAATTATAAGAATCGCCGCATAGAAGAAAGCGAGCGCACGCTGAATACCGCTTAGCGCCAAAGTAAGCCAAGTGATCAAGACGGCGATCGGAACGATGGCGAGGGCGCTGGCCGAATGACTTTCCATGATCAGCAGGGCCAGCAGTGCAAGGCCCAGCCATTTCAACAGCGGCTGGCTGATGACCGAGCGGTTCGCCATCGCTAAACCGGCCGCATACATCGCGCATATCTGGCCCAGATGATTTTTATGCATGTAAACGCCCCGCCAGGAACCAGCATGAACCGCCTGCGATGCGTCAGCAGCCTGATGTATGCCATAAGTCGGTAGCAGGAATATCCAGAGCAGGCTGGTCACGGCCATGATAGCGCCAGACAAGAGCAAGGCACGTGCGAGCCAGTAAGGTGGCAGGCGGATCGCCAGAAAGAAACCGGCGAGTATCGCACAGATGGTCGCGAAAAGGCTGTGCCAGGTCGCGTCTGGCGCATCCGACCAGAGGATCGAAAGACCCGCCCATACTATGAATCCTAAAACAGGAATCAGCCTGGGCAAGGCGCGGTAAAGAGATTCCCAGTTCAGCAACGCGCCGAAAAAGGCCATGGACAACGCGAGGAAACGGACCGCGTAACTGAGCGTCTGGGACGCGTCGGCACGGCGCATCGATGCCATGTCGCGGATGACGGGGCGGGTCGGGTCCTCGCCCGTCAGGAGGAACGTGAAAGGTGTCGTCAAGAGAAACAGGCAGAATGCCCAAAACAATATTTCCGCCCACCCATGATGATTTAGTGTGAGCCTGAGACGCTGAAACCGGCGCGCAATCGCCTGTATCATTTTAGCCTGTATCATCTTTTGGAGTGTGTAGCGGTTTTCGCCGTATCGAAAGCCCGAACCATTTTCGCCGCTAGTGGCTTGGCCAGGCCCTGCGCATCGAACGCCAATGGCTCATCGTCGGGGACGGGATTGATCGGATCCTTGCGCAGCCAGGAGTCGCTATCGCGCAACCCCCATAAGGTGAAGGCGTAGCGCTGCCTTTCGGGAAGCGCCATGAAAGCATGGACCAGCCGTTCCATCTGATCCATCTGCAAGGAGCGCCTGGTTTCCAGCGACCGCCAATCGAACCGATTGCGGCCAAAAGAAATATCGAGTTCGGATATGTGTATCGGTAGCCCTAAAGAGGCGATATCCTTGAATGCCGCTTCGACCGCCCCAGGCGGAATATCGATGTTGATGTGGGTCTGCGTCCCGATCCCATCAATCGGTACTCCCTGTTTCAGCAGGGTTTCGAGCATCCGCATGAAAGCCAATCGTTTTTCGGGCTTACGCTCTAAATCATATTCGTTGATAAACAATTTCGCGGCGGGATCCGCCTCTCGGGCGACCCTGAATGCGCGGTCGATATAACCGAGGTCGCCGAAATTGCGCCCCCACAAGGTTGCGCGCAGGCCAAGGCCGTCGCTGTTAACCGCTTCGTTTACCACATCCCATGACGGAATCTGACCACGATAGCGCGACACTACTGTGCGGATATAATCGTCATATTTGGCCGAGAATGCCGGCTTGTTTCCGTCAAGCTGACGGAAAGCCTCCGGCTCATACTTATGCCATATAAGAGTGTGTCCATGCAGGCGTATTCTATTTTGCGTGGCAAAGGCAGTAATCGCGTCCGCGCCGCCAAACCGAAGATGTCCGTCCGGCGCGAGGATCGCGCCCATCTTCATTTCGGCTTCCGCCGTGATCTGCGAAAAATTCCGAAGCAGAAGTGCGACTGTGGCAGGGTCCTGCAGTTGCGCGTTCATCACCGCACAACCGATCGGGACTGGACATGCCTCTCGCAACGGCGGGACAGAAAGCAAAAGGCTTTCGCTTGAGTTGGCCTTGTTCGCAGTGCATGCGCCGAGCGCCATGAGCGCACCCAGGCATTCCCGTCTGGAAAGATCTAAAATGCTCATCGGCTTCCATTTGCAAAAGGTGGACTCGACTTACGTCGGCCAAGACATCCTCTGCTAAAAGATAGATATTTGTTATGACGGTTAAGCAATTGCTTTTGCATCCGGTCGGTTTTAATTTTCTGCCGGTGCAATATGGGAAAAATGTAGATCAACAATCGATCCGGCCGGCTATGATACCAGCCAACGCGTGTTTCAATCGCTCCCGGCTCGGATGCTCGCTTTCGGAATCAGGCGGCATGAGCGCGGCGCGCAACAGATTTCGCAATTCTTCTTCCGTCCGGGCAATGTAAATACCCGATCGCCCCTCTAGCGCATTTACCGTGGCCAGCTGATGATCGTTGCGATGCTCGCCCAGCGCCGCGCGCCGCGGAAACAATATGATCGGTTTGCAATATTTCTGTGCGGTAAGAACAGTGCCGATGCCGGCATGCGAGACAATCATCGCCGCTTGCGAAAATAGCCGATCAAATTCGACCGGCGTAAGGTGCGCGCTATAGTCAAAATTGCGCGGCTGATAGGTGCAACGGCCAATCTGGCCGAAAACCGGCTGGGACAATTCAGGCGCGACCGCATCGGTCAGGGAAACCAAGCGATCAAACGGCAGTTGCGTGCCGACTGTGACAAAGATCAAAGCAATGCTCCGAAATATTTCGGTCCACGGGGTTGCGCCAGATGCTCCCATTGGGTCAGCGCAACCGTCACGAAGCGGCAGGCGAACGCGCCGCTCATCGACATGCGCTCCGAATTGGCGACGCTATCGATCCAGATAGTGCGGCGGCCAAGTATGCGACCCAGGATCAGGCAGATCAAGCCCGGCATAGACCCGGTCGAAACGATCACGTCCGGCCTGGTCTTCTTGAAGATCGTCATGATCTGCCAAAGTGACTTGAGTGCGTCTAGCGGCTTGTTCCGATTGGAATCAGACAAGGCGTAAATCGGATCTATCCCGTCACGCGCGCCCAATGCGGGATCGGTCGTCGCATAGCTGACTGCAAAGCCTTCGAGCGTCGGGCGCAGAAGCATCAATTGCTCCCAATGCCCCCCGCCCGAAGCAACGGCGAGCACCCGGATCGCAGAATGCCGCAAGTTCTTCAAATCTGCCATTCAGCGCTGCCTAAATTCACCCCGCAAGCGCTAGATACGCAAGCAGAACATAGCTTTGAAGACCAAGGCCAATCTCTAACGGAATGCCATGAGAGAGGCAAGGCGGTCATGACGCGAAGGCGATACTCAAACCTAATGACGGGCCAGTCGCGAACGCACTATGTCGCGAACCATAGCGCGTTCGACCGGCATCAACAGAAGGAAGAGGATGACATAGATTGCAGCGCCCAGACCGACCTCCAAAATCAGTCCGATCATAGTACTGGCATGCGGTATGACCAGCAATATCGCCATCATGCACAGGGCCGCCAAGAGGATACGGGCCATCGCCCATACCGGAGCGCGAAAGCCGAACATGCGGTTGGCGAGAATGAAGCTGACGAACAGCATGACCAGTCCGGAGACCATCGGCCCGAAGGCCGCGCCAGGCAAACCATAAAAATACATGGCGATGAAAACCAATGCGAGGCCGAGCGCAAGATCGATCGCGGATATCCACGTTGCAACGTCCATGCGAAGGGTCACCAGAAACACCTGGTCGGTAGTGTGCTGGCGCAGATAGCGGAACAGCCCGCCCAGCGTAGCCATCGGCAAGACCGAAAGCGTCGTCGCGCGAAACGGTTCGGCAACCAGCAAGTGCACGACCGCACTGTTGACGCCCAGTAGACCAAAGGCGACGGGGGCGACGACGATCGTCACAAGCAAGATATTCTTCGATAACTGCCGAAAGGCGGCATCAATGCCTTCCTCCTCCATCCGGCGAACGACGAGAGGGTAAGATCCGGTCGTCACAAGCGTCACCGCAAAAGCCGAAGCGCGCATGCCCAACCCATATCCGACGGCGAACAGGCCCATGGCGGCAAGGCCACCGACATGGTTGACTATGAAGCGTGGCGCATTCATCGCGAAAGTCGCCAGCATAGAGGCGATCATCGACACGCCACCAAATTGCGCCGCCGCCTTCAGGATGGCACGGTCGGGCCGGCCCCAGGCATGAAAGACGTCGCTCATCCGCAACGCGAAGAGCAGCCCAAGCAGTTGCGCGACCAAGAAGGCGGCGAAGACCGGTATCGGGCTGGACCCTCCACTCATGATGAAAGGCAGGCTGAGGAAAAAGCCCAGCACCGGACCGCAAATCTGGATGAGGCTGTAGAGACCGATGCTCGCATCCGCGCGCGCGCGCTCGGCTACATAGTTGGATATGGACCGCGTGACCATGAATGCCACGATCAACGCCAGCAAAGCGGGCGATACATGCCTTTCCATCTGCCATAATATCAACGGCAGCACGATAATGGTCTGCGTGATCGTCGATGCAATGAGGCCGAAGGTCTCCGTCCGGATATAGGCGCGCCGCTCGTCTACACCGCTGAATGAGTGGATGAACCGGAGAACATAACGCTGGAGCCAGCCGAAGAACACGACGAAACATACTTCCTGCGTCGCGATCACCAGGGTAACGACGCCAAGGTCCGCAGGCCTGAGCAAATGCGCCCAAACGAGAATGGAGGCAAACTGCACCAGTGGCGAAAGCAGTTGTGCCGGCAAATAGAGCAAAGTCTGGCGAATCAGCACGAGTAGCCGGCAATCCAGTTTTTGTGCGCCGCAATAAACATTGCATGGCGGTAAACCATTGCCAGGCGCGAAAGCAACCCGTGCCGGACGCTAATTAAATTTTACCTCCGTATCTGCTTCACTTTACCAAATTGCCGGAAATGCGACGAACCGAGCACAGTGACATCGCTATTCCAACCAAAAATTAGCATTTCCAAGTCATTGATTGTTCCGGGGAAATAAGAGCAACACCGCTCTTTTCCAGATTTTTATCAGGACCGGACAGTCGTGAACAAAGACGTGCGTTTCGCGCCTTTGGCGTATCTCATAATGCTTACAGGCTGTGGCGGCGGTAGCGGTGAAACTGTGCAGTCGGCTTACAGTTCCGTGCAGACACCCGCTGGCCCGGCCCAGCCGGCCGTCGAGACGCCGGCGGCAACGCCGGCACCTGCGCCCGCCGCCCCACCAGCGGCCGATGCGAGTGCCTGGCGGTCAATGACGGAAATTCCGCTCAATTTTGGCACTCAGAACGCAAAGAAGGCATGGAGCTTCACCTCTTGGTCTACGATCAGTCGCTACGAAATCCGGAGCGGAGACATTTGGGCCATTGACGCAGACCTCACGCGCGAACGGTCGGAATCGGCCAGCCGTTTCCTGATGGAGAGCGGGAAAACCTATCAATTGGAATATTCCATCATGATCGAACCCGGCGCGCCGAACACAGCGCAGTGGCTCGACCTGACGCAGATGCAATCGACGTTCGACACCGGTGAGATCGGCCATAGCCCCCCCTTCGCTCTGGAATTGCTTGGCAGCCGGTTCAGGGTCGTTTCACGTTATTCTCAAGCGCAGATATCCTCTACCTCCGACACGCGGATGACGATCCATTATACCGACAGCATGGACCTGAAGCCGGGTCAGTGGTATAAATTTCAATATGTTGTGAAGTTCGATCCGTTCGGGACCGGCCATCTGGTCGTTATCAGGGACGGGCGAACGCTGGTCGATTACACGGGACCGATTGGCTTCAACGATATTCGCGGTCCCTATGTGAAGACCGGCATCTATCGTGCGGCTGCACCGGAGACATTCGCCGTGCAGTTCGACAACATTCATTTTGGCGTGCAAACGAACTGAACTACGGACTGGCAAAACCCATCCAAGTGCGGGGCTGCTGGAAAAGCAGAGTCTGGACATATCGGGTCCAGACAGACAATTCTGCCAAGATCGCGATCAGGAGCGCCGTGCCGTTCCGTCGCCTTCCGCCGCATCGGCACTCTGATAAGGCATGGGGGTTCGCAGGCGCGCCCAGCGGGTGGGATCGCCGGGCGTCTGGACCCTTACGAAGACATAGGGCGTCTGCGACCAGGGCAGCACCCGGCTTGAAAGGCTGTCCAGCACGACGTCGCCGTCCGGCAGGCGCGCGATGAGCACGACGTGCATCGCCATGTCAGGCCGATATACGACCGCATAGAAAAGC
>CAXUEQ010000047.1:11173-22474 GCA_964250175.1 uncultured Sphingobium sp. | reverse complement strand
CAGCATGGCGCGCACCATATCGCGTTCGGCGCGGAAGGGCGAGATGAAGGCGGTGATGACGATCAGCCCGGCGTCGGTCATCAGCTTGGCGACCTCGCCCACGCGGCGGATATTCTCCACCCGGTCGGCGTCGGTGAAGCCCAGATCCTTGTTCAGGCCATGGCGGACATTGTCGCCGTCCAGCAGGAAGCTGTGCTTGCCCAGCGCGTGGAGCTTGCGCTCGACGATATTGGCGATGGTCGACTTGCCCGATCCCGAAAGCCCGGTGAACCAGAGCAGGCGGGGCTGCTGCCCCTTTTGCGCGGCATGGGCGTTGCGGTCGATGTCGGTCGCCTGCCAGTGGACATTGTCGGCGCGGCGCAGCGCGAAGTGCAGCATCCCCGCCGCGACCGTGGCGTTGCTGATCTTGTCGATCAGGATGAAGCCGCCGAGCGCATGATTGTCGGCATAAGGCTCGAACAGCAGCGCCCTGTCGGTCGAAAGATTGGCGACGCCGATGGCGTTGAGGTCCAGCGTCCTGGCCGCCAGATGCTCCATCGTGTTGACGTTGACCTGATATTTGGGCGCGGCGACGCTGGCGGTCACGGTCTGCGTGCCCAGCTTGAGCCAATAGGGCCGGCCGGGCAGCATATCCTCGTCGGCCATCCACACGATCGTCGCCTCGAACTGGTCGGCGGCCTGTGGCGGATTGTCGGCGATGGCGATCATGTCGCCGCGCGAGCAGTCGATCTCGTCGGCCAGGGTCAGCGTGACCGATTGCCCGGCGACAGCGCTGTCCAGATCGCCGTCCAGCGTCACGATGCGGCTGACCGTGCTGGTCTTGCCCGAGGGCAATATGCGCACCGCGTCGCCGGGCCTGACCGTGCCGGTCGCGATCAGGCCGGAAAAGCCGCGAAAGTCGAGATTGGGGCGGTTGACCCACTGGACCGGCATCCGAAACGGCTTGTGCACGTCGCGCGTCGCATCGACCTCGACGGTTTCGAGATGCTGCATCAGCGTCGGGCCGCCATACCAAGGCATGTTGGCGCTGGGCGTGGCGATAGTGTCGCCCTTGAAGCCCGAGATCGGCATGGCGGTGAAATCGGCGATGCCGATGCTGCGGGCAAAGGCGGCGTAATCGGCGACGATCGCGTCATAGGTCGCCCGGTCATAATCGACCAGGTCCATCTTGTTCACCGCCAGCACGATGTTGCGGATGCCGATCAGGTGGGCGAGATAGCTGTGCCGCCGGGTCTGGACCAGCACCCCCTTGCGCGCGTCGACCAGGATGACGGCGAGGTCCGCGGTCGATGCGCCGGTCACCATGTTGCGGGTATATTGTTCATGGCCGGGCGTGTCGGCGACGATGAACTTACGCTTCTCGGTCGAGAAAAAGCGATAGGCGACGTCGATCGTGATGCCCTGCTCGCGCTCGGCGGCAAGCCCGTCGACCAGCAGCGCGAAGTCGATCTCGCCGCCCTGCGTGCCGACCCGCTTGCTGTCGGCCTGCAGCGCCTCCAGTTGATCCTCGAAGATCTGCCTGCTGTCGTAAAGCAGCCGCCCGATCAGCGTCGATTTGCCGTCGTCCACCGACCCGCAGGTGATGAAACGCAGCATCGTCTTGTGCCGGTGCGCGTCGAGATAGGCGTCGATATCGTCGGCGATGAGGGCATCGGTCTGGTAGATCGGGTCTATCCTGTTGATCTCGGACATGGTCAGATTCTTCCCTGTAGCCGGGGCGTCAGGTTCTTTTGGGTTTGCGCGGAGGCGCGGAGGCGCGGAGATGTCGCGCCAAGCCGAAGGCTTCCCCATCTTGCCATCGTTGCGCCAAACGCCGCTGTCGATCCGGCAAAGTGGCTTCGCCACAGGCGCGACCCCTCCGCGTCTCCGGGTCTCCGCGTGAACGAAAATACAGGAGCCGCCATCAAAAATACCCCTCCTGTTTCTTCTTCTCCATGCCCGCGCCGCCGGCATCCTTGTCGATCGCGCGGCCCTGGCGTTCCGATGTGGTCGTCAGCAGCATCTCCTGGATTACCGCGCTCAGGCTCGCTGCCTCGCTCTCGATCGCGCCGGTCAGCGGGTAGCAGCCCAGGGTGCGGAAACGGATCGAGCGCTCCACCGGCGTCTCACCCGGCGCGAGCGGGAAGCGGGCGTCGTCGACCATCAGCAGCATCCCGTCACGCTCCACCGTCGGGCGCTTCGCGGCGAAATAGAGCGGCACGATCGGTATGTCCTCCAACTGGATATATTGCCAGATGTCGAGTTCGGTCCAGTTGCTGATCGGAAAGACGCGGATGCTCTCGCCCTTGGCTTTGCGGGCATTATAGAGGTTCCACAGTTCGGGCCGCTGGTTCTTGGGGTCCCACCCATGGGCCGCATTGCGGAACGAGAAGATGCGCTCCTTGGCACGGCTCTTCTCCTCGTCGCGCCGCGCGCCGCCGAACGCCGCGTCGAAGCCATGGAGATTGAGCGCCTGCTTCAACCCCTCCGTCTTCCACATATCGGTGTGCAGTGCGCCATGGTCGAACGGGTTGATCCCCCGGTCCATCGCTTCCTGGTTGCGATGGACCAGAAGCTCCATGCCGCTTTCGCGCGCCATCCGGTCGCGCAATTCGTACATCGCCTGGAACTTCCACGTCGTGTCGACATGCAGCAACGGGAAGGGCGGGGGCGACGGATAAAAGGCCTTTCGCGCCAGATGCAGCATCACCGCGCTGTCCTTCCCGACGGAATAGAGCATCACCGGCCGCTCCGCCTCCGACACGACCTCGCGCAATATATGGATGCTCTCGGCCTCAAGCCGTTGGAGATGGGTCAGGGACGAGTGGGGTGGCGACGGGGGGGGCAGGGACATGGCGTTTCTTTATAAGAGGGATCGGCCTTTCCCAAGAAGATGTCGCCGTCCTTCGCAAGGAACATCTGCTGCTTATGGCCCAATTCCTTCTTTTGCCGCCACTATGCTGCACCGGCGCGCCACGGGTTGAAGCAGCACGGGACGGGGTGGCGCGGACAATCCGCCGGATGGGCCTTGACGATCTGGCCAAGGCAGGGCTTTTGTCGCGCGTAACGGCCGGCGAGTGTAGATGTCCGGACAATATCAGGAGTCGGCATCATGACTTTTACGCCCCGTTTGCGCGAGCAGCGCTTCGTTCTGGAACAGGTGGGCCTGCCCGATCTGGATGGCGACATTGTGCAGGCCGTCCTCGAAGGCGCGGCGCAGATCGCGACGTCGGCATGGGCGCCGTTGCGGCGGATCGGCGACACGCAGGGCGCACGGATGACGCCCGACGGGGTAAAGATGCCCGAGGGCTATGCCAGCGCCTATCAAAGCTTCGTCGCGGGCGGGTGGAGCACGATCGGCGTGCCGGAGGCGATTGGCGGGCAGGGCCTGCCGTTCGCGCTGCAGGTCGCGGTCTATGACATGATCGGCGCCGCCGAAATCGCCCTCACCCTGTGCGCGATCCTGACCGGCGGATCGGTCGAGGCGTTGAGCCATCATGGCAGCGCGGCGCAAAAGGCCAGCTATCTGCCCAAATTGGTCAGCGGCGAATGGACCGGCACGATGAACCTGACCGAACCGCAGGCCGGGTCGGATGTGGGCGCACTGAAAATGCGCGCCACGCCGCGAGCCGAGGGCACCTGGTCGATCAAGGGGACGAAAATATATATCTCCTTCGGCGATCATGACATGACCGACAATATCGTCCATCTCGTCCTTGCCCGCACGCCGGACGCGCCGGAAGGGACGCGCGGCATCTCGCTGTTTCTCGTCCCCAAATACCGGCTCGACGCGGACGGTGCGCCCGGTGCGTTCAACGACGCCCGCGTGGTCTCGATCGAACATAAGCTCGGGCTGCATGCGTCGCCCACCTGCGTCATGAGCTTCGGCGACGAGGATGACTGTATCGGCGAACTGGTCGGGCCGCTCCACGGCGGTATGCGCGCCATGTTCACGATGATGAACAATGCGCGGCTGCTGGTCGGGTTGCAGGGCGTGCAGGTCGCCGAAGGCGCGACGCAGGCGGCGATCGCCTATGCAAAGGCGCGGGTGCAGTCGCCGCTCGCCGGATCGGCCAGCCGCGCCTCGGTCGCGATCATCGAACATCCCGATGTCCGCCGGATGCTGCTGCGGATGCGGGCGCAGACCGACGCCGCGCGCTCGCTCGTCTATTATACCGCGGGCCAGACCGACCGGGCCGGGGCCGCCAATGCCGATGCCGCCGATGCCGCCGCGCGGGTCGCGCTGCTGACGCCGCTGGCCAAGGCGCATGCGACCGACATCGGCTGCGAAGTGTCGTCGATCGGCATTCAGGTCCATGGCGGCATGGGCTTCGTCGAGGAAACCGGCGTGGCGCAATATTATCGCGATGCCCGCATTTTCCCGATCTACGAAGGGACCAACGGCATCCAGGCCGCCGATCTCGTCGGCCGCAAGCTGGGCCTGGAAGACGGCAAGGCCTTCGCCGCGCTGATCGCCGACATGAGCGACGAGGCCGAGCATCCGCAGTTGCGCGCCCTGATCGCGGCGTGCGGGACGATCGGCGGCACGCTGGCGCAGGCCGGGCCGCTCGACCGGCTGGCGGGCAGCGCGCCCTTCCTCACCATGTTCTCCGTGGCGGTGTGCGGCTGGCTGCTGGAGCGGCAGGCGCGCGCCGTGACGGAGAGCAAACAGGGACCGGATTTCGCCCGGCTGAAAAAGGCGACGGTGGCTTTCTATCTCGATCAGATCCTGCCAGAGGCGCTGGGCCTGCGCGCCGCCGCGACCGCATCCGCCACGGCGCTCTACGCGGCGTCCTCCGATATATTCGCCTGAGTCTCTCTGACCACGGCTACTGTCGCGCGGGCAAAAATCGTTTAGGGGCAGACAAGAGGATGCGTGGAGATTCGAGAATGGCGACACCCCCCAGCTTTGATACGGCTACCTTTCGCCGGGTGCTTGGCCATTATCCGACCGGCATATGCGTCGTCACGGCGATGGAGGAAAATGGCGCGGCGACGGGCATGGTGGTCGGGTCTTTCACCTCCGTTTCGCTCGATCCGCCCCTCGTCGCCTTCTTTCCCGACAAGAAATCGTCGAGCTGGCCGCGCATCGAAAAGGTCGGCAAATTCTGCGTCAACGTGCTGGCGAGCGACCAGCAGGCGCTATGCCGGCAGTTCGCGGCCAGCGGCGGCGACAAATTCGCCGGCATAGCGCACAGCCTCTCGGCCAATGGCTCGCCGATCCTGGACGATGTCGTCGCCTGGATCGACTGCACGCTGGATGCGGTGCATGAGGCGGGCGATCATCATATCGTGCTGGGCCGCGTCGTCGCGCTGGAGGTCGATCGCCCCAGCTCGCCACTACTCTTCTTCCAGGGCGGCTACGGCGCGTTCAACCAGTTGGTCTGAAACCGGCTAGCCGGCTCAGGATCGCGCCGCGATCGCCTCGGCCAGCGCGATCAGCCGGGTCGCTTCGTCGACATGCAGTTGCTCGACCAGCGCGCCGTCGATCCGGGCGACGCCCTTCCCTTCGGCGCGGGCGATGCGCCAGCCCTCGATCATGCGCCGCGCCCGTGCGATGTCTTCCGGCAACGGCCCGAAAATGCGGTTCGCCGCCGCGATCGTGCCGGGATGGACCAGCGACTTGCCGTCGAAGCCCAGTTCGACGCCCTGGCGGCAGCTCGCCTCGAACCCCTCCACATCGTCCAGCGCGCTATGCACGCCGTCGATCGCGGCAAGGCCATAGGCGCGCGCGGCGAGCAGGATCAGCGACAGCGCCGTCAGCAGCGGTGTGCGGTCGGGCGTCTGGCGCGCGCGCAGCTCCTTGTTGAGATCGTTGGTGCCGGCGACGAAGCCGGCGAGCCGGTCGGACGATCCCGCAATCTCCGCCGCGCGCAGCACGCCCAGCGGTGTCTCGATCATGCACCAGATCGGGTGCCGGGTTTTGGCGGCGGCGGCCCTGACCGTCTCCGCGCTTTCCACCTTGGGCAGCAGGACGCCGTGAATGTCGAGCGCTTCGGCGAGCGCGAAATCCTCGGCCACATCCTGCCCCCCCGTCCGCAGGATCAGTTCGCGGTCGCCATAGCCGCCGGCCTTCACCGCCTGCGCCACGGTCTCGCGCGCCAGCGCCTTGTTCTCGGGCGCGACCGCGTCCTCCAGGTCGATGATGATGCCGTCGACCGGCAGCGTCCGCAGCTTTTCCAGCGCGCGGGCCTTGTCGCCGGGAACATAGAGGAACGAACGGCGCGGACGGATAAGGTTGGTCATGCGGGCGTGATAGGCATTCGCGCCGACCGATTGCAACCCAGGATGCCGTCGCGCGCCTTCACGTCAAACGTGTCAGTCGGCCGCTTCGACCTGCGGAAGATAATCGCCATAGCCCTGGGCCGCCATATCCTCGCGGGGGACGAAGCGCAGCGAGGCCGAATTGATGCAATAGCGCAGCCCGCCCCGGTCGCGCGGGCCATCCGGGAACACATGGCCCAGATGACTGTCGCCATGTTTCGAGCGCACCTCGGTCCGCACCATGCCATGGCTGACGTCGCGGATTTCGGCGACATACGCCGGCGCGATCGGCCGGGTGAAGCTCGGCCAGCCGCAGCCCGATTCATATTTGTCGGACGATGCGAACAAAGGCTCGCCGGACACGATATCGACATAGATGCCGGGCTGCTTGTTGTTCAGATAGGCGCCGCTGCCCGGCGCTTCGGTGCCTGCCTTCTGGGTGATATGATATTGTTCGGGGGTCAGCGCGTCCAGCGCCTCCTGCGTTCTGCGGTAATCGGCCATCGATCGCTCTCCTTGTCGCTGACACATGGGAAGTGACGACCGATTTGTCGAGATCGCGGTTCGCCTGGCCGGTCCTTCCGCTATGAGGCGCGGGCCTATCGCATGCTTTGGCGGGAATGGCTTTCATGCTAGGGGCTGGGCATTGTTCCATCCCTTGAGTGCGCCGCCGATGAACGACATGACCCAGACGCCCGAAATGCTGATCGCCGCCATGGGTGCGCGCGCGCGCGCCGCTGCGGCCCGGCTGAGCCTTGCCAGCGATGCGCAAAAGGCCGATGCGCTGCTGCGCGCGGCGCAGGCGCTGCACGACCAGAGCGACCGGATCGCGGTGGCCAATGCGCACGACATGGAGAATGCGACGGCGGCGGGCGTGTCTTCGGCGATGCTCGACCGGTTGCGGCTCGACGCGGGACGCATCGCCGCGACCGCCGATGGCGTGGAAGCGGTCGCCCGGCTGGCGAACCCGCTGGGCCAGGTGATCGACAGCAGCGCGCGGCCCAACGGCCTGAAGCTCAGCCGGGTGCGTGTGCCGGTCGGCGTGATCGGCATCATCTACGAAAGCCGGCCCAATGTGACCGCCGACGCCGCGGCGCTCTGCCTGCGCGCGGGCAATGCGGTGATCCTGCGTGGCGGTAGCGAGGCGAAGGAAAGCAATCGCGCGATTCACGCCGCCATGGTGGAGGGCATCGTCGCCGCCGGCCTGTCCGCCGACACGGTGCAACTCGTGCCCACCACCGACCGCGCCGCCGTGGGCGCGCTGCTCAAGGCGTCCGATCATGTCGACATGATCGTGCCGCGCGGCGGCAAGAGCCTGGTCGCGCGGGTGCAGGAGGAGGCGCGGGTTCCCGTGCTCGCCCATCTGGACGGCATCAACCACAGCTATGTCGACGGCGCCGCCGATCCCGCCATGGCGAAGGCGCTGGTGGTCAACGCCAAGATGCGCCGCACCGGCGTCTGCGGCGCGACGGAGACGGTGCTGATCGACCGCGCCTATGCAAACCCGGCGGGCGTCATCGCGGCGCTGATCGCGGCGGGCTGCGAAGTGCGCGGCGATTCGGACGTCAGGGCGCTGGACAGCCGTGTGACGGCCGCGACCGATGCGGACTGGGACACCGAATATCTCGAAGCGATCGTATCGGCGCGAATCGTGGACGGTGTCGATGACGCCATCGCCCATATCGCCGCCCATGGCAGCCACCATACCGACGCGATCATCACCGAGGATGCCGCCGTCGCCGAACGCTTTCTCAACGCGGTCGATAGCGCCATCGTCGTGTGGAACGCGTCGACCCAGTTCGCCGATGGCGGCGAATTCGGGCTGGGTGCGGAGATCGGCATTTCCACCGGCCGCCTGCACGCGCGCGGACCCGTGGCGCTGGAAGGGCTGACGACCTACAAATGGCTGGTCCGGGGAACGGGGCAGGTGCGGCCGTAAAGAAATACGCTGCGAAAGGCGCGTCATTCCCGCGCGGGCGGGAAACCATTTGCCGTTCCATGCCTGGCGATCGGGCGCGTCAGGAGCGTGTGGTGGCCCCTCTATCTCCGGTCATTGCTTGTTAAGCAGCTTTGCCCTATAGCGGTGCTGCTCACGTCGCCTGGCGACGGACTTTGACGCTTCCCCTTCAAGGATCGTGCGACCCCCGAATGAACGGGTCCGCTCCGAAGGCGCTGGAAGAGTTGGGATTGCGTTTCGCCCCCCAATCATCGTTCTCCTCCGCCGGCGCGCGCCGACTATTGGCGCATGCGCTGTATCGTGGGCATGGTAAACTGCAATCGGCGGCACGATATGCCGCCATCCAAGGACTTTGATGAACCTCACTACCGAAATTTCGACCCGTCCCCGCCTTTCGCCGCGCTATGGCCATGCTTCCCAGGAAGTCGCCGAGCGCGCAGATCACGCATCGCGTTCCGCGACGCTGTCGGGCAAGGAACTGCAACAGATCGTCGCCGACATGCTCGGCTAAACCATAAAGACACCGGGCGGAACGCATGTTCCGCCCGGCTTTTCATGTCCCACTATCCGCAAAGAAAGACGCCGCAATGTCCAGAGAAATCGTCAAACCCTTCCTCATCGCCAAGGACGAAAGCGGCTCCTATCGCCTGACCGTGCGCGACACGCGCTACAACAGCCAGGGCTATCCGATCGTCACCGCTACGCTGCAGGAGGAATTGTTCCGCACCGCGGCGGCCGCGCGCGCCCACGCCCGCGATCATTTCCGCGCCGAAGCCGGGCAATACGCGTCCAAATAAGACCGGTCTTCAGGGGCTGAACACCAGCACCAGAAACACGAAGAAGAGCAAGAGGTGCACCGCGCCTTCCAGCATCGTCGTGCGCGGCCCGGAAAAGGTCAGCATATTGAGCACCAGCGTGACGGCCAGCAGGATCATGTTCGCGGCCGATAGCCCGAGTATGACCGGCTGGCCGGTAATGACGCCGATCAGCAGCACCGCCGGCACCGTCAGCCCCAGCGTCGACGTCGCGGCGCCCAGGCACAGGTTGATCGCGCGGGTCAACTGATTGGCCGACACCGCGCGCAACGCCGATATCCCCTCCGGCGTGAACACGATCATCGCGATGACGATGCCGCCCAGCGCGGTCGGCGCGCCCAGGCCCGCAATCCCCATGTCGAGCAGCTTGGCCAGCCCCTTGGACAGGATCACGATCGGCAGGATATTGGCGAGCAACAGCAGCACATGCCTGCCGGTCGATGCGCTGTCGCGCGCGCCATCCGCCGGGGCGGGGGCGTCCTCTTCCGCGCCCGCGGGCTTGAAGAAACCGCGATGCCGCCCGGTCTGCAGCCAGAGGAACAGGCCGTAGAGCAGCACGGTGAACAGCGAGAAAAATCCCGACTGCACCAGCGACAAGGTGCCGACCCGTGTCGATGTCGTGAAATTGGGCAATATCAACGCGATCATCGTGAGCGGGATGATGACCGCCAGATAGGCGCTCGCCCCCTGCAGATTATAATTTTGCTGATGATGGCGCAGCCCGCCGATCAGCAGTCCCAGCCCGACCACGCCGTTGAGCACGATCATCAGCACCGCGAACATCGTGTCGCGCCCCAGCGTCGGCACATTGTTCGCGCCCAGCATCACCGCGGAGATCAGCGCGACCTCGATGATGACGATCGAGAGCGTCAGGACCAATGTGCCCAGCGGCTCGCCCAGCCGCTCGGCCAGTTCCTCCGCCTCATGCACCACGCCGAACGCCGCCCACAGGATCACGCCCAGCAGCCAGGCGAAGATCAACAGGGCAACCCCCGGATTCGCGCCGGCGATCAGCGCCGGGCCGAAGCCCAGATATAAAGCGACGCTCCCCCAGGCGAGCGGCAGGCGAAGCGAAGCGAGGGGCATCGCCCTCCGGCTCATTGCGCCGCCAGGTCCGCCTTGAACGCTTCCAGGCTGAGCGGACGGCCCAGAAAATCCTCGATCAGCCCGTTGGCGTCGCGCGACCCGCCCGGTTCGAGCACCAGTGTGCGATACCGCATCGCCGTCGCCCGGTCGCGCATGCCGCCTGCCTTGAATTTGGTGAACAGGTCGAGCGCGATCGCCTTGGACCAGACATAGGTGTAATAGATCGCCGAATAGCCATCCAGATGGCCGAAGCTGGCATAGGGATGCGTCCCCGGCACATTGGGGAACAGCGAATAGCGCGCGATCTGGCTGTCCCAGGTCGATTTGAGATCGAAGTCCGGCGCACGGTTATAATAGTTGAGCGACACCGCCGCATAGGCGAGCTGCCCCTTCCATTGGCCCGCCTCGCCGAAATGGCGCGCTATGTTCATCTTCCTGACCAGATCCTGCGGGATCGGCTCGCCCTTGGCATTGGCGGCGAAGCCCTTCAGCGTGTCATAGTCCCAGGTCCATTCCTCCAGCAATTGCGACGGCGCCTCGATGAAGTCCCATTGCAGATTGCCCATCGACTGGGTGCTGTAGGTCTGCCTGCCCGAATAGAGGCTGTGGATCAGATGGCCGAATTCGTGGAGGAAGGTGGTGACGTCGCCATGGTCCATCGGCCCGGTCGCGGGAAAGTTGCAGATCAGCGCGCCGACCGGCACCTGAAAGCCGGTGACCCCGGTGCGGATCGGGAATTGCGCGGCATGATTATATTTGCCCTTGCGCGGGTGCATGTCGAGATAGAAGCGGCCGACCAGCGTGCCCTGGTCATATAATTCCCATGCGGTGACGCCCTTGTCCCACACCGGCGTATTCCACGGGCGGATATCCGCGCCGAACAGGTCGCCGATCAGCGTGAAGATGCCCTGCCGCACCTTGTCATAGGTGAAATATTGGCGGACGACTTCGGCGTCGACGGCATATTTCTGCTTGCGCAGCAGATTCTGCATATAGGCATTGTCCCAGCCTTCCAGTTGGGTGATGCTCGGATCGACAGTCTTGGCGAAGGCGAGCAGTTCGGCATAATCCTTGTCCGCGCCGGGCTTCGCCGCGACATTGACATCCTCCAGGAAAGCCGCCGCGCGGGCCACCATCTCGAGCTCGGCGCGTCCCAGGCGCGCGCCGGCCGCGGGGTTATGGCGCGCGACCTGCGCGGCG
>CAXUEQ010000047.1:0-11163 GCA_964250175.1 uncultured Sphingobium sp. | reverse complement strand
TCGCCGATCATCTTGTCGGCGCTCACCAGCGTCGCATAATCCTCAAAATTCAGTAGTTTGGCCAGTTCGTAGCGCTTTTGCAGCAGCGTCTTCAGCACCGTCTCGTTGGCGGGCCAGCCACGGTTGCGAAAGGCGACCGACACCGTCTTGCGGGTTTCGCGCAGCGTCGCGAAATCGTTGATCGGAAAGATGTCGGGATAGTCGAAGCTGATATGCACCAGCCCGTCGGCGCCGGGCTTGTGCGCGTCGATATAATCCTGCGGCAGGCCCTTCAGCGCCTCGGGCTTCAGCGGAATGTCGCCCTTGTCGTCGCGGATATTCTTGGCGAACACCAGGCCGGTCTCGACGATCTCCTTCTGCAACTGGGTGACCCTGGCGCGGGTCGCCGCGTCCTTGTCCACGCCCGCCAGCCGATAACCGACCAGCGTCTTGTTCACCGTATAGGCGGTCTTCACGTCCAGCCCCGCAACCGGAATGGCGCTCAGCCGGTCGTAGATCGGGCGCGACAGGCCGACAGCGGTGCCAAGGTCGGACAGCTTCTGGACGCAGGTCTCCGCCGCGCTGCGCACGGCCTCTTCGGGGCTGGTCTGCGACACCAGATACATTTCGTTACTGCCGTCCGACAGGATCAGCGACAGCCGGTCATAGGCGGTGAAGTCGCCCGCGATGCTCGCCTTGCCGGTCCGCGCCTCCAGCGCGCGCTTCGCCGTCTCCGCCAGCGCCAGCGTATCGCCGCAGCGCGCGTCGATCGCGGCCGCGCGCGTCACCGTCAGCGGCAGCGGATCGAGCAGCCTGTGCAGGTCGGCGGCGGTAGGACCGGCTGTCTTGGCAGTATTCGACGCGGCGATGGCGGTGCCGCTCAGCAGCGTGGACAGCAGCGACAGAGACAAAAGAGATTTCATGACTCACCTCTGAAAGATTATTGCGCGATGGTGGCAAAGCTATGACTGCCATGCAACTGATTTGCGCCGGAATTTGCGTGCCGATCAAGGGTCTGGCAGGAGCGCGGGGGACTATGGCGCGTATCGGCATCCTCGGCGGCTCCTTCAATCCTGCGCATGGCGGGCATCGCGCGATTTCGCTCTTCGCGATGCGCGCGCTCGACCTCGATGCGGTCTGGTGGCTGGTCTCCCCCGGCAACCCGTTGAAGCCCAAGGCGGGCATGGCGCCGCTGGCCGCGCGTCTCGCCGGCGCGCGCAGACAGGCGCGCCGCGCGCCGATCCTGGCCAGCGTGATCGAGGCGCAACTCGGCACGCGCTACACGGTCGATACGCTGCGGGCGCTTGTGCGCCGCTATCCGCGCAACGACTTTGTCTGGCTGATGGGCGCGGACAATCTGGCGCAATTTTCGACTTGGCGCGACTGGCGCGGGATAGCCCGCACGATGCCCATTGCCGTGATCGCCCGTCCGGGCTATGACAGGGTTGCTCGTGGCTCTGTGGCTACGACATGGCTGCGGCGCTTCGTCCGGCCCGCGCGCCAGAGCAGTGACTGGACGGACTGGAGACCGCCGGCGCTCGTGCTTCTGCGCTTTCGTCCTGATCCACGATCGGCGACCCTGCTCCGGCGGGCGGACCCCCTCTGGCATCGCCTGTATGAAGACTGCAGCCTGCGCGATCCGTTGACGCGCCGGATTATCGTTTAACGCCCGACTGTTTTGAAGGAGTAGAATTGCCCAGACCGAACCCCGCCAACGATACGGCCGTCGAGCGTCCCTACGCAGACACCGAATCCGTGGCCGCCCTGCACGCCCTTGTCATGCAGTCGCTTGACGACGACCAGGCGCAGGAAACCATCTCCATCCCCCTCGAAGGCAAGAGCAGCATCGCCGACTATATGGTGATCGCGAGCGGCCGTTCGTCGCGTCAGGTCGCGGCGATCGCCCAGCATCTGGCCGAGCGGGTCAAGGCTTCGACGGGTCGCCCCGTGCGGGTCGAAGGGCTGCCGACCGCCGACTGGGTGCTGATCGACGCGGGCGACGTGATCGTCCACCTGTTCCGCCCCGAAGTGCGCAGCTTCTACAATCTGGAACGGATGTGGGGCTTCGTCGACGCGCCGGTGGCGGGGGTGGTGAACTAAAAGAACGAACCTACCTTCCCCGTTCGCCCTGAGCTTGTCGAAGGGTGCGCCTGCGCGTAGCGAAGGCCCTTCACTAGGTTCAGGAGAAGGCTTCGACTTCGCTCGGCCCGAACGGATTTGAGGTTTGTGTTTCATGCTTCTGCACATCGTCGCACGGGGTAAAATCGGCCGCTGTCCCGAAGCCGATCTGGTCGATCGCTATCTCAAGCGCGTCACCTTCCCCACGCGCGTCACCGAACTACCCGACGCCCCCGGCAAACCGGGAGGCGGCAAGCTGCCCCCGGTTCAGCCTGGCACGATCACAGTGGTGCTGGACGAAAAGGGCAAACACCTCTCCTCGATGGAATTCGCCCGACGAATCGAGGACTGGCGCGACACGGGCGCGCGCGAGATCCGCTTCCTGATCGGCGCGGCGGACGGGTTCGACGATGCCGATCGCGAAAGCGCCGACCTGCTGATCGCGTTCGGCGCGATGACCTGGCCGCACATGATGGCGCGCGCGATGCTGGCCGAACAATTGTGGCGCGCCACCAGCATCCTTGCCAATCACCCCTATCATCGCGAAGGATAGCGGGATGAAGGGGGCGGTTCTTGTCGGCGGGTTCACCGCTATCGCATTGGCCTGCGCCGCCGGTGCGCAGGACGTTCTGCTTCCCGGCACCGCCCCCACCAGCATCGCACAGGAAAAGCGGGCGTTGCTGACGGCGCGCTTGCAATCCAAACTCGCCCGCGACCGTTCGGCCCGGCTCGACCGACAGGCGCGGGCGGCGACGCAGGACGCTGATCGCGCCCAGCGCCGCGCTGCCGCGCTTGCCGCGCGCATTCAGGAATCCGAAGCCGACATCGTTGCCGCGCAGGCGCGCATCGCCATCATCGCCCGGCTGCAAGCCGCACAAAGCGCCCGGCTCGCCGAACGGCAGCAGCCGATCGTGCGGCTGACCGCCGCGTTGCAATCGCTCAGCCGCCGCCCGCCCGCGCTTGCACTCGTCCAGCCCGGATCGATCGATGACGCTGTCCATATTCGTCTGGTGCTGGGCAGCGTATTGCCGGTTATCCGCCAGCGCACCGCCGGCCTGCGCGCCGAACTGGCGCAAAGTCACGCGTTGCGCCGCATCGCGGATCAGGCGGCGCATGCGCTACAGGACAGCCGCGCGAAACTGGCGAGCCGGCAGGGTGAATTGCAGCGGCTGGAAACCGAGCGCCGTCTCGCCTCCCGCGCTCTGTCGTCCGGCGCGGGTCTCGAATCCGATCGTGCGCTCGCGCTGGGGGAAAAGGCGCGCGACATTGCAGACCTGATGGACCGGCTGGAGGATGCCGGCGCGGTGAACGCCCGGCTTGCGACACTGCCCGGTCCCTTGCCCCGCCCCGCAAGACCGGGCGACAGCGGTCTGCCCGAAACCCGATCGGGCGTGGAACAGCCTCCCGGTGCCGTCGCCGCCGGTCCGCCGCCCTATCGCCTGCCGGTGATGGGCCAACTCGTCACCGGGCTTGGCGAAGTGTCCGCCAACGGTGTGCGCGCGCGCGGCCTGACCATCGCCACGCCCGCCAATGCGCAGGTGGTCGCGCCGACCTCCGGCCGGATCGCCTATGCCGGCCATTATCGCGGCTATGGCCAGATCGTCATCATCGATCATGGGCAGGGCTGGACGACGCTGATCACCAACCTTTATCGCCTGTCGGTGGAGGTCGGCAACACGGTGGTGCAGGGGTCGCCGGTCGGCGTCGCCGGTTCCGCCAATCCCACTATCACGGTCGAACTGCGCCGCAACGGTCGGCCGCCAGCGCCTCACGGTGCGCCGGTGTCCGGTCCGCCGCAACGGTCGGCCGATCGACATCGTGCCGCTCGTGGGGCTGTGAACCGATAGGGGCAAGACGGCCCCGCCTCCGGACGACCCCGGACGCCTTCCGTCAACGCCGCTTTGCGCTGCGCCGATTCGTGCCTATATTGCGGCCAGCATATTTCGAGGATTCCCGGCACCCATGAATTCCAGCTTTCTTCGCAGCGCCGTTGCGCTCAGCGCGCTTGCCCTGATTCCCGCTACCACCGCCGCGATGGCGGAAGCCGAGGGGAGCAGCTACAAGGCGCTCGATGAATTCATGGACGTGTTTCAGAAAGTCCGCTCCGATTATGTCGAAAAGGTCGATGACGAAAAGCTGATCAAGGGCGCGATCGAGGGGATGCTGTCCAGCCTCGACCCGCATTCGGGCTTTCTCGACGCGCGCGATTTCGCCAATCTGCGCACCCAGACCGAGGGCAATTATGGCGGCCTGGGCCTTTCGGTCACGCAGGAAGATGGCGCGGTCAAGGTGATCGCGCCGACGCAGGACACCCCGGCCTGGCGCGCGGGGATCAAGGCGGGCGACTATATCACCCATGTTGACGGCCAACTCATCTATGGCGGCACGCTGGACGAGGCGGTCGAGAAGATGCGCGGTGCGCCCGGCACGACGATCAAGCTCACCATCGTGCGCGCGGGCCGCGACAAGCCGATCGAGCTGAGCCTGACCCGTGAGATCATCGAGCTGAAGCCGGTGAAGTGGGAAGTGAAGAACGACATCGGCGTCATCACCATCATCAGTTTTTCCGCCAATACCGGCGCCGACGTGAAGTCGGCGATCCGCAGCATCGACAAGTCGCTGGGCCACAAGCCGACCGGCTATGTGCTCGACCTGCGCTCCAACCCCGGCGGCCTGCTGGACGAGGCGGTATCGACCAGCGACGTGTTCCTGGAACGCGGCGAGATCGTGTCGCAGCGCGGCCGTGCCAAGGGCGATGTCGAGCGCTATTATGCCAAGCCAGGTGACGATGCGAAGGGGCTGCCGATCATCGTGCTGGTCGACAGCGGTTCGGCGTCCGCCTCCGAAATCGTCGCGGGCGCGCTGCAGGATCAGCATCGCGCGCTGGTGATGGGCGAGCGCAGCTTCGGCAAGGGCAGCGTGCAGACGCTGCTGCCGCTCAGCAGCACGACCGCGCTGCGCCTGACCACCGCCCGCTATTACACGCCTTCGGGCCGGTCGGTGCAGGAAGGCGGCATTCAGCCGGACATCCGCGTGCCGCAGCTAAGCGACGCTGATTACAAGAATCGCCCCAGGTTCCGCGAGAGCGACCTGCGCCGTCATCTGATAAACGAGATCAAGCTGGACAAGAGCAAGCTGGAGGAGGACAGCAAGGACGATCCGCGCTTTTCCGCCACCGCCGAGCAGTTGAAGAAGCAGGGCGTCACCGACTTCCAGCTCGACTATGCGTTGAAGACGATCGGGCGGCTGGGCAAGACACCGCTGATGGCAAGTGCCGCCCCGGTTGCCGCTAAGCCCAAGTCCGGTGCGCGTTAAGTGTTCTCGTCTTTAGTCATGCCCGCGAAGGCGGGGATTCATCTCCGGCGCTATCCTGTTACACCAAGTCCGGAGAGAGCTTCCCGCCTTCGCGGGAATGACTGCCCTGGGGTCGACGCATGACCTCCCTCTCCACCGCCCGCCTGGTTGCGATCCTGACACCCGTGCTTCTGCTGGGCGGGGCGCTGTTGTCGCAATATGGTTTCGGGCTTGTCCCCTGTGAAATGTGCATGTGGCAGCGCTGGCCGCATGTCGGCGCGATTGGCCTCGCCTTGGTCGCGATCCTGCTGCGCGGCAGCCCAGGGGCCAGCGCCGCTTTCACGCTGCTCGCCGCGCTGGCGATCGCGGGCAGCGGCGCGACCGGCGCCTTCCATGCCGGGGTCGAATATCATTGGTGGCCCGGCCTCACCACCTGCGCGACGGGTCCGGGCGCGGGTGGCGGGGATATATTGGCCAATATCATGGCCGCGCCGCTTGTGCGCTGCGATGTCGCGCAATGGACGCTGGGCGGCATTTCGCTCGCCGGCTATAACGCGCTCTTGTCGTTGGGCGCGGCCATCGCCATCTTGGGGCTATTGCTGAAGGCGAGATTCCGATGAGCGACGCCGCATTTCCCGTTCCCACCCGCAAGGCGCGCCGCGACCGAATGTTGCGCGTCGATCAGGCGGGCGAATATGGCGCGACGCGCATCTATGCCGGGCAACTGGCGGTGATGGGCGACCGCCATCCGATGAGCCGGCTGATCGCCGGCATGGCGGCGCAGGAAGCGCGGCATCGCGAACAGTTTGACGTGCTGCTGGCAAGGCGCGGTGTGCGCCCGACCCTGCTGGAACCGGTCTGGAACGTGGCGGGCTTCGCGCTCGGCGCGGTGACGGCGGCGCTCGGCCCGGAGGCAGCAATGGCCTGCACCGCGGCGATCGAGACCGAGATCGACCGGCATTACGCACAGCAATTGAAGGATATTGGCGCCGACGACCCGGAACTCTCGGGGCTGGTCGCGGATTTTCAGGCGGAAGAGGTGGAGCATCGCGACGCCGCGATCGCCCATGGCGCGGAAAAAGCGCCGGCTTATGCCTTGCTGTCGGGCATGATCCGACTCGGCTGCCGCGCCGCCATCAAACTGTCGGAGCGGATATGAGGACCCGGATAATGAAAGTCACAACCCTCTCGCTCGCCCTGCTGCTGATGGGCGGCGTCGCCTCCGCGCAGGTCGGCCCCGCCGACACGCCCGCGCCGAAAGAGACCGTCGGGCCGTCGGAAAAGGTTAATCTGGTCATCGTCTATGGCGACGATCCCTGCCCGAAGGCCAATGGCGAGGATATCGTCGTGTGCGGCCGCAAGCCGGAAAAGGATCGCTACCGCATTCCCGAACCGCTGCGCGGCGACCCCAACCAGCCCTCCAAGCAGGCATGGGGCGAGCAATATCGCTCGCTCGAATATGTCGGCCGCTCCGGCACTGAAAGCTGCTCGCCGGTCGGCGGCGGCGGCTTCACCGGCTGCTTCGACAGACTTGCGAAAATGGCCAAGGCGGAAAAGCGCCAGGCCGACAATGCAAGCTGGACCGATCTGGTCGCGGCCGAGCGCGCCAAGCGCCTGTCGACCATCGACAAGGATTCCGACGCGATCGAGGCGCGCGTGAAGGCGGAGGAGGCGGCGGAGGCTGCGGCGAAAGCGAACCCCGCTCCCCAGCAATAAGCGGAGGAAGCGAAAAGGACGGGTTTCGCGCCGATCCGGCCTTTTATCGAATTGGGGGGATACAGCGGCCGTTCATCGTGGAGCGGCCAACAGGATAGTGTCATGACCCGCCCGACCGCTCTCGCCCGTTCTGTGTTATCCATTGCCCTGATCGGTGCGCCACTGTTCGCGGCCCCTACGCTGGCGACGGAACCGCCGCCGCAGCGTATCTTCAACCTGGTCGTGTTCGGCAACGATCCCTGCCCGCAGGGCGAGGGCGACGAGATTGTGGTCTGCGCCCGCCGCCCGGAGTCGGAACGCTATCGCATTCCCAAGAAGCTGCGCGAGAAGCCGGACGTGTCGGGCGGGCCCGGCTGGGGCAGCCAGGTCGCGGGCATGGAAGCGGCGGGCCGCCAGCTCCTGCCCAACAGTTGTTCGGCGATCGGCAGCAACGGCTTCACCGGCTGCACCGCCGCCGCGCTCAGCCAATGGTTCGCGGAACGGCGCATGGACCAGTCCAAGGGAATCCCCTGACCCGACCTAACCGGCCTTGCAATCGCCGCCGCGCCTGCCCGTCAGGTCGTGGGTGGTGCGCAGCACGGCCTTGCCCCTCACGCTTTTCGTCATACTGACGCCCAATGTCAGCCTGTCCGGCGTATAATTGCCCTCCAGCAGCAGCTCCGACGTCCCGCCGCCCGCCTTGCAGGCCAGCGTCGCGATGAAGCGCCCCTTGCGGATCGTCGCATCCTTGTAGGTGCAATTCCTGCCCTCGTCACCCGCCAGCGCATCGGCGTCGGGGCGGCCCTGCTTGTCGACCGCGATACACAGGTCCGTATGCCTGTTGGGGGCTTGCTCGACCTTCGCAGCATATTGCTCGCGGGTAACGTTCGGTATGTTGTAACCGGTCATGTCGCGTTCCAGTGACCATTGCCCGCCTTTCAGCAGGATCGGCGCATCCTCGGCCGGCGCTGCTGGCGCCGCCTCTTTTTGACACGCGCCCAGCAACACCAAGCCGGCCAGAATCCCGATCCGCATTCTCATCTTCATCCCCCGCATTGGCCGAACAGATGGTCCACCTGCGCGGGCGTCAGCGCAAGCCCCAGGTCGCGTATCACCGCGCCATAGTCCGGCGCATCGGCAATCGCGCGGCTGGTCGCGACCCCGCCGCGATGCGCGGACAAGGTGCGATCGACCAGCGAGACGAAGCCGTCGGGATAGACGCGGCTGACGATCTTCAGCGTCGTGAACCGCGTCCCCGACCGGGTCGCGGTCCAGTGGTTCGATACTTCCAGGTCGATGGCTTCGACGGGATCGAGGGTGAAGCCATATTGCGGCTGCCAGTCGCGCGTGTCGCGGCTGCGCCCGTCGGTCGCGCCGGGGTCTCCGGCCCGCTCGAGCATCCAGCCGCGCCCGTCCCGGACCAGCCGGTGCGCCGTGCCATCTTCCATATCGGCGCGCGCCCCGTCGGCCAGCCGCATCGGGGGCGTGAAGCTGCCGCCGAACCCGGCATCGGCGATCCAGTCCTCGCCATCGACCGTCACTAGGTTGAGCGTATGCGTCAGCGGCGGGGTCGCCTCCGCCAGCAGCCACACCCGCGCCAGCAAGGGCCGCGCCGTGAACCCCAGCGCCAGCAGCGCGCGCAGGAACAGCCCGTTCTGCTCGAAACAATAGCCGCCGCGCCGCGCGGTCACCAGCTTGGCGAACACGCTGTCCGCATCGATCGCGATGCCGCGCCCCAGCGCGATATCGAGATTCTCGAACGGGATCGCCAGCCGGTGCGCGCGCTGGATCGCCGCCAGCCCCGCCGGGTCGGCGGCGGGGACAGCATCCAGGCCGATCCGCTGCAAATAAGCCGACAGGTGCTTTGCCGCGCTTATTTCGCCGCTCCCGCACCGGTGTCGGCGGCAGGGCAGTCGCCGATCCGCTTGCCGGACGTCTTCATCTTCATCACCATGCCCATGCCGTTGGGCAGGCCGGACGTATCGACGGTCATGGCCAGATCATAATTGGCGGGCAGATAGGTGCCGCTCATCACCATCTTCATCTTCGCGCCCGGCTGCTGCGGGATGGCGCAGTGCATCTCCGCCTTCACCTTGCCGCCGCGCATGTCCATGGTCGAATAATCGCACTTCACGTCCTTCTGCGCGGACAGGAATTCGGCGCTCGGGTTCGCGGCCTGTTCGGGCGTCACGCAATGTTTGACGGTGGTGCGCTGGCCGATCATGCGGTTCATCGCATCGGCCGGCACCCCCTTGGGCAGGCCGCTGAGCTTCGCATCGACGATTTCCTGCGTGGCTTCCCACTCGCCCGCTTCCAGCTTCACCGAATCCATTTTCGCCGCGATGTCGCCGGACGACATCGGCTTGCCGGCGGCGGCATCATCGGACGCTTTCTTGCTGCAGGCGGAAAGCAGCAACAGCGCCAGGACGGAGCCGGTCAAAAGGGCCTTCATGAAATCCTCTCCCTGTCATGCAGTCGCGGCAACCGTTGCACCGCGACCGGTGCGTCTCCATATCAACGGACGATGGCGATTCAAATCAGAACGACGCTGGCCGAACCGGAAACCGGCGCGGACTTCGTGCCGCACCGACCCGCCCGGCCGGACAAGAGCGAGGGCGGCAAGCCGTTCACGCTCGTCTCCGATTACGAGCCGGCGGGCGACCAGCCGACCGCGATCGCCGAACTGGTCGAGGCCGCGCGCGCCGACGAGCGGGATCAGGTGCTGCTGGGCGTCACCGGATCGGGCAAGACCTTCACCATGGCCAAGGTGATCGAGGCGCTGCAACGCCCGGCGCTGATCCTCGCCCCCAACAAGATTCTCGCCGCGCAGCTTTACGGCGAGTTCAAGAGCTTCTTCCCCGACAATGCGGTCGAATATTTCGTCAGCTATTACGACTATTACCAGCCCGAAGCCTATGTGCCGCGCTCCGACACCTATATCGAAAAAGAATCGAGCGTGAACGAGAGCATCGACCGGATGCGCCATTCGGCCACCCGCGCGCTGCTCGAACGCGACGACGTCATCATCGTCGCCTCGGTCTCCTGCCTTTATGGCATCGGCTCGGTCGAAACCTATTCGGCGATGACCTTCTCGATGAAGAAGGGCGGGATCGAGGACCAGCGCGAGATCATCCGCAAGCTGGTCGCGCTCCAGTACAAGCGCAACGACGCGGGCTTTGCGCGCGGCAATTTCCGCGTGAAGGGCAGCAATCTCGAAATCTTTCCGAGCCATTATGAGGACACCGCCTGGCGCGTCAGTTTCTTCGGCGACGAGATCGAGGAGATCGTCGAATTCGACCCGCTGACCGGCAAGAAGATCGCCAGCCTCGACTATGTGAAGGTCTTCCCGAACAGCCACCATGTCACCCCCGGCCCGACGCTGAAGCAGGCGATGGAGGCGATCCGTTTCGAACTGGCCGAGCGGCTGAAGGAATTGATCGGCGAAGGCAAGCTGCTGGAGGCGCAGCGGCTGGAGCAGCGCGTCGGCTTCGACCTGGAGATGATCGCCGCGACCGGCAGTTGCGCGGGCATCGAAAATTATTCCCGGTTCCTCACCGGCCGCCTGCCGGGCGAACCGCCGCCGACCCTGTTCGAATATCTGCCAGAGAACGCGCTATTGTTCGTCGATGAAAGCCACCAGACCGTGCCGCAGATCGGCGCGATGGCGCGGGGCGATCACCGGCGCAAGATCACGCTGGCCGAATATGGCTTTCGCCTGCCCAGTTGCATCGACAACCGCCCGTTGCGTTTCAACGAATGGGACGCGATGCGGCCGCAGACGGTCAGCGTATCGGCGACGCCGGGCAATTGGGAAATGGAGCAGACCGGCGGCGCGTTCAGCGAACAGGTGATCCGCCCCACCGGCCTCATTGACCCGCCGGTCGAGATCAAGCCGGTCGAGGATCAGGTCGACGATTTGATCCACGAAGCGAAGGAGACCGCGAAGAAGGGCTATCGCACCCTCGTCACCACGCTGACCAAGCGCATGGCCGAGGATTTGACCGAGTTCATGCACGAGGCCGGGATCAAGGTCCGCTACATGCACTCGGACGTCGAGACGCTGGAACGTATCGAGCT
>CAXUEQ010000046.1:0-22594 GCA_964250175.1 uncultured Sphingobium sp. | reverse complement strand
AATCGGCAAAGACGAGGAAGGTACCGGTATAGGACCGCAGGTAGGATAGCGCCATGCCGTTGGCGATCGACCCCATCGCATGTTCGCGCACGCCGAAATGCATGTTGCGCCCGCCATAGTCGTCAGCCTCGAACGAACCGGCGCCTTCGAAGGTAAGATTGGTTTTGGTCGAGGGCGACAGGTCCGCCGCGCCGCCGGTAATGATCGGAACGCGCGCCGCGATGGCGTTCAGCACCTTGCCGTTCGCCTCGCGGCTGGCGATGCCCTTGGGATCGGCGGGAAAGACCGGTATATCTTTGTCCCAGCCGTCGGGCAGCTTGCCCTGTCGCGCCCCGTCGATCGTCGCGGCAAGATCGGGCCAGGTCTCGCGATAGCGCGCGAACATCGCCTCCCATTCCCGGCGCAGCGGTTCGCCGCGTGCGGCGATAGCGTGACGGAAATGATCGGCGACGCCATCGGGCACCAGGAATTGCGCATCCTCTGGCCAGTCATAGGCCTGTTTGGTCAGCCGCACATTCTCCTCGCCCAGCGCTTCGCCATGCGCCTTTTCGCTGTCGGCGCGGGGAGAACCCCAGCCGATGATCGAGCGCACGATGATAAGGGTCGGTTTGTCGCCGGTGGTGCGAAAGCTTTCCAGCGCCGCGGCGATTGCTTTGGTGTCGTTCGCATCATCGACATGGATGACGGTCCAGCCATAGCCCTCGAACCGCTTCCCGGTATCCTCGATAAAGGCGAGGCTGGTATGTCCTTCGATGCTGATGCGGTTGCTGTCGTATATCCAGCACAGGTTGGACAATCGCAAATGCCCCGCGAGCGAAGCGGCCTCGGCCGCGACGCCTTCCATCATGTCGCCGTCGCCGCACAGGACATAGATGTCATGGTCGAAGACCGGAAAACCGTCCCGGTTGAACGTCGCGGCAAGGTGCCGCTCGGCGATCGCCATGCCCACGGAGTTGCCGCAGCCCTGGCCCAGTGGCCCGGTCGTGGTCTCGACGCCCGTGGTCATGCGATATTCGGGATGACCCGGCGTCTTGGAATCGAGCTGGCGGAACTGCTTTATGTCGTCGAGGCCGACAGCGGGCTTGCCAGTCGGCCTCCCGTCGGCATCGATTTCTTTGACCTGGGCCAGGTGCAGCAGCGCATAGAGCAGCATGGAGGCATGGCCGACCGACAGGACGAAGCGGTCGCGGTTCGGCCAGTCGGGCGCATCCGGGTCGGTCCGCAGAAAGTGCGACCAGAGCGTATAGCCCACCGGCGCAAGCGCCATCGGCGTTCCCGGATGGCCGGAATTGGCCTTTTGCACCGCATCGATCGCCAGCGTACGGATCGTATCGATCGTCAGCCGCGCGATCGTTCCGTCCTCGCGCGTAGCCGCGTCGCCGGCCTGGATAAGTGCGTCGCTCATGTCATGAATGCTCCTGGATATACGCGTCAAACGCGGGGGCAGGGCAGGGGTTGCACCCTGATTCCCGATCCTCTGCTATCGCGTTTCGGAAATTTCCCCCGGCCCAAGAAAATATGACTCGGCCAGTGCGTTTCCTGTGCCAGATATGGGCCATGCCGTCGATGACGCGCATGGCGTTGGACGCTTTTCACCCATAGAAGGATGTTGGCATGACGGAACAGGTAAAACCAATAGAAAACAAGCCGTTTTCTCGCGAAGTTCTGACCCTGTTCGATCAATATGTCCATGGCGTCATCAACCGGCGCGGCTTCCTGGAGCAATGTGCGGTCCATGCCGGCACCGTTGCCGCCGCGACCAGCATCCTTGCCGCGCTCAGCCCCGACTTTGCCCACGCGCAGAAGATCGCGACCGACGACCAGCGGATTATCACCGCGACGGTCAGGATCGCCTCGTCCGGCGGGTCCGGCACGATCGACGCCTATGTCGCCAAGCCTGCGGGCGCGTCCGCGAAGGCGCGCAAGCCGGTGGTGCTGGTGGCGCATGAAAATCGCGGCCTCAATCCGCATATCGCTGACATCGCCCGCCGCCTCGCGGTCGATGGGTTCATTGCGGTCGCACCGGACGCGCTCACCGCGCTGGGCGGCTATCCGGGGGACGAGGACAAGGCACGCACGCTGTTTCAGCAACTCGACCAGGCCAAAATCCACGAGGATTTCGTCGCCGCCGCCGTTTATGCGCAGGGCCTGCCCGATGGGAATGGACAGCTCGGCGCGGTCGGCTTCTGCTATGGCGGCGGCATCGTCAACCTGCTCGCCACGCGTGTACCGTCGCTGCGCGCGGGCGTTCCCTTCTACGGATCGCCACCGCCGTCGCTCGACGGGGTTCCGGCGATCAAGGCGGAGTTGCTGCTCCACTTCGCGGGCAATGACGATCGGGTGAACGGCCAATGGCCACCCTATGAGACCGCGCTCAAAAAAGCCGGGACACGGTATCAGGCGTTTGTCTATCCCGGCGTCGAGCATGGCTTCAACAACGATACCACGCCGCGTTTCAATGCCGAAGCCGCCGCGCTGGCATGGGGGCGGACGATCGCGCTGTTCCGGCGCACGCTCGTTTAAGGCGGGCCGCGCATCCTTTCTTGTAATCCGGCGATGGCGGGTTAGGGACGCGGGATGGATCTTGACGATCAACTTCGCCGCTATTTCGGATCGGCCGACCTGTCTGCCGTTTCCGCCGAGGCGGTCGCTGCCGGGACCGAGCGGATGCTGGTCGAATTCGGACTGGAAAAGGACCGGGGCCGGCGTTTCGCGCTTTGGGTATTGATGCACAGCCTGTGCGTTGCGCCCGCCCTCGACGTGGCGTTCAGGGACCCGGCCGACCGCGATCTGGCGCGCGATTTCATGGATATGGCCGCCGGCGATGCGGGCGAAGGCGCATGATCCCGCGCGAACTGATTGCGACGGCGCTGGTGCCGGGCGGCGAGAGCCTTCGCCTGTTCCGGCGCGGCGAAGATTTCATGATCGTGCTGGAGCGCAACGAGCTGATGAGCACCCGTATGAACGGGTCCGAGATCGCACTCGCGGATATGACCTGCGACCGGCTGAAAGATCGGCCCGCGCCGCATCTGCTGATCGGGGGCTATGGCATGGGCTTTACCCTGCGCGCCGCGCTGGCGAAACTAGGGCCGGACGCACGGGTGACGGTCGCCGAACTGGTGCCGGAGATCATCGCATGGGCGCGCGGGCCGATGGCGGATGTGGCGGCCGGTTGCCTCGACGATCGCCGGGTACGGATCGCGATGGGCGATGTCGGCAATTTTATCGGCGGCGCTGACCAGCGCTATGACGCGATCCTGCTCGACGTCGACAACGGCCCGGACGGCCTGACGCGGGTGGAGAATGACCGGCTCTATTCGGCCCGCGGCCTTGCTTTGGCGCGCACCGCGCTGAAGCCCGGCGGTATCCTGGCGATCTGGTCCGCCGCGCCCGACCCGGCCTTCGCGACCCGGCTGGCCAACGCCGCTTTCCGGGTCGAGGAGATTTTCGTGCGCGCCCGCACCAACGGCAAAGGTCCCAAGCACACCATCTGGTTCGCCACCCGCCGATGACGGCCGCCGATCTGCTGGAGCTGCTGATCGCCCGGCTGGTGCGCGATTGCGGCGGGACCCGCCGGCAATGGCGCGCGGCGATCGGACTGGTGAAAATCTATAGCGTCGCGACTCATCCTCATTGCAACTGGGCGGTGTCCCCTTCCGGCTCGCTGTATCAGTGCGCCGAAATCGAACAGCGGGTCGACGACCTGCGCCAGCATTATCCGATCATCCGATAATTTTTGCGCCGCCGGAACCCTTTTCTCGCCGGAAGGTTTTTATGCCGAGGTCGCACTCTTGCCCCCCGCTCGGCGGCCTCAACCATTGGACCCGTCGGCTTCCCCCCTGCCGGCGGGTCTAATTATTTGCCAGTCTTTTGACGATGGAGGCGCGGCTATGATCCCCCGGCATCGATCATGGCCATCTCCCGGTTTCGGGCGTCGGCGATCAATTGCCCGACCAGCGCGGTTTCGGGCATATTGGCCCAATATTTTCGTGGCATTTCCTTCAGCATCGCCTTCACCTTCAACCGTGCGGGATTGAAGATGGCGGCATAGTAGCGCTTCCACGTCTCTTCGACCGGATCGCCGGCAGGGGCGTCGGCAGGGGTTGCGCCGGGACCCTCGCTCAGGCTCCGGCAATCCCAGAGCATTGACAATGCAGGCGTCAGGATCGACCATTCCATGGTTGCGAAGCGATCCACGAAAAAAGCCGCGCCGGCGCGAAGGATATGATGGTCAGGTTCGAACCAGGCAACGAAGCGGATACCGCCCGCCTCGTCGGCGACTTCGCGAAAGCGCACGAAAGCGTGCATCTTGTGAATGTCCCGCCGCACCGCCTTGGCAAGCATATCGATCCGGCGCACGAGCGGGTCGGACCGGTCGGTGAACGCCGCCGGGCGCGCGCGGATGCGCAGCAACAGGGTGTATAGCAGGGCAAAGCGCTCAGGATCGCTGTGGCAGGCGGCCATGCGGGCAAGCGTGACGAAACCGCGCGGCACCGCAAAAGCCGCCGTTGCCTTTGCCGGCGGAGGTGGGCCGCCCGCGCCGCCGAACAGATCCTGCGCGTCTCCCTCGATCCGCCACGCTATGTCGCCGGGCGCGATGTCCGCCACGGCCAGCCGTCGCGCGGCGTCGCGCCAGCCGTCGAAATCGTCCGGCGTCGGCAGGCACACGACCTGTGTCACGGCGCGAACAATTCCAGTTGCTCCTGCTTGGGCTTGACCCAGGCGCTGAGGTCTGCACGCTCGGCCAGCGCAGTGGGACGCCAGTCCTGCGCGATGATGAAGGGGCGCACCTTGGCGATCGAATTGGTCAGCCGCCCGACATCCTCCAGCCGCAGATTGCGCCAGCGTCGGGTCGCCAATATGCCGTCGACGGCCCGGACGCCCAGCCCCGGTATGCGCAGCATTTGTTCGCGCGGCGCGCGGTTGATGTCGATCGGGAACAGCGCGCGGCTGCGCAGGGCAAAGGCGAGCTTGGGATCGATGTCGAGTGGCAGCATGCCCGCCGCATCGGTCGCGCTCGCGACTTCGGCCGGCGAATAGCCATAGAAGCGGATCAGCCAGTCGGACTGGTAGAGGCGATGCTCGCGCATCAGCGGCGGGCGGCGGAGCGGAAGCACCGCGCTGGCATCCGGGATAGGCGAGAAGGCTGAATAATAGACGCGGCGCAGCGCGTGGCGATCGTAGAGCAGACCGGCGCGCGCGACGATCTGGCTATCGCTGGCTTCGTCCGCGCCCACGATCATCTGCGTCGATTGGCCAGAGGGGGCAAAGCGGGGCGCATGGCGGTAACGGCGGCGCGCGTCGCCGCCATCCTCGATCGCATCCCGCATGCCCGACATGGCCCGGTCGATCTGGGCCGCGTCTTTTTCCGACGCGAATTTCGCCAGGCCCGCGACCGTGGGCAGCTCCACGTTGATCGAAACCCGGTCGGCATGAAGGCCGGCCCTGTGGACGATTTCCGGGTCGGCGTCGGGTATGGTCTTAAGGTGGATATAGCCACGAAAATCATGCTCCTCGCGCAATATGCGCGCGGCCTCGACGATCTGCTCCATCGTATAGTCGGGCGAGCGGATGATGCCGGAGGAAAGGAACAGCCCCTCGATATAATTGCGGCGATAGAAGGAGAGGGTGAGGTCAGCCACCTCCCGCGCGGTGAAGCGCGCACGGCGCACGTTGGAACTGACCCGGTTGATGCAATAATGGCAGTCATAGACACAACTGTTGGTCAGCAAAATCTTGAGCAGGCTGATGCAGCGCCCGTCCGGCGCATAGGCATGACAAATGCCCATTCCGCCATCGGTCGACCCGATCCCCTTACCGCCCCGGCTGTTGCGCTTGACCGCGCCGGACGACGCGCAACTCGCGTCATATTTGGCTGCATCGGCCAGGATGCTGAGCTTGCCGGCTAAATCGAGTTGCGCCATGCGTTCCTTATATGTTCTATTTCCTTTAGAGTCACTGACCTACATTAGTGCTTGATGCTTATTTCAAACGCAGCGGCAATCCGGCGACGACGAGGGTTACTTCCCCGGCGATGGCGGCGACGGCCTGGTTGATCCGCCCGGCCTCGTCGCGGAACCGGCGCGCGAGGGCATTGTCGGGGACGATGCCGAAGCCGACTTCGTTCGAAACAAGGATCAGATGACCGTCGAAATTCGCGATTGCAGCGCAAAGCGACTGCCGAGCTTCGTCAAAGTCGGCATCGGCGAGCAGCAGGTTCGACGTCCACAGCGTCAGGCAATCGACCAGAAGGACCGCATTGATTCCCGAATGCACGGCGATCGCTTCGGGCAATGCGTGCGGTGCATCGACGCTATGCCAGCGCGCGTCGCGGTCGGCGCGGTGCCGGGCAATACGGTCGCGCATTTCCGCGTCATAGGCATGCGCCGTCGCGATAAAGATGTGACAGCCCTCGATCGCTTCGGCACGCGCCTGCGCATAGCGGCTCTTGCCCGAGCGCGCGCCTCCGAGGACGAACAGGCTGTGCCCGGTCATCGCTTTTCACCCGCCAGACGAAGCAGGCCATCAATATCGACATGGCGTTCGAGGTCTTGCGCGATGGCGTCGAGCGCGGCGTCGACATCGGCGGCATAGTCTGCCCCGGCTCCGGTCAGGCCGATGCGCTGGAGCAAGGCGTTGCGCAGCGCGGCGGAGCCGAGCAGGCCATGCAGATAGGTGCCGATCACGCGGCCGTCAGCGCTGATAGCACCATCGGGCCTGCCGTCCTCCAGCAGGGCAAAGGGGGGCGCGGTCGCGGGACCCTGAGTCTTGCCCATATGCATTTCATAACCCGAGACCGGCGCACCCAGCGCCGTCCCGCCCACCTGGCGCAAGACCTTTGCCGGCGACAATTCGGTGGCGACGTCAAGCAGTCCGAGACCCGCGACCTGCGTTGGCGATCCTTCCATTCCCAGCGGGTCGGCAACGCTGGCGCCAAGCATCTGGTAGCCGCCGCACAGGCCCAGGATCAGGCCGCCGCGCCGGTGATGCGCGCGCAGGTCGATATCCCATCCCTGTTCGCGCAGCGTCGCGAGATCGGCGATCGTCGCCTTCGATCCGGGCAGCACGACCAGCGCGGCTTCGGCCGGGATCGGGCGGCCCGGCGGCACCATCAGCAGTTCGACCGAAGGCTCCAGCTTCAGGGGATCGAGATCGTCGAAATTGGAAATGCGCGGCAGGATCGGGCAGGCGACGATCTTTCGCCCCTCGCTGCGCGGCGCGCGCCGTTCGAGGATGACCGCGTCCTCGCTCGGCAGCCGCGACGTGGCCTTCAGCCATGGCACAACGCCGAATCCGCGCCAGCCCGATCGCGCTTCGATGAAGCGATAGCCATCGGTGAACAGCGCCGGATCACCGCGAAACTTGTTGATCAGGAAGCCCTGGATCATCGCGGCATCCTCCGGGGCGATCACCGCGCGTGTGCCGACGATCGCCGCGATCACCCCGCCGCGATCAATGTCGCCCACAAGTATCACCGGCACGTTGGCCGCGCGCGCAAAACCCATATTGGCGATGTCGCCCGCGCGCAGATTGACTTCGGCGGGGGAGCCAGCACCCTCGACCACCACCAGGTCGCACCCGGCGCGCAGGCGGTGATAGCTGGCCATCACTTCGCCCAGCAGCGCGCCGCGCGCCGCACGGAAATTGCCAGTGCCCAATGTGCCGCGCACCTGACCGTTCACGATCAGTTGCGATGTTTGGTCGGCCTGCGGCTTCAGCAATACCGGGTTCATGTCGCTGTGCGGCGCGAGCCGGCAGGCCTGCGCCTGCACTGCCTGAGCGCGACCGATCTCGCCGCCGTCGATCGTCACCGCGGAGTTCATGTCGCTGTGCGGATCGACGCGGCAGGCGATCGCCTGCAACGCCTGCGCGCGGCCTATTTCTCCGCCGTCGATGGTGACGGCGGCATTGTTCGACATATTCTGCGGCTTGAAGGGGCGGACCGTCAGCCCGCGATTGGTAAACGCGCGGCACAGCCCGGCGACGAGCACCGACTTGCCGACGTCCGAGCCGGTGCCCTGCAGCATCAGCGCGCCCATGCGACGCCCCCCGCAATCAGCCAGAGCGCAAGGCAGGCGCGCAGATAGATTCGGAGCGCGTGGCTTATATCCCCCGCATCGGCATCGCTGCGGCCTTCGCCGATCCAGAGCTTGTCATATATGACGCCGTCATAGGCGATCGGGCCGGCAAGTTTGAGGCCCAAGGCGCCCGCCATCGCCGCTTCCGGCCAGCCGGCATTGGGCGAGGCATGGTTGCGCGCATCGCGCATCAGGATGCGCCATCCTCTTCCCGCCGCCAGGCAGAGCAACAGTCCCGATAGACGCGCGGGGACCAGGTTGAGCAGATCGTCGGTCCGCGCCGCCGCCCAGCCGAAAGCGCGCCAGCGTTCCTCCCTGTGACCGATCAGGCTGTCGGCGGTATTGACCGCCTTATATATCCAGATGCCGGGCAGGCCGAGCAGCAGCAGCCAGAAGAGCGGGGCGACGACCCCGTCGCAAAAGCTTTCCGCGAGGCTTTCGATCGCGGCGCGGGCGACGCCCGGCGGGTTCAGCGTGGCGGTGTCGCGGCCGACGATACCACCGACCGCTTGCCGCGCGGCCGGGAGATCGCCCGCCGCCAGTGCGTTTGCGACCGGACGCACATGGTCGAACAGAGTGCGTTGCGCCAGCGCGGGCCAGGCAAGCAGCGCGACCGTGATCCAGCCATGAGGCAAGCGGGCAAGCAATCCATATTGCAGGAACCACGCGACGCTGCCCGTCACGCCGATCAGGATCAGCATGGTGACGATGCCAAGCGTGCGGCGGCCAGGCGTGCTGCGGCCGGGGATGTTCCAGCGCGCCGCGCAGCCTTCGATCGTCCAGGCGAACAGCCCGACCGGATGACGGATGCGGCGATAGAACATATCGGGCCAGCCGATTGCCGCATCGATCGCCAGTGCGACGAGTGCGACCGGATCAGCCATCGGCAAGCGCCGCATCGAGCCGGTCACGCGCGTCACGACCGGGGGGCAGGCCGATGCGCAGCCAATCGGGCTGGTCGGCGAAGGGGCGGGTCAGGATGGCCCGCCGCGCCAGCCGGTCGAACAATGTTGCTGCGTCCGCGCCTTCGATCAGCCGGAAAAGCGGACAGGCACCGGTCGCGCGCAGGCCATGTTTCGCCAGAATGGCGTCAAGCGCCTCGGCCTCCGTGTGCAGCCGTAGGCGTGTGGCCGCGATCCACGCATCGTCGCGATAGGCGGCGGTGCCGATCGCGATCGCCGGGGCGGAGAGCGGCCAGGCGCCCAGCATCGTGCGGAGCGGATCGAGAATAGCGCCGGGACCCAGCACGAAGCCCAGCCGGACGCCGGCAAGGCCGAAAAACTTGCCGAAAGAACGGAATAGCATCAATTGCCGGGCTTCGCCGACATCGCTGGCCAGGCTGAGCGACGGATCGGGATCGACAAAGGCTTCGTCCACCAGCAGCCAGCCGTTGCGCCGGTCGCGCAGCATCGATGGCGCGACGATGCGGCCATCGGGATTGTTGGGATTGGCGAGGATCAACGTGCCGCGATGCGATGCGATCGACGACGCATCGATCGGATCGGCCCCGGCGATCATTTCGCCATGGGTGCGATAGGACGGCGTCCCATAACGCGCCGGCCCTTCGATCAGCGATCCGACGAGGCGCAGCCCTATCTCGGTCCCCGGCACCGCGCAGACATGGCGGGGGCCGACGCCGAAAGCCCGCGCCGCCGCCGCTTCGAGCGCGGCCAATGCCTCCGGTTCGGGCAAGTGCTGCCAGTCGATCGCCAAGGCATCGACGCCGGGCCAGGGGCAGGGGTTGATCCCGGTCGACAGGTCGAGCCAGTCCTCGCCACCGAAATGGCGTCTTGCCGCCGCGATCCCGCCGCCATGCCAGGTCCAGCGATCGGTCATTGCAGCTTGGCCATGATCAGCGCGGTCAGCAGCAAACCGCTTTCTGTGAGTTCGATGCCCGCACCATGCCCGTCGCCGGAGATGCCGCCCAGTTTCGCGCGCAGCCATAAGCCCCAGCCGGCCAGCACCGCCGGCGTTACGAGCAAGGCCGGCGAGATCCAGGCGGCGATACCCAATAGCGCGGCCCACAGGGCCAGATCGACCGGGCGGACGATAGCGCGAAAGCGCGACGCCAGTCCATGATGAAGATCGGGCAGCCAGCGCGACCAAAGCAAAGGTCCGATGCGCGCGGCGAAGGCGGTCGATGCGATGAGGACGAACGCCCGGACCTCGATCAGCCCGTGCAAGAGAACAATTTTGGCCACCAGTTGAAGGGCGATCGTCACTACGGCGAAACTGCCGACATGCGGATCGGCCATCGTCGCCAGCATCCGTGTGCGATCCTTGTGCGCCGCGCCGCAGGCGTCCGCGACATCGCTTAGCCCGTCCAAATGCAGCGCGCCGGTAACCAAGACCCATAGCGCCACGCCAGCGAGCGCGCCGAGCCACGGGTCGATCCATGCGCCCCCCCATGCCGCCGTGGCGACGATCGCGCCGACGATCACGCCGACCGCAGGGAACCAGCGCATCGACGCTGCAAATTCGCTGTCGCTCACTGTCAGGCGCGGCGTCGGCAGCCGGGTCAGGAACTGGATCGCGACGATCAGCCCCTTCACGGCAACAGGCCGATAATCTGCGCACTCCGCCGGTCTCCGGGCCAGACCCGTAGCGACAACAGCGCGCCATATGGCAGATCGAAGGCCCAGAGCCGGGGATGGTCGAAGCCGCATAGCATGTGGAGCGCCGCGCGCATCGCGCCGCCATGGGTGACGATCAGCGTGGACGCAGGCGCGAGGTCGCAAAGCGCCGCGCCGACGCGTCCGGTCAGCGCCGACCAGCGTTCGCCGCCGGGCGGGGGATTAGCATCCGGGTCCTCCCAGAAACGGCCGAGCGCATCGGGGTCGATAGCGTCGCTTTTCAGCCCATCCCACGCACCGAAGTCGAGTTCCCGCCAGCGCGGGTCGATCGCAAGGGGCGTGGCGCGCTCCTGCGCTATGGCGGCTCCGGCAAGGCGCGCACGGCCGAGGTCGGATGCGATCAGCCGCTCGATGTCCAGATCGCGCGCCTTTTTCATGCAGGCGGCGATTCCGGCGGGCGTCGGCGCGCCATCGGTGCGCCCCATCATCAGGCCCGGCGTCTCGGCCGCGCCATGGCGCAGGAGATGGAGCGGGAAGGGGGTCACAGCATTCGCGTCACAGCGACTGTGACACCTGCGCCTGCGCGAAGGTCGCCATGCCGTCATGCGCCGCGAGCGCGGCGCGGATCACGCCGACCGCGACCGCCGCGCCGCTGCCCTCGCCGAGCCGCATGCCGAGCCTGAGCAGCGGATCGAGGCCGAGCGCGGCAAGCAGGCGGCCATGGCCCGGTTCGGCCGACTGATGTCCGGCGATGCAATGGCCGATAATGGCCGGATTGTCCGCAAACAGCGGCGCAATCGCCGACCCGCTGATGAAACCATCGAGCACCACCGGCACGCGCAACTGGCGCGCGCGCAGGATGGCTCCGGCCATCGCCACGATCTCGCGCCCGCCGACACGGCGCAGCGTTTCGAACGCGGTCGTTGGGCTTGCCGCATGGAAGGCGAGCGCGCGTTCGACGACGCCGATCTTGCGCGCGATCCCCGCGCTATCGACGCCGGTGCCGGGGCCGACCCAGCCCGACGCCGTCCCGCCCAGGCTGCGCGCGCATAGTGCCGCCGCCGCCGTCGAATTGCCGATCCCCATTTCGCCGACGACAAGCAGATCGAGTCTATCCTCGACCACCGCCGCGCCGACCTGTAGTGCAGCCAGGCATTCCGCCTCGCTCATCGCTACGGCAACGGTGAAATCGGCCGTCGGCGCGTCGAGGTCGAGCGGGACGACTTTCAGTTCCATACCGCCGGCGCGCGACAGGGCGTTGATCGCCGCGCCGCCGTTTTGGAAATTGGCGACCATCTGTGCTGTCACGCTAGCAGAGAAGGCGCTGATCCCGTGGACGGTCACGCCATGATTGCCCGCGAAGATCGCCGCGCGCGCGCGCGCGACCTGCGGGCATTCCCGCCTTTGCCATCCTGCGAGGAATATCGCGATCTCTTCCAGCCGTCCGAGCGACCCGGCAGGCTTGGTCAGTTGTCCCTGCCGCGTCGTCGCCGCCGCGATCGACGCGGCGTCCGCCGACGGCAGGTCGCGCAGGGCCGCCTCGAACGCCGCGACGCTTGCGAAGCCGCTCATTCGACCACGAACCCGGCCGGCGGGGTGCGAGTAATGAAATGGCCCTTCACACCTTGCGGCCAAAGCTTGAAAGCCACGCGACCATGGTCGCTGTCGGCATAATGCGCGGCATAATCCAGGATCGCGCGGGCGGCCGCTTCGCCGGGGACGAAGTTGCCAAGCACATATCCGACCTTTCCGGGTGCGCGGAGATGCACCGTGCAGAAATCCTTGCAGGCGAACAGGCAGGGCATTTCCTGCACGGCGACGCCGTCATAGCGCGGATCGCCGTCCTTTACCGCGCGCAGCGCCCGGACCATCTGTGCGCCGCCGCTCACGCCGCCTGCATCCTCCTGCGTGTCGGCGCTGTGACGGCAGGTGTTGCAGGCGACGACCGCCGGCCCTGCTTCGACGGGCTTCAGCATATCGGCTTCATCCTGTCAGCGCCGTGTGCCGCGGCGTCGGCACCCCAAGCGCCACCAGCGCGCGATAGACGGCATAAAGCCCGATCAGGATCGCGCCATTGCGCAGGAATTGCCGCGAAAGGATGGCGGGGTCGATCGTGCTGGCGGCCCCGCCTAGGAGCAACGCCCAGACCAGCACCACCGCCTTGAACGTAACGAAAGCGGCAAGATAGCCGATGGCGAGACGGACAGGGACGGGCCTGTCGCTGAGGGAGCGCAGCGCGGCATAGGCGCCCAACACCGACCCCACCGCTGCCGTCGCCAGCCCCGGAATCCAGCCTAGCGTCGCAGGATCATGCGGATAGCCCAATATGCCAAAGCCGATAACCTGGCTCGCCGCCCAGGCCGCGAGCATCAGCGCGACGCCGTCGCGCGGGCGCATATGCACGGCCGCCAGCGCCGCGAGCGCGGGGAAAGGCGTCGCGCAGGCCAGCAACAGCGTCGTCGCCGTGCTGGCCGCGGTCAGCAGCATGATCCAGAGCGTCGAAGCGCCACGGGTGGAGATTGCATGAGCCATCAGAAACGCCCCCTTATGCCGGCATAGATGCTGCGGCCCAATGTGCCGTAGCGATAGGCGGTCATATAGTCTTCGTCGAAGATATTCTCCGCGCGGGCGAACAGCGCGAAACCGTCCGAAACCTTCAATTCGGCGCGCAGGTCCACCAGCGTATAGGCGTCCAGCCGGGTGGTGTTGGTGGCATTGTCGAAACTATGCCCAGACCAGCGCACCGCCGCGCCCGTGGTCAGCCCGAACGGAAACGCATAGCTGATCGATCCGTTGGCGCTGTCGCGCGGGCGGCGGGGCAGCCATTTGCCGAAATTGGCGCCGCCGGGCGACCGGTCTTCGGCAACCGTCCAGCTATAATTGCCGTCGAGCGTCAGCCCTCCCAGCGTCAGCGCGGCCGCTGCTTCCACGCCATGCGCCTGCGTGCGCGAAACATTGGAATAATAGCCCGAGCGGCGCGTCGTCATGCTGCCCGGCACGAAGCAGAGCGGCACGGTGGAACTGCCGGTGCAGCCGTTGAAGATGATCTGGTTGGTCGTGTCGCGCTCGAAATAGGTCGCGCCGAAGGTCAGTTTGCGGCCGAACATCTGTTGCTCGATGCCCGCTTCCCAACCCTTCGCTTCCTCCGGGTCGAGGGCGACATTCCCATATTCGCTGAACAACTGGTAGAGCGAGGGCGCCTTGAACCCCTCGCCATAGCTCGCGCGCAGGATCGTGCCGGTTTCCAGCCGCCATACGCCGCCCGCCGCAAAGAGCGTCTGCCCGCCGAAACGGCTGTGATCGTCATAGCGGACCCCGCCGTTGAGGGTCAGGCCGTTCAACGGTGCGACGCTGAGCTGGCCGTAGAGGCTGGTGATCTCCGCCTTGCCGGTTGCGAAGGCGGGCAACGGCGTCGCCAGCGCGGCGGCGGGGGACCGGCTTTTGAATTGCGACCGTTCATTTTCCAGTCCGAAGATCGCCGAGACACCCTCGACGATGGCGAGGCTGCCCTGATATTCCCAGCGGCGGTTCTGCCCGTTCGATTCGAAGCTTAATGGCCGGGCGCGCAGCGGACCGTAATTGTCGCGATCGGTGTCGGTATGGGCATAGGCGAAACGGTTGCGCATCCGTCCGTCGAACAGGGCAAGGTTGATCCCGGCATAGCCGACAAATTCCTTGTTGAGAGTATAGTCGGGATTGTCGCCGCTGGTCGCGTCGATCTCCACCCGGCCGGTCGAATAATAGCCGCGCAGCTCTACACTCAGATTTTGCGCCAGTTCGAGTTCGGCGCGACCGGTCGCGCTGCGGTTGGTATAGCCATCCTTCTCGACCCCGCCGAACGCCGGGGCAATCGCGGAAATACCGTCGGTGGTAAAGCTCTGGCCGCCGATCCGCCAGCGCAGCGGCCCGGTTTTGCCGCCCAGCGCGGCGCGGGCGCTCACCGTCTGGCGCGATCCGGCCTCGACGTCGAAACTGCCTTCCAGCGTCTTTTCCGGCGCGGCGGTGACGACATTGACCACGCCGCCGATTGCCTGGCTGCCCCACAGGATCGACTGCGGACCGCGCAGGATTTCGATACGCGATGCGTCGCCGACGAGCAGGTTGGTGACATTATAGCCGCCGCCGGTGGAGGCCGGATCGTTCAGCTTTACGCCATCGATCACGACGACGGTCTGGTCCGATTCCGCGCCGCGAATGCGGAGCGAGGTGGCGGTGCCGTAGCCGCCATTGCGCGAGACGCTGATGCCCGGCGTGCGAAGCAGCAATTCGGTGACGCCGACATCCTGCGCGCGGTCGATCGCTGCCTTGTCAAGCACGGTGATCGATGCGGGAACCCGGTCGAGCGTTACCGGCGCGCGGGTCGCGGTGACGACGATCGCGCCGGTATCGGATGCGGCATCGGGCAGGGCGGCTTGCTGCGCATGGACGGAAGAAGCGACGCCAAGCGCCGCGAGCGAAAGGACGGAAATAGTAAAGGACTTCAACATGGGGCACCCATCGACAAAGACGCCGCACAGGCGCACGTCGACGATGCCGAACCCGATCGGGCGCACGACATCGCCGCCGCGCGCGAACGCAGCCTGGCTTGTCGTCTCTCGGGTTTACCCCCGTCCGCTCGGCACACCCTGTCCGCGCGAAGGACGACCGCGACGGGCAGGTCTCCTGGCTCGCGGGTCGACGCCGGTTCGGCCGCCTTCTCAGGACCCTGGGGTCCCAATGGCATCTGGCCGATGGCTCACCGCTTACAGTTGCAGGGGCAGCCGGATGTCATCCGTTCCCTTTTCATCCCCGTCTCCGGGAACCTGTCGCCCGGTCCCCATAGGACCAGTTTCTACGGTTGGCAATCGCTGCGATGCAGCACAAGCGTCAGGCGGCGCTACGACCCAGCAGGGTGATCGCCGGCCAGTCGCCCCCCAATTCGACGCGCGCCTCGACACCATAGACGGCACGCAGATTCTCCGGCGTCAGCACCTGCTCGGGCGGTCCATCCGCCACGATCGCACCTTCGGCGATCAGGATCAGCCGGTCGCAATAGCGCGCGGCCATGGTGAGGTCGTGGAGGACCGCGACGACCAGCGCACCGGCGCGCGCTTCATCGCGGAGCAGTGCCATCACGTCGATCTGATGACCGGGGTCCAGGCTGGCGAGCGGCTCGTCGGCGATCAGCGCCGGAGCCTCGACCGCCAGCGCGCGGGCGAGCAGGACCCGCGCCCGTTCGCCGCCGGACAATTCAGTCGCGATCCGGTCACGTAATCCTGTCACGCCCGCGCGCGCCATGGCGCGCGCGATCGCGGCGCTGTCGCTGGCCGTGACGCGCGACATCGGGCCAAGATGGGGCAGCCGGCCCAGTCCGACCAGCCGTTCGACCGTCAGCGGCCAGTGCAGGGTCTGGCCCTGTGGCAGATAGGCGATCTTCCGCGCCAGCACCGCGCGCGAAAGGGTCGCCACGTCCGCGCCGTCCAGCAGGACCCCGCCCGTGCCGGGGACCAGTGCGAGCATGGCGCGCGCAAGGGTCGATTTGCCCGCGCCGTTGGGACCGACGATCGCGACCAGTTGGCCCGATACGAACTCCGCGCTTGCGCTGCGCACCACCATGCGGCGGCCCAGGGAGACGCCTAGCCGTTGGAGCGACAGGGCTACCATAGCCGCCGCTCCCGCATCAGGTGGAGCAGGAAGATCGGCACACCCAGAAAAGCCGTCAGGACGCCAAGCTTCAATTCATTCCTTGTGTCGATCAATCGCACGGCGAGGTCGGCGAGGGTCAACAGCACCGCGCCGCCGATCGCAGAGGGCAGCAGGATGGCCGATGGGCTGCGGTCGGTGAGCGGGCGCACCAGATGCGGCACGATCAATCCGACAAAACCAATAGCGCCGGAGACCGCCACCGCGCCGCCGACGCCGATGGCGGTACCCAGCAACAGCCGCAGCCGCGTGACCGAGAGGTTTATGCCGAGCGCCTTTGCGCCATCCTCACCCAGCGTCAGCGCATCCAGCGACCGGCCGTCCCACAAAAGCAAAGCGCTGCCGGTCGCCACGCAGGGAAGGGCGATCCAGAGATGATCGAACGACCGGTTTTCCAGACTGCCGAGCAGCCAGGTCATGATTTCCATCGCGGCGAACGGATTGGGGGACAGGTTGAGCGCCAGGCTGACGCCCGCTGTCGCCAGCGTCCCGACCGCGATCCCGGCCAGGATCAGCGTCAGCGGACTTTCCGACCGGCCCGCCAGCAGGAAGAGCATGACGAGCGAACCCAATGCGCACAGGATCGACAGCAGCGGAAGGGCAAGCGGATGCAGGTCCGCCACGCCGAAATACAGCGCCGCCACCGCGCCCAGCGCCGCGGCATTCGACGTGCCGAGCACCGAAGGCTCCGCCAGCGGATTGCGCAGATAGCCCTGGAGCGCCGCACCCGCCAGGCCGAGCATCGCGCCGACGATCAGGCCAAGCACTGTGCGCGGCAGCCGAAGTTCCAATATTATGGCGGTCGCCACCGTGTCGCCATGCCCGGCGAAAGCCGCGATCATGCGTGGCAGGGACAGGCTGACCGATCCGAGCAGCAGCGAGCCGACCGCCGCGGCGAGGGTCAGCGCGAGCAGAGTGGCAATCAGGAGGGGACGGGGAATGGCTCTCATGACGATAGGCGCTTGCTGGCAGTTAAGCGCCGGCTATGGAAGGGGGCATGCGCTATTTTCCGACCTTCGCTTTGCTTCTCCCGATGATCCTTGCCACGGGCGCGGCGGCAGCGCCCGCCAAACCGCGACGCATCCTATCGCTCAACCTGTGCGCAGACCAGTTGCTGCTCGCGCTTGCCGACCGCGATCAGATCGCCGGGCTGACGCGCAATGCGACGAGCGCCGAAATGTCGGGCGAGGCGGCCAAGGCGGCCGGACTGCCGGTCCTCAAGGATTCGGCCGAGCAAATCCTCGCGATCGGTCCCGATCTCGTCATCGGCATGCCGGCCAGTCGCAGCGCCGCGATGCGTGCGCTCAAACATCACCATTACCGCACCCTCGACCTCAAAACCGCGAACAGTTTCGATGAGATCGTCGATTCGATTCGCGCAACGGCGGTGGCGGTGGGCCACCCGGCACGGGGGGAAGCGATGATCGCCGGCATGCGCCGCAGCCTTGCGGCGATCCCGCGCAGGGGGAAAGGCAAAGTCGCGGCTTATTATCAGCGGCGCGGTTTCATGACCGGCGCCGGGACGCTGATCGACGAACTGATGACGCGCGCGGGTTTGGTCAATCTCGCCACCAGATTGGGCAAACCGCCGCTCGCACAGGTCAGCCTCGAAGAAATGGTGGCGGCGCGACCCGACTATCTGATCGTGGAGTCCGCGACCGACCGCGTCGTCGATCAGGGGACGGAGATGCTCCACCACCCCGCGCTGCGCGACATCCCCCGTATCAGCATCCCGCAGGCATGGACGGTGTGCGGCAGCCCGGCTTATGTGCTGGCGGCGCGGGGAATGGCGGATCAGATCAGAGGGCATCGTTAGCGTTAAGTGCGAGCAAGTTGCGGATAAGTAATCCTCCCCTCGCAGGGGAGGTGTCGGTGTGAAGCGCTGACGGAGGGGTATCGGACTGTCGATAGGGCATTGCCCGTCCGTCTGGCTTCGCCAGCCACCGCCCCTGCAAGGGAAGGATTTATTCGCCGACAGCGCGAATCGTAGGGGCGGACGGCTCGGCGATGCTGTCGGGCGGGACGTCCTGCCGGAGCCAGACATTGCCTGCAATCCGGGAGCGTGCGCCGATGCGCACCCGCCCGAGAATCGTCGCACCGGCATGGATGACGACATCGTCCTCGATGATTGGATGCCGTGCCGTCCCTCGCCCGGCCGCGGCCTGGTCGGTATGTCCCGGTTCCCCGCCTAGGGTGACGCCCTGGTGCAGGCGCACCCGGTCGCCGACGATCGCGGTTTCCCCGATCACGACGCCCGCGCCATGATCGATGAAGAAGCGCCGGCCGATGATCGCGCCGGGATGAATGTCGATGCCGGTCCGCGTTTGGGCGACCCGCGTTATCACGCGGGCGACCAGCGGCGCACCCAATGTGTGAAGCCGGTGTGCCACGCGATAATGGATGACTGCGATCAGCGAAGGATAGGTCAGCAGGACTTCATCGACGCTGCGCGCCGCCGGATCATTGTCATAGCCCGCCTCCACGTCGCTATCGAGCTGGCGGCGGATTTCGGGCAGCGCGGCAGCGAAGCTGCCGATGATGCGCTCGACATCGGCATTCACCCGATCGTCGGCGCTGCGCGGTTGATCCTGCCCCAGTTCCAGCCTGATCTGCGCGGCCAGTTGGGACAGCGTCGATTCCAGCGTGGCGCCGACATAGGCATTTTCGTTGCTCGCCCGCAGTTCTGGCGGACCGAGCCGCAGCGGAAACAGAGCGGCCCCCAATTCATTCATGATCCGTTCGAGGCTTTTGTAGGACGGGAAGAAAACGCCATGTTCGGCATTGCGCTTGTTCGCCGAACGCCAGTCGAGGCGGGCCTGTTTCAGCCCCTCGATTACGATGTCGAGCTGGGCGGGAAAAAGGATGTAGGCATTGGGTGATTCGCCGGATTCTGTGTAGGGCATGGTGCAACCTTGAATGATATGATCGCTGTCGATCAGCTCGGTTTCGCGTCGATCGACGTGGTGATTTTCTCGCCCGCCAATACGCGGCGGACGAACGGCAGCGAGTCCCTGAGCGAGGCGTTGACCGCACCGCTATGGTCGAGACCCGCATAGATATGGGCTTCCACGATCGACCCCTGGTCTGCGGCGGCGCGGGCGATCGCCACCTGCGAATCGGCGGTCGTGCTGCCGTCGATCTCGCCGCCGCCCACGAACAGCGGCTGCGCCAGCCTGAGCGTGGGATAGGTGACGGCCTTGGCGAACCAGGCGTTGGTGACGGCCGCGCCGCCGGGCCTGCTGCTGTTGTTGCGGGTCAGGCCCAGCCAGGTCACGTCGCCCTCCAGCGCGAACAGGCAGGTCGATCGCGCCTGCTCGACCAGCGGCAGGGCGAGGTCGCTGAACACCGCCTTCGGATCGACTGAGGGATCATGCAGTTGCGCGGAATAAATGCTGAAGAAGCCATAGGCGATCGTGGGGTCGACCACATCGTCCTTTGCGGGCGTAGATTGCGGCTTCGCCTTGGGATCGCGATAGATGACGCCGGTCGCCACGGTCGCCTTGACCCCCAGGTCCGGCGTATAGACCGGAGCATAGCCCGCCGCCGCCACCGCGCCCGCGCCACCCTGCGACTGGCCGACGATGATGACGCGGTTGGAAAGGCCTGGCGTGCCTGCGATCACCGCGTGCGCCGCATCCAATATGCCATAGGCCGCCGCGCGGTTGTTGAGCAGGGGATGCCCGCCCGGCGTTCCGAGGCCCTGATAATCGCTGGCGACCACCGCAAAGCCCTCTGCCAGCCACGCATTCAGATATTTGACGTCGCGATAGGAGCGACCCTGCCAGGAGGGCGCGCAGACGTCGGCGATCCCAACTGTGCCATGGCCCCAGGAAACGACCGGCCAGCCGCCCTTGGGCGGCGTCCCCTTGGGCAGGAAAAGCGCACCGGAGACGGTGACGGGCCGCTGCCCGCCCACGCCGTCGATCGACGCATAGAGGATCCGCAACTGGCTTGCCGCATTCTGCAGACCCAGTTCTGCGGGCAGCGGTTCCGACCGCAACAGCTTGCCATGCGCCGGTATCTCTCCCGTCCAGCGATAGAAGGGGGTGACGCGGCCATCGCCCTGCGCCGGGTCCGTCGCCTGCACCCGCTCCGCATGGGCGATCCCGTTCATGGTCGTGAGCGCCGCTGCAAGGCCGAGGGCGCGTAGCATAGTTTTCGTATGGGTCATGATGGTGCCTCGTCTTGACCGGGCGGCCGGTCCCGTTGTCGGAAAAAATGAAGGATGGTCAGGCGGCCGCGCGCGAAGGATCGCTTTTCGCCGCGCGACGGCGCACCTCTTCCTGCACGGCGGGAATGATCCACCGGCCATAATCGACCGTATCGTAGACCGGGTCATAGCCGCGGTTGAGAAATGTGGTCACGCCCAGATCGACATAATCGAGCAGGGCCGCCGTCACGGTTTCGGGCGTGCCCACCAGAGCCGTCGTATCGCCATAAGCGCCGACCGCCGATGCCGTGGGCATCCACAGCGCGCGATCATGACGGTCGCCGCGCTCGGCGGCGGCCAGCAAGCGTTCGCCCGCCACCGATGTCTGGCGCCTAGACCAGTCAGAACCCGCTTGAAACATCGGATTCTCGCGAATTTTCGCCAGAATGTCGTGCGCGCGTTGCCAGGCGAGATCCTCGGTCGGCCCCAATATCAGGCGCACCGACAGGCTGATGCGCGGCGCAGCGACACCGGCGCTGCTGGCGGCCTCGCGAATCGTGGCGATATGCTCTTTGGCGTCGGCCAGCGGCTCGCCCCAAATGCCGTAGAGATCGGCATGTTTGACCCCGACATGATAGGCTGCTGGCGAGGCTCCGCCGAAGGAGATAGGAATATGGGGTTGCTGAACCGGCTTTATCGGTGAGAATGCGCCCTTGATCCGGTAATATTTGCCCTCAAAATCAAAGGGCTTTTCGGCGGTCCAGGTCTGCTTGACGATCTGGAGATATTCGTCGGTCCGGGCATAGCGTTCGGCCTTGTCCACCACATGCTCGCCTTCCTGCGGCTCCGCCGTGATGCCGGTGATCGCATGCAGGCGGATACGGCCGCCGGTCGTGTGGTCGAGCGTCGCGAACGCGCGCGCCGCGGCCGTGGGCGACCATATCCCCGGACGATGCGCGATCATGAAGCCCAGCCGCTCGGTCTGGGACGCGGCATAGGCGGCGATCTGAAGGCTGTCGGCACCGCCCGGGCCGCTCGCGATCAGCACCCGGTCGAAGCCCGCATTTTCGTGGCTGCGCGCATGGTGGCGCAAATATTCCAGATCGACCTGCCCGCCCCGCGCGCCACGGGTTTCGGACCATTGGCTGGGAAAGATCATACCGACAAATTCGATGGCCATAGCGTTCCTCTAAAGACAAAGGCGTTTCGACGGTTGCGAAGCAATGGCTGTGCCACTTCGGGCGACGCCCGATTGCGCGACACGCCCACCGTGAGGCGCCGGCGGGTGGTGAAATGGGCGCGCGCGCTGCTGGAATTTCACCTCCGGCGGCGGCGCGTCACTCTTCGCCTTTCGCGATGATCCCCGCGCGCTTCAGATAGGTGCGAACGACGTTGCGCGTGACGCCCAGGACCTGCGCGGTCCGCACCTGGTTGCCCTGCGAAAAACGATAGGCCTCGTTGACGACGACATCGAGCAACCGGTCCAATATGTCCGGCGCGCCGGTGGCAAAGATATGCGTGAGGATGGGCCGGATGGCTTCGAGGTCGACCGGGGCCTCCGCCGTCCCGGTCTCGGCTGGCGGCGTTTCATCCTGATGCGCTTGCCGGGAAATGGCGGCGTTGGCGAACAATGGCTTGGGCAGCGTAAGGTCGGTCGGGTGAATCAGCAGGTCGCGTGATACCAGCGTCGCGCGATGAACGACATTTTCCAGCTCCCGGATATTGCCTGGCCAATTATAGTGGAACAGCGCTTCTTCCGCATCCGGGCTGAGGTTGGGCGCGCCGGTGCCAAGCCTTTGGCCATAAACATCGAGAAAATGCCGCGCCAGCGGCAGAATGTCCGCGCGCCGTTCGCGCAGCGGCAGCAGGGGAAGCGCTATGACCTGCAAGCGATAATAAAGATCCTCGCGGAAGCGCCCGGCGCGCACCGCCTGCGCCAGATCGACGTTGGTCGCCGCGATCAGCCGGACGTCCAGCGCCACCGGCTTGCGCGACCCGAGCCGCACGACCTCATTCTCCTGCAGTACGCGCAGCAACTTGACCTGGAGCGCCATTGGCAGATCGCCGATTTCGTCGAGGAACAGCGTGCCGCCGTTCGCCGCCTCGAACCA
>CAXUEQ010000045.1:0-23149 GCA_964250175.1 uncultured Sphingobium sp. | reverse complement strand
GACCAGCGGGTTGCCATCAGGCGAGAAGGTGAAAGGACCGTTGACGATCCGCTTGATGCCCGCACGCTCGATCGCCGGGAATCGCTGGAAGCCACGCGCCAGTTCGTCACCGATCCGGTCGAGATCGGGGATCAGCAGTTCATCCTCGGCATAGTCCCAGGGCGTGCCTTCGACCGCCCAGGGCGTCGCCTTCGCCTCATAGACGCCGAGCAGCATGCCGCCGCGCTCCTGCCGCATGTAGAGACCACCGTCGAGATCGGCGACCGCCGGCATCTCCTCGGGCAGATCCTTTAACTCGGGCAGATCCTCGGTAATGAGATAATGATGCTCCATCGGCACCAGCGGCAGTTCGACGCCGGCCATCCGGCCGACCTCACGCGCCCACAGTCCCGCCGCGTTGACGACATGCTCGGCGACGATCGTGCCCTTGTCGGTCCGCACTTCCCATTCACCGTTGGGCAGGGACGTCAGCGCTTCGACCTTGGTGTGCTTGTATATGGTGGCTCCGGCATTGCGCGCCGCAGCGGCATAGGCGTTGGTCGCACTTGACGGGTCGATATAGCCCTCAATCGGGTCCCAGATCGCGCCGATCACTTCGGACACGTCCATGATCGGAACGCGCTTCTTGATCTCTTCCGGACCGACAAGTTCGGATTCAAGCCCCAATACGCGGTGCCGCGTATATTCGGCGAGCAGCGAGTTCCAGCGCGCCTCGGTCGCCGCGACCAGCAGCCCGCCGACATAATGCGCGCCCGTATCGAGGCCCGTCAGCGCCTCCAGCTCCTTGTAGATGCCGCAGGTATAGGCTTGCAGTCGGGAGATATTGGCGTTGCCGTTGACAGTATGGAAGCCGCCCGCCGCATGCCAGGTGGACCCCGCCGTCAACTCCTTACGCTCGATCAGCACGACATCGGTCCAGCCATGCTTGGTCAGATGATAGAGGACGCTGCAGCCGATAACTCCGCCGCCGATCACGACGACACGCGCATGCTTTTGCACTATTTGCTCCAATCTGGTTTGGCGAACTTCATACTATCTGTTCGCTGCCCGGTCTTGTCCTATGGTGCCAGATCGTTGATTTGAAGGACCATAATTAAAATGGCCGCTCGACAGCCGCTGCGCTGTGTTGCCCGGTCATTCCAAGCCCTGCTGTCAATTCCGCCTGTATCGTAGCAAGAAAATCCACCAACCCCTGCTCGCCTTCCGCCGCGAGCGCCGCCACCCACGCCCGGCCGAGAAATACGCCATCCGCGCCAAGCATGAGCATCTTGAGCACATCGAGACCCGAGCGGACACCGCCATCGACGAAGACGGTGCAGCGGCCGGCGACACGGCGCGCGACCAGCGGCAGGGCATCGGCGGTCGCGACCGCGCTGTCGAGTTGCCGGCCGCCATGATTGGACACCACGATAGCATCGACGCCCGCGTTGACGGCATCCTCCGCATCATCCGGGTCGAGAATACCCTTGACCACGATCGGCCCCGCCCACTGTTCCCGGATCCACGCCAGTTCCCGCCAGGTGGTCGACGGGTCGATATTGTGGTTCGTCCAATGATGGGTGTCATCCTTTATCTGGTGCGCATCCAGATAGCGCTGGATATTGCCCAGACCGTGCGGTCGACCCCGCAGACCCACGTCCCAACTCCATGCCGGCCGCGCTGCGGCCTGAAAGAAGCGCATTACATGGCCGCGCAGCCCCTCCGGCGCGAACAGCCCGGTGCGATAGTCACGATAGCGGGTGCCGAGCACCGACAGGTCCGCGCTGAAGACCAGCGTGGAACAGAAACGCGACGCTTCCTGCAACGTCTCGGTCACGAAACCGCGATCCTTGAACATGTTGAGCTGGAACCAGAAGGGCGTCTTCACGGCATTGCCGACCTCGGCGATCGAACAGAGCGAATAGGTGGACATGCAATAGGGAATACCGGCATGCGCCGCTGCCCGCGCCGCCTTGATCTCGCCGCGCCGCGACGTCATGCCGACCAGGCCGACCGGACTGAGCACGACGGGCATCGTGCAATCTTGACCCAACAGGCTGGTCCGCGTGGTGATGTCCGACATGTCGCGCATCACGCGCTGGCGCAGGGTGATCTCGGCAAGTCGGGCGCGATTGGCGCGCAACGTCACTTCGTCGAATGTTCCGCCGCTGATATATTCATACAGGAAATGCGGAAGCCGCCGACGGCTGAGGCGGAGATAATCTTCAAACTGCTTCATCATCACTCCTGTTGCCAGACGCCGCCTGGCACCGGTTCACATGTATCGGCGACCGCTCATCTTCTTGCCCCAATATGACGGCGGTCCTGGCATATGGTGAGGCTGATGCGCTGGCGAGCGACTGAAACGGCTTGATCGCTCATGGTCACTCTCCCGCGTTTGCGCATCCTTGATAAGCCGACAAAGCGTATGACGCCGGACGCCAAGCATGCAGCCTGACAGAGTATCGCAGGGAATGGCGCACGACTCTTGCCTCACAGCGTCGCGCAACTTGGCGTTGCGAGGCGAGCCTGTCGTGAACCGAAAACCTCAATCACGACAACCGATAGTGGCGGCGGCTATCTAGAAAACTTCTGCAGACTATTGGGAGGCTCAATCCTGCCCCCCTGTGTTAACGCCGGAACATTCTCCCCGATCCGGCCAGGATATGCGCATGGACTTAGGATAAGGCGGCGGACGATGGACAAGCCGCCATGCCAGGCGCACCAGACTTAACGCCAATATGCTAATGCCGATGGATTTATGAAGTTGAAACGTAACGAATTTCTCCATCAGGGGGAAATGATTCATTTTCCAGCCCGGATACAGATTGAGAAGGATCAATAGAGCAATGGCCCAGTAAAGAAAAATGGCGCCAGTCGCATAACGGGCCGTAGTGCTGGCCGATCGGATGCGAAGGCGCGCGGTCAATAGTCAGGCTCGCTTTGCAACGAGCACGATAGCAACCCGGACGTCGAGCGGTATTGTCTCCGCCGAAGCGAACTGGCCCTGACCAACGCCGAAAACCCGCCGGTTGACGACTGCACTCCCCATCAGACGTGCCTGACCACCATCGATCTTGATAGCGAAAGGCAATGACAGCGGTCGCGAAATTCCACGCAGCGTCAACGTGCCGATGGCTTCGTAGCGCCCTCCGCCCAGGCTCTTGAAATTTTTCGAGGCAAAGGTCGCCTGTGCGAATTTGGCAGTGGCGAACCAGTCGTTTCCAGGCAAGGCTGCGTCACGATCGCCATCCCCCGTCTTGGCAGATGTCATGTCGATCTTGACCAACACCGAAGAGCCGGCCAGATTCGCAGGGTCAAAGGATATCGCGGCGTCCCAGCGCGCGAATGCCCCGGAGAAAGGCGTCCCGCCGAAGCTGCTTTGAAAACTCAAGCGCGAGGCGGCCTTGTTGACGACCCAACTCGGGGCCTTGGCGGACGCTACAGCCGCGCGCGCGGGTAATATGGAACCGGCTTGCGATAGAAGTGCCGTTGCCGTCAGCAACCCCATCAATCCCTTGAAAACGATCCTTGTCATCTACCGTCCTTTACTACGCGCTATATCTGCGATGTCGTTCATTTCGTCTTGCCGGTGTCGACGCTAGTATTCGGCGAAATCCGCAAAATACGTCCTGCATCCTCATCTGTCAGCACATAAACCGATCCGTCCGACGCCTGATAGAGCGATCGTATGCGGCTATGTTCATCTTCCAGAAGCGATTCTTCGGCAACGACTTTGCGATTTTCCAGCACAAGACGGCTGATACGCCGCCCGGCCAGTCCCCCGACCAGAAGATTGCCCTTCCAGTCCGGAAAAGCAGAACCGGAATAAAGCAGCAGGCCGGACGGGGCTATGCTTGGACGCCAGAAGTAGATTGGCGACTGAAGCCCTTCGCGTTCGGCTTTGCCCGTGCCTATAATATTTCCGTTGTAGTCGCAGCCATAACTTACGATCGGCCAGCCGTAATTTTTACCCGAGTTGATGATATTCAGCTCATCGCCGCCCTGCGGACCGTGCTCGATTTCCCACAAGATACCCTTTGCCGGGTCGAAGGCCATGCCTTGCGCATCGCGAATGCCCAATGCGAAAATTTCGGGAAGACTATTCGTGACTTGCGGGAACGGATTATCCGCCGGAATAGTCCCGTCCGCATTAAGGCGCAGGACCTTGCCGCCGTCCGTCGCCAGCGACTGAGAGTCTGCAAATGCCGGCAAACTCAGCTTGGGTGTAGACAGATCGTTCAGCCGGGGATCATCAGCCGCAATCGTAAAAGCCTCGTTCTCGTCCCCGCTTGTACTTACGGTCACGAATAGCTTGCCCTCCGGTCCCCACAGCAGGCGGCCGGCAATCGCGTTGGTGGACCGTTCCGGACGCATGCGAAAGATGATCGCGGCGTCCTCCAGGCGCGTTGTATCTTGCGACAGCCTGGCCTTGACGATCGACATGCCCTTCATACCGGGCCGTTGCTCGGCATAGTTGAAATAGAGCAGGCGCGACGTGACGAAATCGGGTGCCGCGATCACGTCGAGCAGCCGCTCCCCTTCCTTGATCGGAAATCCCGGAAGCGGAGCGGAAAGCGCGCCATCCGGTGTCACTATCCGTATTCTGCCCGGCCGTTCGGTTACAAGAAAGCGCCCGTCCGGCAAGAAAATAAGTCCAAAGGGATGGACAAGCCCCCAGGCGATCGTCTGCACCTTATATCGGGATAGGACGGACGGTGGAAACGCCTCGGTCTGCTCTGGCGACGTAGCTTCGATGGCCGGCGTCTTGCAGGCAATCGGCTTCACCGAGTCCGCCAGGGCCGGGGTTGCCACCAACAGGGCTAATATGCCGGCCGCAATCCTTGGAGCCATTCGGCACAACCGGCCCTGGCCATCATTTCGCATCATATCCGGTTTCACCGTTCCATCTAGAGCGATTTTCCTGTGTCATCCGATGGCGCCATCGGATGACACAGGAAGTCGCCTGACCTGAATGATTTGGAGCGGTTGATCCGATGCAATCGGATCAACCGCTCCATTCTCAAAAACCGCGCCTTACCGTCAGCAGCCATTCGCGTGGACGGGTCGGCTGACCACTTTGCGCAAAGTAGATATCGCCATCTTTTTGGAAATAGTTCAGATATTTGAATGTGTTGAACACGTTCGTGACCGAGACGGTTGCGCCCCAGTCCGAATCGTCGCTCTTCCAGGCGATCTGAGCATTGGCGATCGTGCGGGATGATATGCGGGTATCGGGCGAGTTGACCAGTTCCGAATAGGTCGAGCTGATATAATTGATGTCGAAACGCGGGGTGAAGGATCCGGCGCCCGCTACATCTATCTTATATTGAATGCCGCCCGATGCGGTCCATTTCGGCGTGTAGAGGTTGGTCATCCCCTTCGTCACGCCGGTATCGGGCAACAGGCTGGTATATTTGAAGTCGAGATATCCGACCGAGCCGTTAAACGATAGGTTGCCTACCCGGACCTCGGTTTCGAGCTCGGCCCCGTTGACGCGCGCGTCCCCGATATTTGACTGTGCCGAACAAGGCCCCGGCGCGTTGTTCGGCGTTATGCTGGGGCAGGTCCGCAGAAGGCCCTGCAGATTTGTATAGACATTGTGAAATACAGCGCCGTTGAGGCGTATGGCGCGGTCGAGAAGATATGTCTTGAATCCCGCCTCATAACTCACCAGCTTTTCCGGCTTGAAAGGGACTACCTGGCTCTCAAAATAGGGATAGGAGTTGACGCCGCCGCCTTTGAAGCCGGACGATGTCTGCGCATAGACCAGCGTGTCGGACGAGAATTTGTAGTCCGCGACAAAACGATAATCGAGCCTGTTGCCGTTGAAGACGCCAAAAAGCCCGTCTATGCCACCGATGATCGGATGGACATTGCCGTTATTGTCGTAGCGGTGAAAAAGATAGTCCTTATGGTCTTTCGTATAGCGCAGAGCGCCGATGACCGACATCTGGGGCACCGGATGATAGACCAGTTGCCCGAACACCGACTTGGAGTTGGTATTGATCGTGTCGTCCGTTCTGGCCAGCAGATCGATCCCGCCACCGCCGACGACATAGCCGCCCCTGACGTTGAAGCGCGACACTGAGCGGCCTTTCGCGTCATAATAGAAGCCGCCGACGGTCCATTCGAGGCTCTTGTCGAGCAGGGTCCCCGCAAGCCGCACTTCCTGCGTGAATTGCTTGTGGTTCAGTGACCATTCCTGGCTCAGAACGTCGGCCGGAGACCCATCGAGATCCAGCGGGAAATAAGTGTTGGAGGCACGATATCCGGTAACGGAAACCAGATTGACGGTGTCCGACAGGCTGGCTGTGAAATTATTGGCTACGCCCCAACCGTGCAGCGTCGCATCCGGCCGCAGGCTGAATTGATCCGGCTGTCCGGGATTGCTGATATAGTTGGCATAGCTCGTATAGCTGCGCGGCCCGGTCAGATAATTGGCGGTGCCGGTCCATCGGCTTGACTGTATGCGCAACTTTGCCGCCGGACTTTCCGAATCGTCCTGGGTCGTGTCCGCGATAAACGTATTTTCAATACCGTCCGCGATCAGCCAACGCGCCGACACACGGCCGGTAAACAATCTCTGCCCGCCATCGGTGCCGATCTTGCAATCGGATTTCAGGTTTTGCGGAGCAGGCGTCGCAGTGCCGGTGGCGCAGCCATAATCGAGCCGGGTCAGATAGCCGTCAGCGCGTCTGGCCGACGCGGACACACGCACGAACAAGCGATCCGGAACGATCGTGATATTGGTTGCGGCGCGCAGATTGACCCGATTATAGCTGCCATAGCCCGCTTCGACATACGCGTCGGCATCGCCGGTGGGTTTTCGCGAGAATAATTTTATCGCGCCGCCGATCGAATTTTTTCCGGCCAGGGTGCCCTGTGGACCACGCAGAACTTCGACCCGATCGAGGTCAAGGGTTTCGAACAGGCTTCCCGAGATGACACCATAATAGACATCGTCGACATAGACCCCGACCCCCGGCTCAAGCGCAAAGCTCGAATCCGACTGACCAACGCCGCGGATATAGACATTTGCGGATACGCCGGTGCCCGCTCCGCTGCGCTCGACGAACACGTTTGGAACGCTGTGCGCGACCTGCGCAATATTTTGCAGGCCGCGGGACTCGATCGCCTCGCCGCTGACGGCCGAAATGGCCAAGGGTATGTCCTGAATTTTCTGCGACTTGAACTGCGCGGTGACCACAATGTCTCCGACCGAACCGGCATCCTGAACGTCACTGGCCGATTGAGACGACGCCGCCCCGTCAGCGGGCCGCGCATCCTGTGCCTGCGCGCCGAAGGAGAAACCCGTGACGGCGGCGATCGCCATGCAGGATGCAGCCATTAAAGCGGCTTTCGATGAAATTCCTGGCTTGCGCCAAGCGGTCAATATGTTGCTCTTCACCACGATTATCCCCTTTAGCTACGCGAAGCCTATCGATCTGGGCGACAGCGCCCGACACAATATCTGGTCTCAGCGTGGCAAAGCGAATATTGCGCTTGAGCATCCAATGCTTGCTTGCAAGGGACGTGGTGATTTGGCCTGGCGTGACATATATTATCGCTATGCTGGCATGATACTTTATTTATCTGACAAATATTATAGAAGCTGTGCGGCGACTGCATTGATGTGAAAACAAAAGATGCAAATCAGCGTTAAGGGGTCATTCGGCTTGAATACGCGGCTTTGATGCAAGCCTTCCGCATGCCGAGGCTCTAATCAGAACGAACGGATTTGAGTGAGTTTATAGTCGCAGGCGCTAAAGAGCGCGCGCGTCATACATTCGACTTGATCATGCTTACCGTCATCGGGACGCTCGCGCCTTAGGCGGCGCCGCGCGGATAGATGATGATCGACAAATAGCGGATCGGGTGCTGGAGCAAACGCTCCGGACCATGTTGTGCGCTTGAATCGAACGTCATCGTATCGCCTGGGCGCAAAGCATAGATCTCGCTGCCGTGACGATAATCTACCTGACCTTCAAGCATGTAGAGAAGTTCGACACCCTCATGACTGAAACTGGTATGCGGCTGCGCATTTTCGCGCAGTGTGATGAGATAAGGCTCGATCACCACGTCGCCGCGCAACAGATGGCCCAATAGCTGGTAAATATGGCCGGCCTTCGTTCCCCGCCGCTCGATATTGACCCCTTGCCCCGACGGCACGAAGGAACAGTCCTGCCGGTCTTCCACCGAAGCGAACAGCGAGGAGATTGGCACGGACAGCGCAGCCGCCAGGGACTGCAGGGTTTTCAGCGAAGCTGAAATCTGGCCGTTCTCGATCTTGGACATCATGCCGAGAGAAATGCCGGACGCACTGGCGAGATCGGCGACCGAAAGGTCAAGCCTTCGCCGCAGCAACCGGATCTGCACGCCTAGTGCGCGCTCTAATGTCCGGTTCTCCAGCGCAGGGGCAGTCGATCCGGTTCGATAATCCTCCGTCCCCTCCTCGCCCTGATCACACCCCTGCCTTGTCACACACTACTCCCGCCTGGTTGCCGTCATACCACCCTGTTCGGCGAGCATGTCAAGTTTCGTCGCGGGCATCAGTCAGCAAGCCAGGCCTCGATCAGTCTGGGACCTTTGGCGGCGAGCGCGCTGGCGAGCATGTCGTCAAACTGTTCGGCCGACGTTGCCCGGCACCCCTCAATCCCCATGCCGCGCGCCAAGGCGATCCAGTCGAGAGCGGGATTGTCTATGTCGAGCAGACCGGCGGCGAGCCTGTCATCAATCTGTGCGCCGACGCGCTCCACCTCGGCGCGCAACACACCATAGGATCGGTTGGCGAGGATGACCGTGACGACATCCAGCTTTTCGCGCGCCTGGGTCCACAGCGCCTGCAACGTATACATTGCGCTGCCGTCCGCCTGGATATTGAGGACTTTGGAACCCGGCGCGGCGACCGCTGCGCCGGTCGCCAGCGGAATGCCCTGCCCGATGGCGCCGCCGGTCAGCGCGAGATGCACATAGGGTGCGGCAGTCGTCAGCGCGGTGACGATCGGAAAGGCGTTGCTGATCGCTTCTTCGGAAACGATCGCGCCTTCGGGCAGGTGACGCGCGACGGAACGGCCGATCGCCGACGCGTCGAGAGCCCCTGCCGCACGCGTGCGATCCCCGGTCGATGCGGCCGCCTTTCCTACCGGACTAGCGCCCAGCGCATCGGCCAACGCCTCCAGCGCCCGCACCTCGTCCTCATGCTCGTGCGACAGATAGGTGATGGCGGTGTCTTCGGACACGCACCAGCTTGGATAGTTCGGATAGGCGAACGGCGCGACCGGCGGATGCGCGCCGACCAGAATGAGGTCCGTTACGTCCGCCAGCGCCCGCACCGCATCTTCGGCACGATAGGGGATCCGGGCGATCGGCAGGCGACCGACGCCACGCATGACCTTGCCGGTCGCCAGGTCCATCATCGCCCGTGCGCCGACGCTGGCGCAAATCCGTTCCAGCGCGTCCAGCCCGGCAATGTCTCCGGCGGCATCCCGGACCAGGATCACGCTGCTGTTTCCGCGCGCCCTCAGAATCGCCGCGACCCGCTCGACCGCAGCGGTATCGAGAGCCGGGGCAGCGATCGGGAGCGGCGGGCAAATACCGTCAGTCAGTCCCCATGCGGCGTCGGCGGGCAGGATCAGCGTGGCGATACGGCCGGGCTTTTCCAGCGCAGCGGCAACGGCGCGCGCACCGTCGGCGCCAACCGTATGCGCGCTTGAGGAAATCGCGAGCCAGTCCGAGGCCGGGCGGGCGAGCGCGGCGACATCGGTCTTCAGCGCACTGTCCCATCGGCCATGATAAGTCGCATGATCGCCCACTACGTTCACCACGGGGCTTCTCGCGCGACGGGCATTGTGCAGATTGGCGATGCCGTTGGTGAAACCGGGACCGAGATGCAGCAGGGTAAGCGCCGGCACACCGGCGATTCGCGCATAGCCATCGGCCATGCCCGTCACAGCCCCTTCGAACAATCCCAGCACAGGCCTGATTTCCGGCACCTTGTCCAGCGCCGCAAGGAAATGCATCTCCGATGTGCCCGGATTGGCAAAGCACAATCGCACACCGCAGCCGGACACTGTTCGAAGCAGGCTTTCGGCACCGGTCATCGTCGCAGGGTGGGCGCTGGTTCCGGGCATTTCTTTTTCCTTACGCTCGACAAGAAGGCGTACTAAGGCTTGACGTGATGCTCTGTTTTAGCAGAGCGGCGCATTCCTGGCTCCGAATACGCAGCGTTGCCGGCATCCGATGTTGCAATAGCCAAGCTTAAGCCAGATGTTTCTCCACAAGAAAAAAAATTGCGAGCCACTCTTGCTTCTATCGAGGGTTTAGGCGATACAGATCGTCATTATCTTGCCTGCTTGCGACATCGGCATTTGTTGTAGCGAGACGGCCAAATGCGTTTACGTCTATCACGCAGGTCAATCAGACAACGGTGCGCCAAGACACCGGAAAAGCGTGAAGGCAGGAGTTTGGGGAGTCCACGCCATGATCGAATTCTCTACGGTCGCAATGCGTCAAAATGAGGGACGCGATGCCTGGAGCGCTCAACTTGCAGCACTTTGCGGGCGATCGGCGGCATTGCGCTTCTCCAACGAAGGATTTCAGGCTTCGATCAAAATCCGCGACGTAGGTGGCATCGGCATCGGTCATCTGCAGCATAACGCCAGCGAAATTGCGCATGACAAGCGGGCGCTGACAGAAGAGCGCTGCCGACATATGATGCTGGTCATGCAATTAAGCGGACGCGCGATCGTATCCCAAGGCAGTGTCGAGACCGAAATCGCCACGAATGATATCGCCATCATCGATACCTATCGGCCTTTCGTCTGCCGGTTCAGCGGCCAGAACAGGCAGCTTGCAGCCTATATTCCGGCGGCGGAACTGATGACCACCTGCCCCGCAAGCGCTTTTTCCCGTCCACAGCGATGGACGGCAAGAGACGGAATCGGCGGGCTGGCTCGAACTACCCTGATGACCGTGGCGCGCTCGGTCGATCGCTTCGACGAGAGTGACGCGATGCATGCCCGGCAAATGCTGATCGGCCTCGTCAAACATATGGTCGAACGCGATCATCGGCCGAGGCGAGACGCACAGAATGCGCTACCGGATTATCGGATCAGGGCGTTCATCGACGCCCATCTTGCCGATTCGGAACTCAGCCCGGCACAGATCGCTGCCGGATGCGGCATTTCGGTCAGGCGGCTGCATCGCTCTTTCGTCGATACCGAATGGTCGGTCTGCGAATGGATTCGTCATCGCCGGCTCGCAAAATGCCGGGAGGACCTGCTCGATCCGGTCAAAGACCATCTGTCGATCACCCAAATCGCGTTTCGCTGGGGCTTTAACGACGCAGCGCATTTCAGCCGGGCTTTTCGCAGCTTTTACGATCAGTCGCCACGTGATGTGAGACGACAAGTCGGTCTTTGGGAAGGACATAGTGTCGCGCGCCGCCACTAAGTTCGGCGCACATAGACAAGAGCCAAGCCCATAAAATCTGCCACACTTTGCCATAGAGAAGCATTTTTCTGTAGGGGAGGCGGATGCATTTATCGCCATACAGGCGCGGCCAAGTGAATAGCCGCTCGTGAACACCGATTATATCACGACTATTGAAGCGGTCGTTCGTCAGATCGAGCTGACTCCCGGTCTCGACCGGCTGCGTGACCTCGACACCCTTGGCGACGTTCTTCAGTCCGATATGATGACCGCCATTATCGAACAGGCCAGTCGCTTTTCGATGGACCGTCTGACCCCCTTCGATCGCGATGCCGACCGCGCTGGCTGCGCACTCCGGAACGGCCGCGTCGTGCTGGCGCCCGGACATGAGGAAGTCTGGGCGGAATATCGCGATGCCGGCTGGGGAGCGACGGATATCTCGGCCGATCATGGCGGTCAGGGGCTTCCCGCAGCGCTCGCGATCCCGGTTCAGGAGATGTTCGACCGCGGTTCGGTGAGTTTCGGCATGGCGCCGGGTGCGGCGCGTTCGGCGGCCCGCCTGTTGCAGACTTATGCCACAGCCGATATTGCCGACGCCTGGATTCCGAAACTCGCCTCTGGCACCGCCAGCGCCACCATCTGTATCTCGGAGTCCGATGCCGGTTCCGACGTCGGCCGTATCCGAACGACGGCAAAATGCGATGACGGCGGAATGTGGCGCGTCGAAGGCGAGAAAGTCTGGATATCTTATGGCGACCACGCCCTCACGCGCGAGATCGCCCATCTCGTCCTGGCCCGGTCAGACCCGTCGGCATTGGGCACGCGTGGCCTCAGTCTGTTCCTGGTGCCAAGCCTGATCGAGGGTCGGGACGGCATAGTCGGCCGCAATGCCGTAATCGTGCGCCGGATCGAAGAAAAGCTCGGGCTGCACGGCTCGCCGACCTGTGCAATGGGTTTCGAAGGCGCGCAAGCGATGCTGATCGGCGCGGAAGGTCGCGGCGTGCCGCAGCTTTTCCGCATGATCGTAGCCATGCGGTTACAGGTTGGTACCCAGGGGCTGGGACTGGCGACCGCCTGCCTCGCCGTCGCCGCGCGCTACGCCCAGGAGCGCAGACAGGGAGGCCCTCGGGATCAACCGCCGGTCGCCATTGCCGAACATGCCGATGTCCAATTGATGTTGATCGGCATGGCGGCCCGCATCGCCACTCTGCGCGGCATCGTCTATGCCGCAGCCATCGCCGCCGATCTGGCGGAAGTTGAACCGGATGAGAGCGCGCGGGCGGACGCAGCCTCGCTCTTGGGCTGGCTGCTGCCGATCGTGAAGAATGGCGGCGCAGAAACCGCTTACGAGATTGCCGGCGAAGCGCTCCTGCTGTTCGGCGGCGCGGGCTATACCAAGGAATGGCCGATCGAGCGCCACCTGCGCGATGCCCGCATCCTCGCCATCTACGAAGGCACGACGGGCATGCAGGCGCTTGACCTCGTGCGTCGGCGTTGGCTCACGCCCGATAGTGGATATGAAGCTTTCGTCGCGTTGATCGAAACCGATCTGACGACGCTGCCAGAGGCCTGCACGATTGCGCTTCGGGATGCGCTCGGCCAGCTAGGAGTGGCGACCCTGTGGCTCCGCGATCCGGCGCGCAGCGAAAGCGAGATCGACGCGGCGGCGCGCGCCGCGTTGCGGGCGGCGACCATCGTTGCGCACGGCTGGGCGGCGGCGCGGCTCGCCGCATCCGGCGATGCGCAACTGGCCGCCTGTGGACGTCACGGCCTGTCCACCATGGTTGAACAATTGCCCGCCGCCGTCGCGGCGATGCATGCCGGTTCGGCGCGACTGGCCGCCTTTGCAGATCTGGCGACGTGACGTTTTCGACACTTCCGCTCGGCTGTATCGCCGATGCCCGACAATGAAAGCCGCGCACATGGAAAAGTCCCGTTTCTCCTGGCAGTTTCTCGCCTTCGTCTTTGCGGTCGCGGTTGGCAATGCCGTCGCCCACCTCTGCACGAGTGCAATGCCGCTACAGGTCGGCGCGCTGATCGACGGCTTTGGTCTGTCGGCAACAGCTGCCGGGCTGTTCGGCTTCTTTCAGGTTGGTACGCTGGCGCTCGGCATGATCTTCTTCGCGCCGTTGTCGCACCGTTACCGTCCATTCGCCATCTGCCTGACCGGTCTTCTAATCGCCGCAGCCACCAACGGCGCACTCTATTTTTCATCCGCGAGCCTGCCGCTTTTATGTCTGCTCGGCCTGTTGAGCGGCTTTGGTTACTGTCTGATGTTGTCCGCGACCGTCGCCGCCCCGGCGGCCTCGAAGCAGGCCGACAAGGTATATGCCGCTTCCAGCTCGGGGGGCTTGCTGCTGCTGGTCGGCTTGCTCTCGCTGCTGCCGCTGACCAACAATTATTTCGGAGTGCGCGGCATCTTCATCGGCATCGGCATGTTGCTGATCATCTCGATCCCGCTGCTATGGGGGTTTCGCTACACGCCTGCAAGTCCGCACCTTCACGAAGCCAAGGGCGGCAGCGTCAGAAGCGGCCTTCCGTTACTGATAATCTGGGTCCTCTATTCACTGGGGACAGGCGCGATGTGGACCTTTGCGGAGCGGATCGGTCATGCGCTCGGTGTTTCGGGGCCGACAATCGGACTGATTCTGTCCGCCAGCGTATTCATGGGTCTGGTCGGCAGCGGCCTTGCCGCTTTCGCCAGCGACCGGATCGGGCGAGCCACCGCGATCGGTATCGGTCTGGTCGGCGGCGGCGCTACCTGCCTGATGCTGGCGCTCTCCAGCGGTTTGTGGATGTATGCCCTGGCCTGCATCCTATATTGGATACTCACCATCTTCTTTTATGTAATGATGCTCGGCACCGCCGCCGCGATCGACCCGACCGGGCGGCTGGCGACGCTCGGCACCGGTTGCGAGCGGCTGGCCTTCGCGTTCGGCGCGCCGATCGGCGGTTTGTTTGTCGATTTCGGGTCGTTCCTGTGGATCGGCCTGCTGGCGGTCGCAAGTTGCTCGATCCTCGCTCCGCTTTGCTTGCCGGCGTTGAGCCGTGCCGTGAAGCGCGCGCATGCCGAGCGACATATAGAGCCTGTGCCGGTTCCGCTGATTTGATAGATTGTTTTGTCTATACGAAGCTAACTTCAACGGGTTAACTGGCGTAACGCACCCGCCCTACAATCGCGCCGCCGCACGATCTGCCCCTTCGCGCAACGCGCGGAACTTCTTCCAGGTGACGGCGGGATCAATCTTGCCATAGCCCGCGAAGGTGCCGAAACCGCAATCCGACCCGGCGATCACCCGCTCCGCGCCGACGAAGGCCGCAAAGCGCTCGATCCGCTGCGCGATCAATTCGGGATGCTCGACATAGTTGGAGCAGCTATCGATCAGCCCTGGCACCAATATCTTGTCGTCCGGCACTCCGGCGTCCCGCCATACCGTCCATTCGTGGTCGTGGCGGGGATTGGCTGCTTCAAACAGCAATTGCGCGGGTCGCGCCGACAATATGATATCGATGATCTTCTCCAGCGCGATGTCGCAATCGTGCGGGCCTTCGTAATTGCCCCAACAGATGTGCATGCGCATCCGCTCCGCCGGAATATTAGCGGTGGCGGCGTTGAGCGCTTCGACATTCTGCGCCGCGCGACGCAGAAACTCCGCTTCTTCCAGTCCCTGAAAGCCGGTATGCGCCGCCATCGCCAGGTCGGGCGCATCGAGCTGCAAGTCGAACCCGGCGGCCGCGATCGCTTCATATTCCGGGCGCATCGCATCGACCAGGTCGGCAAGATAGGCTTCGTGCGTCGGATAATATTGGTTCGGCTGAAACGCCGTGATCAGCCCCGGCGACGCGGCATTCATGAAGCCGCGCACGCCCGTCTCCTGCGCATCGAGTGCCGCTCGGAAACGGCGGATATCGTCTTGCTCGCGATCCGTCTCGCGCAGTCGCACGGGTCCGATACAGGCGGCGCGGACAAATTCCTGCGATCCCATGATAGCGGTCAGCTTCTTGCGGAGTTCGGGCAGGTCGGCGAGATCCTTGGCCGGCGTGCGGTCGACATGGCCGCCGAACCCCTCCAAGCGCTCGGTGACGTAGGTGGCATAGCCGACCTTGCCGAGTTCACCGTCGCTGACGATCGTGATGCCGTTAGTTACCTGCTGCGCGACCGCTTCTGCGATTTCGTCCGACACAAGAGCCTCGAAGGCCGCCTCGTCGATCTCGCGGCCATGATCGCGGGCGATCAGTAGCTCCGCCAGCGCGGGACTGCGCGGCAGGCTGCCGACATGCGTTGTTTCGATATGCGTCATCGTCGGCTCCCGTTCGTTTAGACCAATGAAATCAGGCGAAGTAGATCGTCTTCGTTTCCTGATAGGTCTTCAAGCCCTCGATCCCGCCCTCACGGCCGATACCGGATTGTCTGAAGCCGCCGAACGGCATTTCGATGTCAACGACCATGGTATTGACGCCAACGCTACCCGTGCGCAGCTCGCGCGCCACTTTATAACCATGTTCCGGATCGGCGGTGTAGACCGCGCCGTGCAGGCCGTAGTCGGTGGCGTTGGCCTTGGCGATCATGTCGGCCTCGCCATCATAATCGATGAACGACACGACAGGGCCGAAAATCTCCTCGCGCGCGATTGTCATGCCGGGCTCGACATCGACAAATACCGTCGGCTCGATGAAGAAGCCGCGGTTGAGGTCAGCCGGGCGGCCACCGCCCTGCACCAGCCGCGCGCCTTCCGCCTTGCCCTTGTCGATATAGCCCTCCACCCGGTCGCGCTGGCGTCCAAGCGTCAGCGGTCCCATGCCGGTGCCGTCGGCGAACGGGTCGCCGACCTTGATCCCCCTGACCGCCGCGACATAAGCGTCGACAAATTCGTCGTGCCGCGCGCGTGGCGTCAACACGCGAGTCAGCGAAAAACAGACCTGGCCGGTAATTGGCATTGAATAGGGGACGAGGCTGGGCAGCACCTGCTCGACCGTTGCATCGTCGCAGATCAGGGCGGCGGATTTGCCGCCTAATTCCAGACTGAAACGCGCCAAACGGTCAGCGCAGGCGTGGGCGATCGCTTTGCCGGCACCGGTCGATCCGGTGAAGCTGACCTTGTCGACGCCAGGATGATTAACGAGATACTCGCCACTTTCACGACCGGCCGGCAGCATGTTGAACACGCCCGCGGGAAGCCCCGCCGCCGCGATGCATTCCGCCAATATATAGGCATCTATGGGAGTTTCGGGCGATGGCTTGGCGACGATAGTGCAGCCCGCCGCAAGACCCGCAGCGACTTTATAGCATAGCAATACCAGCGGCGCGTTCCACGGCGTGATCGCCGCGACCACGCCGGCCGGCTCCTGCACCACGCGCGCCAAGCCGCCTGAAGACCGCCGTCGGTCGTCAACGAACGGATAGCTGTCGCACAGATCCGCGTAGAAATTGAACAGATCTGGCGATTGCCCCGAGGCCCGGCTGGTGAAGCCCAGCACCGCGCCAACCTGGCCGGTCCATGCCTCAGCCAGTTCCGGCATGCGTGCGGCCAGATTGTCCGCAACCCTGCGCAGCAACACGCCGCGCTCCGGCGGCGAGAGGCGTGGCCATGGCCCCTTGTCGAACGCTTCGCGCGCGGCGGCGACCGCTATATCGATGTCGGCGGGGGTTGCCTCGCGGTAGTTGAGCAGCAGCTCCTCATTATGCGGCGCGATCACGTCGAGCCGGACGCTACCCTCGCCCTCACGCCATTCACCGCCGATAAACAATCCGGCCTCGCCGCGGGCTTTGATACCCTCAAGGGTCTTGTTAAGCGCTTCCATCCTGTCCTCCGGTTATTCTAAAGCTTTACGCGGGCACCGTCAGCAGCAGCGCATCCAGCGCAACCACGCCATCGGGATAGACGATGACGGGATTAAGGTCGATCTCGGCAATGCGCGGATTCGCGCGGAGCAGCGCGCCCACACCACCGACCAGCCGGGCAAGCGCGGCGACGTCGAGCGGCGACGACCCGCGAAAACCGTCGAGAAGAGCACCGCTCTTTAGCGCACGGAGTTCGGCGACGATCGCGTCGTGGGGCAGGTCTGCCGGCAGCAGCCGCACATCGTGGAACAGCTCGGCCAGCACACCGCCCGCGCCGACCAGCACCACTGGTCCCCAATCGGGATCGTTTCGGCCGCCGACGATCATTTCGACGCCGCGCGCACCCATCGCCTCGACCAGTATTCCGTCTATCGGTACGCCGGGCGCATGCCTTGCCACATCGTCCTGGAGCTTGGCCCAGCCAGCGTCCAACGCGGCCTCGTTCGCCAGATTGAGGACGACGCCCCCCACATCGCTCTTGTGCGACAACGCCGCCGCCTGCACCTTGATGACGACCGGCCAGCCGAGCGCATGCGCTGCCACCCTCGCCTCGTCCAGACTGGTGACGAACCGGCCGGCGGGGAACACGATGCCCAATGGCTCAAGCAATTGCTTGCTACGATATTCAGGGATGACCCCGCCCGTAGCGGGCAGTTCGAGCGCGGCCATGCGCGGGTCGGCGGTGGCCGGATCACCGGCCGCGTGCCGGTTCCAGCGCGCCACCGCGCGAAAAGCGCGGTCGGGTGTCGGGAAATAGGGCACACCCAGTTCGCGCAGCGCGGAAATATATTCCGCCGGCACGCCGGCGCCCTCGTCCACCCCGGTGAAAATCACGGGCTTTTGGGGATTCAACTGCCGGATCGCATTGATGATAGGGGGGAATTTCACCTGCGCGGTGCGCGCGTCGGTCTGGATGATACTGATGATGATCGCGCCCAGCCGATCGTCATCAAGCAGCGCGTCGAAGGTGCGGCGATAGAGATCGGGATCGACCAGCGCCTGCGCGGTGAGATCGACCGGGTTCGATACACCGACGAAATCGGGCAGCGCGGCGCGTAGCCTGGGGCTTAGCGCATCATCGAACGGCGGCAAGTCCAGCCCGATCGTTTCCGCAACATCGAGCGCAAGCGCCTTGAATGCGCCGGACTCGCCCAAGATAGCCGTGCCCGGCTTGATCGGTCCGCAACGCACCGCCAGATCAAGCACGTCGGCGACTTCTTCGAGTTCGCAGCACAACACGACACCGGCACGTTCGACCAGCACGCGCATCACGTCATAATCACCCGCCATCGCCCCGGTATGGGTCGCGGCGGACTCGCGCGCGGCGGCGCTACGGCCGGGGTGGAGCAGAATGATCGGCTTGCCCGCAGCGCGCGCGCGTCGCGCCAGCGCCTGGAAGCGGGCCGGATCACGAAATTGCTCGACGACCAGCGTGATCGCCTGCGTGTCGCCGTCATCGATCAGCCAGTCGACATAGTCCTCGATACCGCTCGCCGCCTCGTTGCCGGTCGAGATGAAGTAGGACAGCGCCACGTCCTTTGCCATCAGCGTCGTCGCGATCACCGCCGCCATCGCGCCCGACTGCGAAACGATGCCGACGCGCTTGCCCTTGTCCGTGGTCGGCTGTGGCATATCGACGAAGGTGAGCGGCACGTTGTCGACGAAATTGATCATGCCGAGACAGTTAGGCCCCTCGATCACCATCCCCGACTTTGCCGCGATCCGGCCGATCTCGCGCTGCTCGGCGATCCCTTCCTCACCACCTTCGGCAAAACCCGCCGAGAAGATGATCGCCGCGCCGACGCGCTGCGTAGCGAGCGCACGCAACGTCTCCAGCACCGCAGCGCGCGGGATGGCCAGCACTGCCACGTCGACATCGCGGGGCAATGCCTCGATCGCGTTCAGGCATGGCCTGCCGCCAATCTCCGTGCGGCGTGGGTTGACGAGGTGGATGTCACCGGCGAACTGCGCGCGTTCGAGGTTTGCGAGCAGCGAGTGGCCGAGAGCGCCGGGGGTTGCGGACGCACCGACGATCGCAATCGACCGCGGCCGGAGCAAACGGCCAACCGCGTTGGCGGGGAGCGATGCACGCAATGTCACAGCTCCCGTCAGGCTTTCTGTTTGGTGATATCGTAGGCGCCCAAACCGGGCTTGTAGGTCTTCTCGTCGAGGAACTGACGGGTGCCTTCCTTGCGCCCTTCACCATCGAAGCTGTTGGCCGATTCCTGCGCGCGGATCAGATAGTCTTCGGCATTGTCATAGGTCATCTCGCGCACCCGGCGCATCGCATCCTTGGTCGCCTTGAGCGCCCAGGGGTTCTTGGCAAGCAACACCTTGCACACCTCGGTCACGCGATCCTTGAGCTGCGCCAGCGGCACCGCCTCATTGACCAGCCCGGCCTCGACCGCGGCCCTGCCGTCGAGATTTTCACCCATCATCGCATGATACATCGCCTTGCGGAACGGCATCAGTTCGGTCGCGACCTTCGACGCGCCGCCGCCGGGCAGGATACCCCAGTTTATTTCGCTCAATCCGAACTGCGCTTCCTCGGCGGCAAAGGCCAGGTCGCACGCGAACAGCGGACCATAGCCGCCGCCGAAGCACCAGCCATTGACCATCGCGATCGTCGGCTTTTGATACCAACGCAGCCGTTCCCACCATGCATAGGCCTGACGTTGAGCCGCACGCGTCGCGCCAAGACCCTTGCCTTCATTCTCGCGGAAATATTCTTTCAGATCCATGCCAGCGGACCATGCGCTGCCTTCGCCGGACAATACCAGCACGCCGACATCGTCACGAAATTCCAGTTCCTCGATCACCTCCAGCATCCGCCGGTTCAGGGTGGGATTCATGCAATTGCGCTTGTCGGGGCGATTGAATCGCACCCAGGCAATGCGATCAACGATGTCGAACGCTACTGTTTCTGTCATGTTCAGTCCTCGGCTTCGATACTATTGGCAAACCGTCTTAGTCGCAATATTCTGTGCGGTCGCATAGACGGAAAGCTAGAAATTGCGGCTTAGAGTTGCTTTGCCTGGTCGCGGCATAACAATCTTCACCGTTATCTGCTGCAATAGCTGGACCAAGGTCAAAGGGTTTACGACTGCCCTGCCCTTGTTCCAGTTTCGTCATCAGATTACCACTCTACTATCGAACCTTGCTCGTAGACCAGCCGCCTTGCTTGCATGGCAGAGACAGTTCGGCTTGCCGCCGAGAGACAGGGTCGTGCGGCAACCGGCGCGCGCGAATCAGCCTTGTGTCGCCAATGATATTTCCTCATCGACCACCGCGCGTTTAGGCAGGTGAACCTCGCCATAATCGAGTGCGACATCGGATACCGGATGTCCGTGCGCCGCAAGCATTCTCAGCGCATAAGCGCGCTGAAACTGGTGCGACGTGCGCTCGTGCACGGAAAACTGACCACCCACGAATGCTGGCGAGGAACGCCCGCGCTGAACGCTTTCGGTGATGCCGATATCCTCCGCATTCACGCTGACGATCCGCTCCAACAAAATATCGCGCGCACCCTTGAACCGGGGATCGGTGGCGGCTTCCTCGCCATTGACCATGACGACGACACGCTCGCGGGTCCGTCCTGCCGCCTCGGGCAGCAAGATGACGGCATAGGCCATCTCGATCATCACGCCGAACAGCAGGTTCGGGAAAATGAAGTGCGATTCCCCCGTTGTCAGTTGCTCGGGCGTCAGATTGGGAAAGCGCGGCAGCAGGTTGGCCGCTTCGTCCTGAAATTCAAGCCCAAGCAGACCCTGACCGATATAGGTTTCTCCGCCGAGAATCTGGTAATGATCCTCCATCGGATTGTAGCGGTTCATCGATGGGTGGATCCAGGGCAGGTGATAGCTTTCGACGAAATTCTCGACCACCACCTTCCAGTTGGCTTTGACCACGGTTCCCGCTTCGCCGGATGTGTGCAACAGCGACAGATCGTAGCCGCCCAGCCGTGCCTGAACAGGGGCGATGAAATCATCGAAGCTTTGCGCCGTCCCACTCATGTTGACGAAGACGAGACCGGCCCAGTCGCGCAGGGGAATCTCGTGTAGCCCGAGCTTCGACGCGTCCAGCCCTTCCCCCTCATGAATCCCCGGCCCGCCGACATGCGGCATGCGCCGCAACTCGCCCGAAAGATTATAAGTCCAGGAATGATAGGGGCAGACGATCGTCGCACAGTTGCGACGCGGCTGCTCTGCAAGGACGGCGCCGCGATGGCTGCAATGGTTGAAGAAGGCGCGCAGCGTCCCCGCCTTGTCGCGTGCAAGGAGAAGATCCACGCCGGCGGCCTGAACAGGATAGATGCTGCTGGGCGCGCCGGCATCGTCGGTAGTGCCGACACACAGCCAGCCGCCAGCAAAGATCGCGCGGCGCTCTTCCTGAAAAAAATCTTCTGACGTGAAACATTCGCTGCTTAAATGATCGCGTCCATTGGCGACAGCCGCGAGCCGATCGAGTTGGTCAGGTGACAACATGGCGGGTCTATCCTTCAGATATGGGGTTGGGGGGCTCAGGCCGCCGCCGGATCGCCGATAGTGGCGGTCAACGGCGTGAGCGATGCAATCTCTAGCGTGATGTGGTCGCCGGGCACGACCGGGCCGACGCCGGCGGGCGTTCCGGTATAGATAAGGTCGCCCGCGGCCAGCCGGTCGAAACGGCTGAGATAGGCGATCACCTCCGCGCAGGACCATGTCAGCTCCGAAAGATCGGCACGCTGGCGAATGTCGCCGTTGACCTTGAGGATCAGGTCGCCGGTAGTGAGATGACCGACATCGCCCGCGCGGTGGATTGCTGCAAGCACCGCGCCCTGGCTGAAATTCTTGCCAAGGTCCCAAGGCTCGCTGCGATCGCGAAATCCAAGCTGGATGTCACGCCGCGTCATATCGAGACCGCAGGCATAGCCGAACACATGATCGAGCGCGCGCTCGGGCGCGACCTGGAACGTATCGGCACCGATCGCGACCACGAGTTCGCCTTCATAATGATAATCGGACGTTTCGGGGGGATAGGTCAATATCGTGCCGGACGGCACAAGTGTATCGGGAAATTTGGTGAAGAAAAATGGCGGCGCGCGATCATCATTTCCCATTTCGCGGGCATGCGCGGCATAGTTACGCCCTACGCAGTAAATGCGGCGCACCGCGAAAGGCTCGTCGGAGCCGGCGATGGCGGCGGTGATCGAGTCTTGGGGTTGCATGATCATAATCCCTTAGCTGTAATGTCAAACCAGTGACGGAAGCTGCCGGCAAAGCTGCGGAACAACGCCACGTCATAGGTCGGCGCATCGTCGATCTGCCGGATGATCACGCCGATATGGGCGATCACCGTCGTGGCAACCGATCCGGGTGCGAACGCCGCCGGATCGAAATCGATCGCCGCGCCGCGTTGCAGCACCGTGCGGGCGTCGGGTCCGGACAGGCGGAAGATGACGTAGCCACCCGACTGATCGGAGACGGAGGCGAGCGATCCGAGACGGTCTCGCAAGTCAGCCGCCCAGTCCGCCGGAGCGGCATCGGCCTGCACCAGCCAGCTTCCAGGCCCGGTGCCGAGCAGTGCGATATCGTCGCCGGTCGAACAATATGGCCCGTCCCGCAGATTAACGCCAAGCACCGCCCCGATCGCCGCTGGATCGACGCCCTTGCGCGCCATCATTGTCGCCAGGCCAAAGCCCGCGCGTTCTTCGATGACGACTGCGTCAGCCACGGACGCGCGCTCCTTCCGGATCGACGAACACAGGGTTGCACACCTCCGCCTCCACATCGCCGCCGCGCACGGGATCATGAACGACGATCCGCTCGCCGTGCCGCTCCGGCCCGTGCGCGAGCAGCGCCAGAGCGACCGAATGGCCGAGCGTCGGCGAGAAGGCGGCCGAAGTGACGAAGCCCT
>CAXUEQ010000044.1:0-23280 GCA_964250175.1 uncultured Sphingobium sp. | reverse complement strand
GCACCTTCTCCAAATCGGTCGGCACGGTCGGCGGCTTCTGCGTGTCGAACCATCCCAAGTTCGACGTGATGCGCCTGGTCTGCCGCCCCTATGTCTTCACCGCATCGCTGCCGCCCAGCGTCGTCGCAACCGCCGCGACCTCGATCCGCAAACTGATGCATGCGCAGGACAAGCGCGCGCATCTGTGGGACAATAGCCGACGGCTGCATGGCGGGCTGAAGGGAATGGGGTTCACGCTCGGCACCGACACGCCGCAATCGGCGATCATCGCCGTGATCCTGACCGACCAGACCCAGGCGGTCGCGATGTGGCAGGCGCTGCTGGAATTGGGCCTCTACGTCAACATGGCCCGCCCGCCAGCGACCCCGGCCGGCACCTTCCTGCTGCGCTGCTCGCTCTGCGCGGAACATAGCAGCGATCAGGTGACGCAGATTTTGGACATGTTTCAGGCGGCTGGGAAGGCGACCGGCGCAATCGCCTGAACCACCTGGATCCGGCAAGGCCGGCGAGCCTTTCCCTCTCGGCAAATCTGCATTAAACTGCTGCCATGGCGCTCGACTATTATGAGGGAGATGGCGACGAGCCAGGCTGGCGGGCCAGGGTGCGGCGCGCTTTGCCCGTGCTGATCGGCGTGCCGTTGGTGATCGCGCTCGCCGCCCTGCTCTACAGCGCCAGCATCGCGTCGCGCGACCGCGACCGGGCGCTCAATGAACAGCGCCACAGTTATGAAGTCATTACCCTTGCCCGCAGGCTCGACGCATCGGTCGCGCGCGCCGAGGTCACGCTTGCCCGCTATGTCATCAGCATGGAGCCGGATACCGGCCGCCTGTTCCAGTCGCAATGGCGCAGCGCGGGCGCGCAACTGGCCGCGCTCGAATATGCGACACGTGAGTCCGCCTGGCAGGCGCATAAGGTGCCGGCGCTACGCCGTGCCTATATGTCGCGGGGCAAGACGCTGAGCGAGATCGGCCTGCGCACCACCTACAATCAAAAGATCGGCGCGCTGTCGGATTTCTACGCTGCCGGAAAGGCGGAGAATCTCAAGGAGATCAACGACGCGCTGGCCCATGTCATCGCCACCGAAAATGCCCGGCTGACCGAGCGCAGCACCGCTGTCAGCCTTGCGGGTGATCGTAGCCAGATCGCCAACCAGACGTGGCGGCTGTTCGGGCTGGCGCTGCTGATCGGTGCACTATGCGCGGCCTGGGCAGCCAATGCCGCGCTCAGCGACCGGCGCAATACGCGTAGGCTGGCGGACGCCGAAATGATACGCGCCGACCGGCTGGAAGCCGCCGTCGCCGAGCGCACTGCCCAGTTACGACAGGAAGCGGCCACGCGGGAAGCCGCCGAGGAAAGCCTGCGCCAGATGCAGAAGATGGAGGCGGTCGGCCAGCTTACCGGCGGCATCGCACATGATTTCAACAATATGCTGGCGGTGGTCGTCGGCGGTCTGGAACTCGCCCGGCGCAAGGTGCATGACGAGCCGAAGGATGCCGAACGGCACATCGACAATGCGATGGAGGGTGCAAACCGCGCCTCCGCCCTCACCCGGCGCCTGCTCGCCTTTGCCCGCGCCGAACCCTTGCTCCCGACGGCGATCGATCCCGACATGCTGATCACCGGCATGATCGACCTGATCGATCGCACCATCGGCGACCAGATCGTCGTAACGCTGGAGCAGGAAGCGCACGGCTGGGGCGTGTTCGTCGACCAGCACCAGATGGAAAATGCGATCCTCAACCTGGCGGTCAATGCCCGCGACGCAATGGACGGGCGCGGCACGCTGACGATCGCGACCGGCCAGGCGACATTGGCGAAAAGCGAAATCGGCCACTGCGCGGCGGGCGATTATGTGCGCATTACCGTGACGGACAGTGGCTGCGGCATGAGTCGCGACGTGCTCGACCGTGTGTTCGAACCTTTTTTCACCACAAAACCGGTCGGGCAGGGCACTGGCCTTGGCCTTAGCCAGATATTCGGGCTGGTCCGGCGCTGCGCGGGGGAAATCCGCATTGTGTCGGCGCCGGGCGAAGGCACGCAGGTGCAGATGTTTCTGCCCCGCCATGCCCTGAAGCAGTCAGGCGCTTCGGGTGGAAAGACCGCCCCGACGGCGCCGGTCTATGCCGACATGCTGCCGCCCACCCGTATCCTGGTGGTTGAGGACGATCCGCGTGTGCTGGCGCAAACGATGGCGGCGATCGGCGAACTGGGCCATCTGGCGCTGGCCTGTCCCACGCCTGCCGAAGCCGCGACGATGCTCGCGACCCATGCCGACATCGGCCTCATCATCAGCGATGTGCTGATGCCGGGGATGACTGGACCGGAAATGATCCGGCAATTGCCTCGCGCCCATGCCGGCATTCCGGTGCTGTTCGTGACCGGCTATGCCGGCGACATCAGCGACAGCGCGCAGTTTGAGGGGCATCCGGTATTGCGCAAGCCTTATACGCTGATGGGCCTGTCCACCGCGATCGCCAATCGCCTCAACGGATCGCCCCGTTCCGAAACAGCCGTGGCAGCAGAGTAAGCGCGCCGATCAGCGGCCAGCGCCGTTGCCACGGCTTTATCGCGATCCGCGTCCCCGCGTGGCGATTGATCTTCCATGCCAGATAGTCGATCCCGCCCGCATAGGTGAAGCTCGCCTTGACGAGGCGCAGCACCGTCAGGCGCTTGCCCCGGCGCTGCAGATGCCGCCAGTGGGCGGCATTGCCCTCGCTCTCCACGACGGAAAGAGGAAAGGCGGCTTCGCCGAACCGCCGATAGCGTTCGGGATCGCTGTCCACGATCGACCCTGACCGCGTCTTGCGTTCCGCGCGCAGTTCCGCGCCATAGGTCATCGCGAAACCGGCGCGCCACAGGTGGAGCATATCGCCCTCCCCCGCCGCCGGCGCCGCCAGCCCCAGCAATGTCGGCGCGGCCCGCGCTACCGCGGCGATGGCGCGCGCCCGCGCCGCTTCATCCGCCGCCCACAGCAAGCGCGCAGGCTGGGCGAACCGCGCCCATACCGATACATTGTCCGCCTCCGCTCCGCACAGACGCGCAAAATCCGCTTCGCTCAGCACCGCATATTTCGCGATCAGCCCCCCTTGCGCAAAGGGAAAGACATTGGGTGGAACCAGCCGGTTGGCCCGCGCCAGCCACCCCTTCCCATAGGCCGCTTCATAGTCGGAAACGATCAGATAGAAATCAAGCATCAGCCCATCGAGGTTCGCCTCGCGCAGGCAAGAGCCATAGAAAAGCACCGCTCGCGCGGCTTGCGGATAGACGGCAGCCAATGCCTGCGCCATCGCGACCGCGCGCGGATCGGCGGGCTGCGCCAACTCCTCCGCTACCAGATCGCGCAAATCGTCCACCGGCGTTCCGACCTGGCCGGTCAGGCCGCGAGCCGCAAAAAAGGCACGGGCGCGGTGGAACGCAGCAGGATCGGGCGGCCTTCATTGGCCTCGAACAATTCGCCGTCCAGGATCACGCTGCTACGATCACCCTCGATGCGGATCGTGTCGCCTTGTTCCAGATGGATACCTTCCATCTTCTTCGTGCCGAAGCGTCCGGTCAGCATCGCACCGACCGCGCGCATTAACGCCGGACCCGTCTGGTCGACCGCCATCAGCTTCATACTGCCCCGGCTGTCCTCGGTCGTCCGTGCGCCCAGCAACAACCGCTCCAGTGTCGTGACGATCAGCACGGTGAAGCGTCCCGCCAACTGCCCTTCGCGGATCAGCGAGATCGACACCGGGCGGGTGGCGGGCGGCATATATTTGCCCCTTATCCCGAACAGCAGCGAGACAAACACGGCCATCGCCGTGATGACATGGCTGAGCGTGTTGGACAGGCCCAGCGGATAGATCTTGTTCCGGCAATATAGAATATAGTCGGCCAGCCCCGCGCCGCCCAGGAACATTCCCAGCACAGGTCGGCTGTCGGCATGGCCGTCAGTCAGCGCGATCAACTCGCGTGCGACGACATGACCGTCCAGGCCCGTCTTGGCGATATCGACGATACGCTGCAGCGCGACGATCGGGTCGCCATGGATGCCTAGGTCGAGCGCGATAAGGTTGGTCTTGCCGTTGGGCAGCACAGCGATCGGCGGCACCGGCCCGGTAAAATGCCTGCCCTGATAGAGTTCGGTCAGCGCCGCCTGCACCGTGCCGTCGCCGCCATTGATGACGATGACCGACGGCTCGACCAGCGCGATCGTCTGTAGCGCGCGGCCGATCTGATCGACCTGCTCCACCTCATAATGGAAAATGTCGGGATTGCTGGCGCAAAAGCTGCGCACGCGCGGCAGTGACTCCCGGTTGCCCGTGGACTTGGGATTGGATAGGAGCGCCACGCAGACCATTATGCCTCGATCTTCTCCATAGTCACGCGCCGATTGGCTTGAAGCTGAGGCCCTGCTTGTAATTCAGCACGACCCTGATCTCGCGGGTCGAACCGCCCACCGCGAACTTGGCGACGTTGAGGTCGGGCTTGCGCTTGGCCATTATGTCGAACAGGCTCATCGCCGGGTTGCCTGAAATGCCGCCGCCGTCGCTCAGGTCGCTCTTGCCGCTGCCGTTCACATCATGCCGCACGCTGACCGCGTAGTTGCCGGGGTGGGGGACCATGACGCAGACGTTCATCTGCCCCTGATGCACTGGCAGGTCGATGCGCTGGAGATATTTTCCCTTCTCCAGGAAAGTGCGCGGATTGGCCTCATAGAGTTGCACGCGCAACGTGCCGGTGCGGCTCTTGAAGCCCTCGACCTTGACCAGCACCGCCGATTCGTTCTTCTCGCACATAGCCGCCTGCGGGCCGATAGCCGCCTGCGCCTGAGCCGACGGGGCAACGCCTGCCGCCATCAACGACAATACCAGCGCCGCCGCTGCGCCCTGGCGCTTTGCGAAGCGGGGAAAATTCAACATGACCAACCTACTCCTGGAAGCTATAGCCCGGCATGGCAGCATAGCTGACAGCCGGACGGCCCCTGTTCGCCCCCTGCATATATGGGTGGGGTTTGCGGCCAAAACATGGTGATGGAACGACCACATATTGAAATGCTGACCGCGACCGACCGATATCTTGCCCGCCTGATCATAGTCCCGCTGCTGGGCACACTGGTTATCGCGTCGATGCTGTTCGTTCTGGACAAGATGCTTCGCCTGTTCGATTTCGTCGCGCAGGAAGGTGGGCCGGTCAGCGTCGTATGGCGCATGCTGGCCAACATGCTGCCCGAATATCTGTCGCTGGCGATCCCGATCGCGTTGATGATGGGTATATTGCTGGCGTTCCGGAAACTTGCCTTGTCCTCGGAGCTGGACGTGCTGCGCGGTGTGGGCATGTCCTATGGACGCTTGCTGCGTGTGCCTTATGCCTTCGCTATCGCGCTCGCCCTCATCAATCTGGCGATCGTCGGTTTCGTCCAGCCCTATGCCCGCTATGCCTATGAAGGGCTGCGGTTCGAGTTGCGGTCGGGCGCCCTGGGCGCATCGATCAAGGTCGGGGAGTTCACGACGCTGGGTAAGCGCATGACGCTGCGGATCGAGGAGAGCCGCAGCGAGGGCCGCGACCTGCACGGCATCTTCGTGCGCGCGCAGGGCAAGGATGGGCAGACGCTGGCGGTCACGGCGGCGACTGGCGAGTTTCTGGCGACCGACGATCCCGACGTCATCATCTTTCGCCTGCGCAACGGCGTACTGGTCAACAGCTCGCCCAAATTCGCGACCCCGCGCATTCTTTCCTTCTCCAGCCACGACCTGCCGATCGACCTGCCGCGGATCGAGAATTTCCGCGGACGCGGCGATACCGACCGGGAGATGAACCTGGTCGAGCTGGTAAAGGTGGGTAAGGCGCCCAGATCCAGCCCGGAACTGCGCGCCGAAGTGCGGGCCAATTTCCATTTCCGCATGGTGGAGGTGGCGATGATGCTGCTGCTGCCGCTCGCCGCGCTCGCCTTCGCGATCCCGCCCAAGCGCTCGACCTCGGCGCTCGGCGTATTCCTCTCGATCCTCTTCATCGTGACCTATCACAAGATCAACGAATATGGCGAAGCGGTCGGTGCCCTTGGCCGGATCGACCCGCTATTCGCGCTCTGGGTGCCGTTTCTGTTCGTCGCGGCGCTCATCCTGTGGATGTATCATGTCATCGCCCACCGCCCCGGCGGCCAGCCGATCGGCGCGCTCGAATATGCGTTCGCCAAGGTCGGCAAGTGGATCGGCCGCAAGCTGAAAGGGCGTCGCCTGCCGATGATCGGCACGATCGATGACCCGGATAAAGATGCGCCACGATCCAGGAATGCGCCAGCGGGTGCCGCAACATTATGATGCTGCAATTCTTCCCCTCCCGCACGCTGGCCTTCTACATGGCGCGGCTGTTCCTGGTGCGCAGCTTCGCGGTCCTCGCGCTGCTGGTGCTGGTGCTCCAGACGCTCGACCTGCTCGGTCAGTCCGGCGACATCCTTGCCTATAAGGGCAATGGCAACGCCCAAATCTGGCACTATATCGGCCTGCGCGCGCCGCAAATCGTCGCCACCTTCCTGCCATTCTCGGTGTTGCTTGGCACCCTCATCACCTTGACCACGCTTAACCAGAATAGCGAAGTCATCTCGATGAAGGCGGCGGGTCTGTCGGCGCATCAGATACTGGCGCCGCTGATCGTGGTCGCGGCCGGCATCGCGCTGCTCAGTTTCGGCTTCAACGACCGGATCGTGTCGCGCTCGACCGCCTCGCTCGCCGCCTGGCAGGCCGTCGATTACGGTCCGATCCCGGCCGACAGCGGGGTCAAGAGCAATATTTGGGTGCGCGAAGGCAATGATCTCGTCACCGCCGCCGTGGTCGCGGGACGCGGCGCGAACACTCAGTTGCGCCGAATCGAGGTTTTCAACCGCATCGACAATATATTGGGCACGATCATCCAGGCTCCGCGCGGCCATTATGACCGCGCATCGAAAAGCTGGATCCTCGAAAATGCGCAGCTATTCGATGTCGCGCGCGGCACCGGCAAGCCGATCGGCACGATTCGCTTCGGCAAGGGCATCCGGCCAGATCAATTCACGCTGCAAAAGGTCGACGCTGACGGCCTGTCCTTCACCGGTTTGCAGAGCGCGATCGCCGACCTGAAGGACGCAGGCCGGCCAACCGCGACGCTGGAGGCGAGCCTGTGGCACAAGCTGTCCGGCCCGCTCTCCGCGCTGCTCATGCCGTTGCTGGGATCGGTCGCCGCCTTTGGTCTCGCGCGGTCGGGCAAGCTGTTCATCCGCGCCGTGATCGGCATGATGCTTGGCTTCACCTATTTCGTCGCGGACAATTTCGCGCTGGCAATGGGCAATTTGGGCGCTTACCCCCCCCTGCTCGCGGCATGGGCGCCCTTCTTCCTGTTCCTGCTGGTCGGCGAGACGGTGTTGATCCGAACGGAAGAATAGACCGGCACTTTCCCGTGCGCGTGGCACTGGAGAAATTGGCTATCCCCGCCCCATCGTGCTCCGCGCGATCTTGCCGACCAGCGGCAGCATTCCGGTGTAATTGCCGCGATGATAGGTCGGCCGTTCGCATTCGATCTGCATCATCCGCCGGTGCGCCTCCGCCAGCGCATGATAGGGGACGCCGGGTAACAGATGATGCAATGCATGATAGCGCAACCCCACGGGTGCCCAGACGGCGGCCCACCAGCCCGGCGGCGGCACGTTGACCGTGTCGAGATATTGCGCGGTCACCGTCATCGCCTCGCCCTCATTTTCCCATAGATGCGCGACCAGGGTGCGCAACTGGTTGATGACGGTCATAATCGCGTGGATGCCCATATAGACGAGCAGCGGTTTCCACCCGAATGCGAACACACTGCCAACCAGCGCCAGCGCCCAGAGGCACGCGCCGGCTTCCTGCCACCGCCACATCCGCGCGAACGCCCCTTCGGGCGCGCGGCGGCGATAGGCGGGGTTGATCGACAAAGCCGAATACTGCGCCACGATAGCCCGACGCAGCGGCGGGATGACAAGACCCAGCGGCGTCAGCACGCCGAAGCGCAAAATCAGCCCGACCGGCGCAAGCAGGGCCACCACGATGAACACAGGCAGGGACCAAGGCTTCATCAACGCCAGCGGCAGATATTCCGGGTCGTTCGCCGTGCCGTATCGGGTGCGCTGGTGATGCTGGCTATGCACGCCTTCATACAAGAAGGAGGGAATCATCAGCGGAATACCGATCAGCAGATTCCACGCGAAACGGAAACCCGGCAGCGCGCCCGCGCGGATATGCGTCAGTTCGTGAATGAAGCTCGCCGCGCGATAGAGCGCCAGCATCGCGACCAGAGCCGACGCAAGCGCCAGCACACCATTCTCGAACAGGATCGCGCCCGCCAGTCCCGCCCAGCCCAGCAATGTCGACACCAGAAAGTCGGGCCAGTAGACTGCGGGATTGGCGATCGACAGCGCGCGCGTTAGGTCCGCCGCCGCGCGCAGCATCGCTGCGTCGTCGGGGATGGGCGCGCGCGGCGGCGCGACGGTGCCGGTCGCAGGAATGGCTATCGTCTCATAAGCGGTCATTCCGCGCTCCTAACGGGCAAATGCGCACAGTTCATGGCAGCAACATGGCATGTTCGCCCTTATGGCGCAGGCCCGCTTGACAGAATATAGGTAACGCCCGCAGTGCGACAACCACCCCCGGAGACAGACACGTGGCGCATCCAGACCTAATCATCACCCCCGTCAACGGCAAGGCCGACCTAAAGGCGTTTGTCGATCTGCCTTGGACGATCTATGCCAAAGATCCCGCCTGGGTCCCGCCGCTGAAGGACGAGGTATATGGGCTGCTGACGCCGGGCAAGAACCCCTTCTTCGAACATGCCGAGGCGCAATATTTCCTGGCGCGGCGCGGGTCCGAAGTCACGGGGCGCATCTCCGCCCATTTCGATACGCTGGCCTTCACCATCTCGCCCGAGCAGGGCATGGGGCCGGGAACCGGCAATTTCGGCATGTTCGAGGCGAAGGATGCCGAGACCGCCGCCGCGCTGATCGCGACCGCCGAAGACTGGCTGCGCGCAAAAGGCATGATCAAGGTGCTGGGACCGATATCGCTCTCCATCTGGGAAGAGCCGGGCCTGCTCATCAAGGGCCATGACCATTCCCCCACAGTGATGATGGGGCATAACAGCGCCGCCTATCAGCCCTGGATAGAGGGGGCGGGATATCGTCCGGTCAAGGCGCTCAACACTTATGAGATCGATATTAAGAAGGGCTTCTCGCCGCTTATCAACCGCATCGTCGAATCGGGCGAGAAAAATCCGCGCATCGTCATACGGAAGGTCGACAAGAAAAAATTCGACAGCGAAGCCGCGATCATCCTGGGCATTCTCAATGACGCCTGGGGCAAAAATTGGGGCTTCGTGCCGATCACCGATAATGAAGTCGCTTTTACCGGCAAGAAATTGAAGCCGATCGTCTATGAAGACCTGATCCGTATCGCCGAGGTCGATGGTGAGCCGGCTGCTTTCATGATGACGCTGCCCAACCTCAACGAGCCGCTGAAGGGCATGAACGGCGCGCTCTTCCCATTTAACTGGATCAAGCTGCTCTGGTGGCTGCGCAAACCCCGGATGCACAGTGTGCGTGTGCCATTGATGGGCGTCGTCCAAAAGCTCCAGGCGTCGCGCCTCGCCAGCCAGCTTGCTTTCATGATGATCGAATATACACGGCGCGATGCGATCAAGAATTACGGTGCCACGCGCGGCGAGATGGGCTGGATATTGGAGGATAATCAGGGGATGGTCGCGATCACCCACGCGATCGACGCGGTGCCCAACAAAGTCTATCAGGTCTACGAAAAGCCGCTATAATCGCTGTCCCGTCGGGAGAGATCATGATCCAGCGAAGCCCCGGACATGCCCGAGCCGCTGCCGCAGCTTTGGTAGCGCTGGCCGCGCTGGCGGGGATTGTGATACAATATGTGGCGACCCGTTCCACCGGCCATGATGTCGGCGCGACCCTCTGGATATTGATCCGCTATTTCACGATCCTCGCCAATGCAGGGCTGGTCCTCGTCTTCGGCCGTGCAGCCTTTTCGCGGGCGGGGGTTCCACCATGGCTGCTCGGCGGCGCGGTTTTGTGCATCGGGCTGGTCGGCGTCACTTATGGCCTGCTGCTGCGCGGCTTGCTCGATTTAAGCGGCGGCGCGCTGCTGGCCGACACGCTGCTTCACAAAGTCACGCCCGTGCTCGCACCGCTCTACTGGCTGATCTTCGCGCGCAAAGGCCATCTACATTATCGCGATCCGCTGATCTGGGCGATCTTTCCGGCACTCTATCTGCCCTATGCGCTGCTGCGCGGCGCGGCGGAGGGCAGCTATGCCTATCCCTTTATTAGCGTCGCCAAGCTCGGCTGGAAGAAGGTTCTGGTCAATGGTGCCGCGATCGGCATGGCCTTTTTGATCGCCGGCTTCGCTTTCGTCTGGATCGACCGGCGGCTTAAGCGTTAGCGCGCGTTCCGCCCGGACCACAGCATCAATCGGACCACCAGCGTCAACATCGTGCAATCGCGCGGATCGAGATGCGCGGCGCGCATAGCTACGTGCCTCTTAATCAAAGCTGTCATTCCATACCCCCAGATGGCTCGAAAGCCTTCCCCATGGAGATGACTAGACCATCATGATGACATTTTGATTGCCTGCCGGTGTCAAACGCGTGTCAGCGCAGTTCCACCCAGACGGGGGCATGGTCACTCGCCCTTTCCCGGCCGCGAAAATCCTTGTCGACCTGTGCGTCGACCAACCGGTCTGCAGCGGCGGGGCTGAGCAGCAAATGATCGATGCGAAAGCCGGCGTCGCGTGGCCAGGCGTTCATCTGATAATCCCAATAGGTCCACACACCCCCCTGCGGGTGGCGGCTGAGCAGCGCGTCGGTCCAGCCGTCGCCCAATATCCGGCGATAGGCCGCCCGGCTTTCGGGCTGCATCAACGCATCGTCGGCCATCGCCCCGACTGAATAAGTATCTACGTCGCGCGGAATGACATTATAGTCGCCCGCCAGCACCGCAGGCACTTCCTCCGCCCAGATTTCCGCTGCGCGCACGCGCAACCGCTTCATCCAGCGCAGTTTATAATCGAATTTGGGGCCAGGCTGCGGATTGCCGTTGGGCAGATAGATGCTGGCGACGCGCACGCCGTCCACCTCTGCCTCCAGATAGCGGCTATGCTCGTCCTCCGCCTCACCCTCCAGCCCGCGCCGCACTTCCTTGGGCGCCTGACCGCGCGCGAGAATAGCGACGCCATTGAACCCCTTTTGTCCATGCCAGATAACGCCATAACCGGCATCCTCTATGTCCTTGACCGGAAAGGTCTCGTCAGAGGTCTTGATTTCCTGAAGGCAGGCGACGTCCGGCCGGGTCTCGCCCAGCCATTCCACCAGACGCGGCAACCGCGCCTTGATCCCGTTGATGTTAAAGGTCGCGATACGCATATTAATAATGCCCGCCACGTTCACCCTGAGCATATCGAAGGGTGCTAAGCATCAAATCGAAAAACTGGACCCGCAGCCACAACCAGCGGTGGCGTTGGGATTAGTCACCTTGAACGCAGCACCACCCATATCCTCGACATAGTCGACCGCAGATCCGCGCACGAGGTCTAAGCTCACCGGATCGACCACCAACATCACGCCATCACGCTCAACGGCTATGTCGTCACTCTCGATTCCTTCGGACAAGCCGAAACGATATTGGAAGCCCGAACAGCCGCCCCCCTCCACGCCCAGCCGCAGGATTGCAGGCTTGCCCTGCTTGGTCGCGATGAAGGCAACACGGCTGGCAGCGGAAGAGGTCAAATCAATGTCTGTCATGGCCACAAGATAGGGATAAGCAAAAGGCCCGGCAAGCATGACGCGCCAGGCCTTTAAGAAACTTGAGGAAAACCACGCGGCTCAGTTGGCTTCGCGCTCTTCCTTGGCGGTCGGGCCACCCATCGCGACCGGCGGCTTGGTATTGAGCGCGATCAGATAATCCGCGCCGGCAATGAAGGGGATCGGATTAATCGCGGCACCAGCAACGCGGACTTCATAATGAAGATGACTGCCAGTCGAGCGGCCGGTCGAACCCATGAAGCCAATCACTTGGCCGCGATGCACGCGCGTATTAGCCGCGACGACGATCCTCGACATATGACCGTAGCGAGTCTCAAGATCATTACCATGGCCAATCTGGACCAGATTACCATAGCCATTGGCCCAGCCCGCGCGCTGAACGATGCCGTCGGCGGTCGCGTAAATAGGGGTACCTACCGGACCTGGAATATCGATTCCCTTGTGCATGCGGGCGTGACCGTTGAAAGGATCGACACGCATTCCATAGCTCGACGTCAGATATGCCAGCTTCTCGACCGGGCGGCCTGAAGGAATGAAGATCGCGGTCTGGAGAACATTGTCCATCTTCTTCCAACTGGAAAAAAGATTAGCGAAACCGGCATCGCCGCTCTGACCATTACTGATGCCTTGGCCTTGTCCTGCCAGCAGCGTCGCGGGGGTAATGACCTGCTTTACTGCGGCGTAATCGGCTTGAGTAGCTTCGCCATCGGGTCCGTCTTCGTCATCGGCGGCGACAATGGCGCTATGAGCCGGGCCTTTGGCGCTTGCCGGAGCAGCGGCACATAGCAAAGAGAGAGCGACTGCGGCGATCCCTACTTGGGCAGATTTTTTGAAACCTAGGAACAAAAAATGGCGATCTTGCTTTTCGGTCAGACGAAACGACATGAAAACCCCGACTATGCCGCCATACGACCGAGCATGTCGCGTGGCGTGGACCCATTATATTTTTGGCAGTTGCCTGCCCCCGTAGGAGCATGTCTGCCAAGTCAGGCGGATAGTGCAAGTGCAGCATAGAAATCGCGGGTTAGACCGGCCTCGCGACGCGCCGAGTCGTTGAATGGTGGTTTAAGGCGGTTGTGAAAGTGTCTTGTAACAAGAGTTTGGTAAATGGTGACGGGGTCTAGGCCCGCTCGTTTCGTCGCCAGAATGAACCAATCTGTCCCCGCGCGCACGTGGCGAATCTCGTCGCGCATGATTCGTCCCAGCATCCGCGCCGACCGCATGTCCCCCGCCGCTTCAAACCGCAGGATCGTGCCGGGGGTGATATCGAGCGCGCGGGCCTCCAGCACCATCGGCACGATGGCGAGCCGGGCCAGCACGTCATGCGCGGTCTCCACCGCCGCTTCCCACAATCCGTCATGGGCCGGAAGCGCGCCATAATGGCTGCCCATGTCGCGCAGCCGCCGGTCGAGAAGCGCGAAATGCATCGCCTCGTCCGCGCCCACCCGCATCCAGTCGTCGACGAAACCGGGGCCAAACTGCGCGCCGAACCGTCCCATGAGGTCAAAAGCCAGGTCAATCGCCACGAATTCGATATGCGCCAGGGCGTGCAGCATCGCGATCCGCCCGCGCTCCGTCCCGCCCTTGCCGCGCCGGGGCATGCGATTGGGCGGCAGCAATTCGGGCGTCGCCGGCTGCGCGGGCCGGGCAGGCATGGCTGTAACGAACCTATGATCGAGCCGCCCCAACCGCCAGTCCCGCGCAGCGGCGCGCGCCGCCATCGTCTTGTCGCGCGGATCGGCGGTAGTCAGCCGCATGGCACGCCTCGCCCACGGAGATCAAAGCGCCTCTACCGCCTCCAGAACCTCAGCCGCATGGCCCTTCACCCTGACCTTGGGCCAAACCCGCATGATCCTGCCGTCCGCACCGATCAGGAATGTGGCACGGGCAATGCCCATATATTGGCGGCCATAAAGACTTTTTTCGACCCAGGTGCCAAACGCATCGCACACCGCCCCCGTCTCGTCGTCGGAAGCCAATATGACCTTCAGCCCATATTTTTCGCTGAATTTCCTGAGCCTGGCGGGCTTGTCCTTCGAAACGGCCACCACGGGCACGGCCCGCGCGGCGAACGCATCGGCCAGCGCCGTGAAATCCTGCGCTTCGCTGGTGCAGCCCGGCGTATCGGCCTTGGGATAGAAATAGACGACCAGCGGCTTGCCCGCGTAGCGCGTCAAGTCGAACGGCGCGCCCTCGCTATCCTGTAACCTGACATCGGGAACGATATCGCCTTTATCCAGCATCTTTGGTCTCCACCAGTGCGCGCCATTGCGCGACAATCTCCTGCCGTGCCGCGTCATAGCTTGCAAGCAGCGCATCCCAGTCCGCCGAACCGCAGGCGCGGGCGACAAGCGGCTTGGTCGCCTCCGGCGGCTCGGTCGACCTGGGCGACACAAGCCGGGACACGACAAGGAAACGTGTCAGCAGATCATGCGCGGCGTGCAAGCCAGCGGGTAGCGCACCCCCCTCCACCAGCGCCGCGATCGCGCCGGACAAATAGGGCGTAAACCCCGCGCCGACACGAAACTGGGTCGCATGGACCAGAAATTCCAGGTCGATCAGTCCACCCGGCACCAGCTTGACGTCGAGCGGCCCGGCGGGGGGCTTATGGGTCGCGATGTCGCCACGCATCTTGATCGCCTCGCGCACCAGCGCCGCCCGGTCGCGCGGCATCGCCAGCGTATCGGCGATGATTCGATCCAGCGCGGCGCGCGCCGCATCCGACCCGAACATCGGCCGCGCGCGGGTCAGCGCCAGATGCTCCCAGCTCCATGCGGCCTCGCGCTGATATTTGGCGAAACTGTCGAAGCTGACGGCCAGCGGGCCCTGCGTACCCGAGGGGCGAAGCCGTGTGTCGATCTCATAGAGCGGCCCGGCCGCCGTCGACACCGACAGCGCATTGCCTATGCGCTGGGCCAGCCGGTTGAAGTAAAGGGTGGCGCCAAGCGGCTTTGCCCCGTCCGACTCGGCAGAGAAATGCCCGGTGAAGAGGAAGATAAGGTCGAGGTCCGACGCATGAGTCAGCAGCCCGCCCCCCAGCCGTCCCATCGCCAATATCACCAGTTCGCCACCTGGCACCTTGCCATGCGCTTTTTCGAATTCGGTAACGCTCGCGCCCGCCAATGCCGCGATCGCGGCCTCCGCCACCCGGCCATAGCCCGCCGCGACATCGAGCGGGTCAGCCTCGCCCCTTACGATCTGCACCCCCAGCGCAAATCTCTTGTCGCCGACCCGCTGCCGCACCCGGTCGAGCAAGGTCTGATAATCGTCGCCCGGATCGAGGCGCGAAAACTGCGCCGCCAATGCCGCGACCGAAGGCACGGGATCAAAGGCGGTCGCGTCGATCAATCCGTCGAGCAGTTCGGCGCGCTGCGCCAATGCCTCGGCCAGCGTCGGCGCATGACTCAATATCTCAGCCAGCAATTGCAGCAGCGCCGGCCGCGCGGCCAGAAGCTTGAAGAAATTGATCGCGCTGGGCAACCGGCCGATCAGATTGTCGAGCCGGTTGAGCGCGGTCATCGGGTCAGGCGCGCGTGCCAGCGCCGCCATCAGCCCCGGCAGCAATTGCTCCAGCGCCTGCCGCGCCGCGCCGTTGCGCAACGCCCGCACATTGCCCTCGCGCCAGTGCGCGATCCGCGCGGCCGGGACCTTTGCATCGGCAAAGCCCATCTCGCCCAACTGATCGGCAAGGCGCGCCGCATCCTGCGATAACGCCCCATCGTCCACCTTGTCGCGCGCCAACTTGTCGTAATTCACCCCGACCCAGCGCACAACTGGCTCCATCAAGGCAAGCAGCGCCGTATCATCGGATAATCCGTGCAACCGGGCAATGTTAGTCAGGCTGTCGGCGCGCGCGGGCAGCGCATGGGTCTGCAGATCGTCCACCATCTGCAACCGGTGCTCGATCGTGCGCAGCAGCACATAGGCGTCATCGAGCCGGGCGCTGTCCCCTATCGGAATGACCCCCGCCGCCGCCAGAGCCGCCAGCGCCTCCCGCGTCGCGCCCGCGCGCAGGCTCGGGTCGCGCCCGCCATGGATCAACTGATGCACCTGCGCAAAAAATTCGACCTCGCGAATCCCGCCGCGCCCGCGCTTCAGATCATATCCGGGGCCGAACGCCTGCCCCTGCGCATAATGGTCGCGGATACGGCGGCTGATGTCGAGGATGCCGTCAATCGCGCCGAAATCGAGGCTGCGCCGCCACACGAACGGCCGGATCGCGCGCAGGAAGTAGTCGCCCAGCGCCTTGTCCCCGGCGGCGGCGCGGGCGCGGATGAACGCCGCCTGCTCCCAGCCCAGCGCGCTCGATTCATAATAGCCGATCGCCGCCTCCACCGGCAGCGCGATCGGCGTCGCTTCGGGAGAAGGCCGCAGCCGCAGGTCGACGCGGAACACATAGCCCTCCGCATCGCGCGCTGACAGCAGGTCGGTCATCCGCCGCGCCAGCCGGATCGCGGCTTCCACCGGTTCCTCGCGCGGGCCATGCGGCAATGTCGCCGGATCGAACAGCAGGATCGGATCGATATCGCTGCTGTAATTCAGCTCGCGGCTGCCATGCTTGCCCAGCGCGATGATCGCGAAGCCGCACACCGGCTCGCCCGGATAGCGTTCGGCAAAGGCGGTTGCGAGTGCAATGTCCAGCGCTTCGTCCGCAAAGTCGGACAGGCAGCGGGTCACCCGGTCCAGATCCCAGGCGCCGGCCAGGTCGGCCACCGCCGTCACCAGCGCCAGCGCGCCCCTGCGGCGACGCAGCGCATCGCCAACCCGCAGGGCCTCGGCTCCGGCCTGCCCGGTCAGCGCCCATGCCTTAGCATCATCACCCAAGGCGAGCGCCGCCGTCACATCGGGAAAACGCTCTGTCTGACGGGCGAGGAAAGGGGCATGGGCATGGGCACGGGCAAGCCCGCCGGACCAGTCAGCCGCTGCCGCATGATCAGGCATGTCAATCGCTCTCCCACTCCGTCTGGCGCATTCCCGGCCGATGGACGGGGAGACAGGCAACTTTTGGCGCGCCGGGCCGTTCTTTAGCCTATGGTCAACCGTGAAGGAACAGTGGTGAACAACGAGACGGCGACACAAGGTGCGCACTATGTCACCGTTGAAGCGCCGGCCCGCTATGAGGGGGTAGGCCAGGCGCTACGTGCGGTATTCAACACGGATTGTGGCAGCCTACCGCCAGAGATGACCGCTTTGCTGGACCAGCTCAAAAAACATTGATCCGTCATTATATGGCTTAGCGGTTACGGCTCAGCCGGTCCACATCGCCCATGATATCATTGAGCACACCCGCCTGCGTGGTCACCTGGCCACGTCGCGACGGCATGTCCGGGCTGTCGAGCAGCGCTTCCAGTGCGGCACGGCCCCGCGCGACGCGGCTCTTGATCGTGCCCACGGCGACCCCGCAAATTTCTGCGGCCTCTTCATAGGCAAAGCCGCCCGCGCCGACCAGAATCAGTGCCTCGCGCTGCGGCTGCGGCAATTCGAGCAGCGCGCGCTGCATGTCGCTCAGTTCGATATGCTTGTCCTGCCCCGCCGGCGCGGCAAGCAACCGGTCCGCCGTCAGGTCGTCCCATTCCCCCCGGAAACGTGAACGGCGCATCTGCGAGAGATAATGGTTACGCAGGATGATGAAGGTCCAGGCGCGCATGTTGGTCCCCGCCTGAAAGCGGGCGCGCGCGGCCCATGCCTTGAGCAGCGTTTCCTGCACCAGATCGTCCGCCAGGTCGCGATTGCCCGACAGCGAGCGACCGAAGGCGCGCAGATGCGGTATGACCCCGGCCAGTTCACGTTTGAAATCGGTGTCTGACAGCGCATCGCGCGGTTCGTTCGCACCTGGAACGACCACAGGATTTTCTACGTCAGAGGCCACGTCATTCACCCTTTTGAAAATAGCCGTCATGCCGCATCCACCGCGCATGAACCGTTGGCCAAGGCTTGCAAAGACCCAAGATGCCCCATCAGATGATTAGATAAGAAGCAGGATCGCCATCGCAAGGATGATGAGCGCCAATGAAATGCCCAGCACATAGCGAACAATATGCGGGGTCGATCCTGAACGGACATCCTCGGTGTCGATATGCTGTTCGTCGGACATGTCCATCTCCCTCTCGTTACGCTTCTACAACACAGTGCCGGGACGGATAGTTCCACCCCGGCACCGTAACGAAAAGATGGTCAGGCGGGAGCGGTCGCTTCGTCGAAGAACAAAGCCTGCGCGATGGCGGCCTTCACGGTCGATCGCTGGAACGGCTTGGTGATAAGAAAAGTCGGCTCGGGACGCGTTCCCGTCAGCAAGCGTTCGGGGAAAGCGGTGATGAAGATGACCGGCACCGAGAATTCCGCCAGAATGTCCTTCACCGCGTCGATGCCACTGCTGTCGTCCGCAAGCTGGATGTCGGCCAGCACGAGGCCTGGACGCTCGGCCAGGGCTTCGCGCACCGCTTCGTCGCGCGTCACGGCGATCGCCGTCACGTCATGGCCCAGATCACGCACGATCGTCTCAATATCCATCGCAATGATCGGCTCATCCTCAATGATGAGCACCTTCGCGCGCGTCTGTGCCTCGATCTCCTCCAGCGCTTCTGCGACCAGAGCTTCCACATCGGCCTCCTGCGCGTCGATCAGATAGGCGGTGTCCTCGGTCGTGAAGCCTTCCATCGCGGTCAGCAGAAGCGCCTGCCGCGGAAGCGGGGTGATCCGCGCCAGCCGCGCCTGCGCGATGGCTTCGCTGCCCGACGCCCGGCCCGGATCATCGTCCAGATGCGAGGAGGACCAGATCGCATGAAAGGTGCGATAGAGGCCAAGGCGGGGATCGACATCGTCCGGAAATTCATCCGGCGCGGCCACGATCGCCTCCAGCGTGGCGCGCACATAGGCGTCGCCATGCGCCTGGCTCCCGGTCAGGGCACGCGCATAGCGGCGCAGAAAGGGAAGATGCGGGTGCAGTTTCTGACCAAGCGACATGATTGACGACGTCTCCCTTAACGATCCCGTGCTTCGATACGGAACCTGACATTCGATGTTGGGATCAGGATGAGCGGACGATACGCGCTTTGCAAGCCCCCGTCGCCCCCTCGACCTTCCCCCCTTCGCCCGCTTCGCATGTCATGCGACACAAGCAGCCGAAAAATACTCTTGAGGTCAGGGAACCAACCATAAGGAGATTTGTTTCACAGCCGTTCAGTTTTTTGCATGAAAATTGGCGGACCTGATAAAATACTGCGACAATGCCCGGTTGACCTTGCCGCAGGTTAAGGCGATCAATAAGGGCAATGCCGGACGGACTTGAGTAAAGGGGCGAGTTTTGGTTTCTTCTGACACGCGACCGGACGGATCCGCTCCTGTTGGGGAGGCAGGCTCTCTTGCGAAGACTGGCGCAACGACATCGGCGCGACGTAAAAAAGACAGCGTCAACGACAATGATGTCGGGAAGGTGCTGCGCTCCGTCTATCAGAAAGCGGTGGACGAAGATATTCCGGCTGAAATGCTCGATCTGTTGAGCAAGCTCGACTAACGATTGTTCGTCAGCCCCTGTATTCGAAACGGGGCGGCTTGGAAACGGGAATGGCGTGGACACCATAGCACTGGTAATCGCACGCGGACGGGCGCTGGGCATGACGCTGATCCGATCGACCGGGATCAAGATGTTTCTCGTGCTGACGCTGGCGCTTTTGCCGCTCGGCCTGATCGCTCTTTTCGCCTCGCTTCAGGCTATCCGCACTGCCGACACCGAAAAAAGCGCGTTGCTGCATGTCGCGGCGACGCAGAGCGCGCGCAAGCTTTCCGCCGAGCTGCTGTCGGATCGCGCGGCGTTGCGCCTTGCGGTCAACAGCTTTTCCAGTGGTGGCGCGGACCCCAAGCTCTGCGCCCGCGCCGGCGCATTTCTGCGTTCCCGCGCATCGGACGACGCCTATTTCATCATCTATGACCGGGCTGGCAGCCACATCTGCACGTCGCGCAATGGGCTGGACGACAGCATTGCGCCTACGCAGCGTTTCGTCGGCAAGGAAGCCGAACTGCTGCCCGCGACCGGACAATTGCTGGTTCGCACGCCCAGTGCCAATGGCCGGTTGATCGCGCTGGTCTTCTACGATCAGGCCTATCTCGCCCGTGTGACGGACCCGGCGACCACATTGGTCAACCGCCATGTCATGCTGGTGCAGGGCGACAAGCGGCTGGACATTGGCGGGCCGGCCGGGCTGAGCGGCGGCGTGACCGTGGATCGCGTTTCCGCGCATGTCGACGCCGCAGACATCATGCTGACGCTGATGGTGCGCGAACAGCCGACCACCATGGCGCGCCGGCTATCGCTTTTTCTGCCGCTGATGATGTGGTTCGCCGCCGCGGCGATCGGCTGGTTCGTCGTGCACAGGCTGCTGGTCGTGCCGCTGGTCGAACTGCGCAAGGCAGTCGCCGCCTACCAGCCGGGCGCGGTGCTCGAACCATTGCGGCGAATGCGTTCGCCCGCGCACGAGATCGCCGATCTGGGCGAGACTTTCCGCGCGATCAGCGAGGATGTCGCCACCCATGAAACGGAGATGGCGGAGGGGCTGGAGCGTCAGCGCAAATTGACGCGCGAGGTGCATCATCGCGTCAAGAACAACCTGCAGATCATCGCCAGCCTCATCAATCTGCACAGCCGGTCCGCCTCCGCCCCCGAAGCGGTCGACGCCTATGCCTCCATCCAGCGGCGGGTCGATGCGCTGTCCGTCGTCCACCGTAACCATTATGCCGAGCTGGAGGAAAGCCGCGGCGTCGGTATCCGCCCTCTGATCAGCGAATTGTCCGCGAGCCTGCGCAGCACGGTGCAGCCCGCTTCGGGCAAGCTGGTGATACAGGTCGACAGCGACGATTTGCACGTCAATCAGGACGTCGCCGTGCCGGTTGCCTTCCTGATCACCGAGTTGGTCGAGTTGGCGATGATGACCACGCCCGGACCGCTTGTGCGAATCGCGGTACATGGCAAGGAGCCGGGCCGTGCAGTGCTCCACGTCAGTTCAGCGGCCTTTTGCCCATCCGAAACGATGCAGGCGCATCTCGATAGCCGCTTTGGACGGATATTGACCGGCCTGTCGCGCCAGTTGCGCGTGCCGCTCGATTATGACGCGGATCAGGGCGCCTATTGCATCGACATTGCCGTCGAGGATTGAGGATCAGTTCTTCCGGTAATCCGCCGCGAAGTCGCGCTGGAACCGGTCGAAGCGCTGTTCCTGGATCGCGTCGCGTATCCCCTGCATCAGCTCCTGATAAAAATGGATATTATGCTGGGTCATCAGCATCGCCCCCAGCATCTCTCCCGACTTTACCAGATGATTGATATAAGCCCGACTCCACGTCGTGCAGACAGGGCAACCGCACCGGTCGCTCAAGGGAGCCATATCTTCGTTGAACTTCGCATTACGGATGTTCAGCGGCCCGTTCCAGGTAAAGGCTTGCCCATTGCGGCCCGACCGGGTCGGCAGGACGCAATCGAACATGTCGATACCACGCGCGACCGCACCGACAATATCGTCGGGCTTGCCGACGCCCATCAGGTAGCGCGGCCTGTCCGCCGGCAGCATGTCAGGGGCGAAGTCGAGCGTCGCGAACATCGCCTCCTGCCCCTCGCCGACCGCCAACCCGCCCACCGCATAGCCGTCGAAGCCGATGGCGATCAGCGCGTCCGCCGACGCCTGGCGCAGTCCTGGATCAAGCGATCCCTGCTGTATGCCGAATAACGCGGATCGCGTCGCATGTTCGATTCCACTGTCGAACCCATCGCGCGACCGCTTCGCCCAACGCATCGACCGCTCCATCGACCGGCCCGCCTCGTCATAGGTGCAACCATTTTTCGTGCATTCGTCGAACGCCATCACGATATCGCTGCCCAGCAGCCGCTGGATTTCCATCGATCGCTCGGGCGAGAGCATATGACGCGAGCCGTCGAGATGGCTGGCGAAGGCGACGCCCTCCTCCTTGATCTGGGTCAGCGCAGAAAGGCTCATCACCTGATAGCCGCCGCTGTCGGTCAGGATCGGCCGCTCCCATCCCATCAACCCATGGAGTCCACCCAGCCGCGCGACACGCTCGGCTCCAGGACGCAGCATCAGATGATAGGTGTTGCCCAGGATGATGTCGGCCCCGGCGGCGCGCACTTCGGCAGGGCGCAGCGCCTTTACGGTTGCGGCCGTACCGACAGGCATGAAGGCGGGCGTCCGGATGTCGCCGCGCATCATGGCGATCGCGCCGGTGCGCGCCTTGCCCTGACGGGCCGTGATCGAAAAGGAGAAACGCGGTGGGGTCATCGCCCGCCCCTAAAGTCCCTGGCCGTTCTCGACAAGCCGCAGTGACAGTCGATCGATCAGCCGCGCTGCTGATCGGCGCTGTCATTCGGGATAAATTCGATCAATGCGCCCTGTGCGCTGAAGCCGACCATACGCGGATAGTGACCGATGAAGCGGGCGCAATCGGCTGACAGACGCAACGGCCAGCATTGCCCGCACGAATCATGCAGCATTAGCGTCACCGACGCCCGGCTATCATATGAGCGATCCATAGGCTGATGGTAATTAATAAAAGTTAACAATATTCTTAGAAGGATAGTTGAGGGCACTTCCGAAGCGGATTATGTGTCTTTTTTACCACGCACTGCAAAATCCGAGTCAAAATCCGAGTCTTTGATGCAACACAAAAGTTAAAAAATGTTAATGTCGTTCCAAACGTAACGAACCCCGTTGCATAGCGCCACTGAACCTGTTCTCCTTCACACAAAGAGTTGATCGGGGGTCGCAAATGGTTGATTCTGGACGCTTCGTGACGATGGGTCGCGACGTTTCGGAGGCGTCGCTTTCGCGCGACGCACAGGATCGATGGCTGGACGTGGACAATCCCGCGCCGCCGGGTTCCAAGCTGTTCGATCTGGGCCAGATCGACGTGCAATGGGATCCCGATTTGGCGACGCTATGGGCGTTCATCACGCCGCAGGAGCGCCCCAATTACAACCTGCCGCTGCTGCGCGACACGATGGCGTGGCAGGTGGAGGCCAAGCGGCATTTCGGCGGTATTGATTCCCCGTTGCGCTTCATGGTGCTGGGTTCGCGCTTTCCCGGTGTATTCAACCTTGGCGGCGATCTGGAAATGTTCGCAGACTGCATCGAGCGGCGCGATCATCCCACCCTGCTCCACTACAGCCATCTCTGTGTGGAAATCGTCGATCGCGTCTGGAACTGCAACGACATGCCGGTCGTCAATATCGGCCTGGCGCAGGGCGATGCATTAGGCGGCGGGTTCGAGGCGCTCTTGTGCTTCGACGTCATCATCGCCGAACGACAGGCGCGCTTCGGACTGCCCGAAGTCCTGTTCGGCCTTTTCCCCGGCATGGGCGCCTATTCCATTCTCGCGCGGCGACTGGGCCATCTTCAGGCCGAACGCATGATCCTGAGCGGCAAGATCTATAGTGCCGAGGACATGTACGACATG
>CAXUEQ010000043.1:0-23463 GCA_964250175.1 uncultured Sphingobium sp. | reverse complement strand
AGGGAAAATTCTGAACGTCGAGCGCGCGCGGTTCGACCGGATGCTGTCGTCCAAGGAAGTCGGCACGTTGATTCAGGCGATGGGGACCGGCATCCGCGACGATTTCACGATTGAAAAGCTGCGTTATCACAAGATCGTCATCATGACCGACGCGGATGTCGACGGCGCGCATATCCGTACGCTGCTGCTGACCTTCTTCTATCGCCAGATGCCGCAGATCATCGAGAACGGGCATCTCTACATCGCCCAGCCGCCGCTCTACAAGGCGACGCGCGGGCGCAGCGAGATGTATCTGAAGGACGAGGCGGCGCTCGATCAATATCTGGTCGACAATGGTGTCGACACGATGCTGCTGGAAACCGGCGACGGCGCGCGTGGCGGCGAGGATCTGCGCACGCTGATCGATCATAGCCGGCGGATGCGGACGCTGATGCGCTATGCCCCGCGCCGCTATGATCCGCGTATTATCGAAGCGCTGGCGCTGGCCGGCGCGCTCGACCCGGACATCGACGGAGCGGGGCGGCAGGCGGCGCTCAACGAAGCGGTACGCTGGATGGATCTGGCCGATAACGAAGGCAAATGGACCGGCATCGTCAGCGAGGAAGGTGGCTACCATTTTCAGCGCCTGTGGCGCGGCGTAACCGACCATCATATCATCGAAGCAGCGTTCCTGGGTTCGGCCGAAGGGCGCAAGCTCCACAGCCTCGCGACCGAGCAGGCACCGAGCTATCGTGCGACGAGCCGGCTGGTCAGCCTGAAAGCGGCAGCGGCGGCGGACGAAAGCGCGGAGGGCGAGGATGCGCCGTTGACACATGCCAAGGGCATCACCATCGCCCGCCCCAGCGAGTTGCTGAACGCTGTTCTCGCGGCGGGACGCAAGGGCCTGTCGATCCAGCGCTACAAAGGGTTGGGCGAGATGAATGCCGAGCAATTGTGGGAAACCACGCTGGACCCCAACGCCCGATCCCTGTTGCGGGTGTCGATCGACCGGAGCAGCGAAGAAAGCGAAATCTTCGAAACGCTGATGGGCGACGTGGTAGAACCGCGCCGCGAATTCATTCAGGACAATGCGCTGAACGTCGCCAATCTCGACGTGTGATCCGGAGCGGGTTTCGCGACTCGGATTCTGGCTCTAGCGTTAGGTTACCGTCCAGCGGCGCAGCAATTCTGCAGTCGATATGTCACGATGGCCCAATGTTTCGGCAAGCGCGAAGAGACGTATCGACTCGAGCCGTTCATTGGCGAGGCCATTTTCGACGCCGAAGCCGAACAGGCGCGTGAAAAGAGTCAAAAGCCGGGGATGGTTGCGCAGGAACAGCCGCGCCCGTGCGCCGAACCGTCGCGCATCGGCGATACCCAATTCCGCCGCCATCCGTTCGACCGAATCGAACAGCGGCGGCGCGGTAAACAGGCGTGCAACATCCTTCGCATGGGCGGGGCGCATCATCCCGGTCATAGCATGGCATCTTTCGCGGACGTGCCGAACGCTATCGTCAAGGGTAAAGAAGATGAAGAAAGCATGTCGGTCGTCCGGTTGTTTCGCTATCGTCTTGATAGGCACCCGCACCCCCTACCGAAAGACGCAACACGAAACAAGAGCGTTTCTAATCGCAACCTAATAATCTCTTGCCGCCAGTACCGGCCATTCGCAAAAGGGCGCATGCGTCTCTTAGCCGTCATCTTTTGCGTGCTTTGCGTGGCCTGCTCGCCCACACAAAAAACGCCGTCCCTTCATAGAGACGGGGTAGCGGCGCAGCCGGCGCTCAGCACCCCGCTTCCCAAAGTCAACAAGACCAGCACAACGCCGCCGATCGGCGCTCCGGTCAAGCCGAAGCGTAAAGCCAAGCGGCCGGCAAAAGAGGCCGATCCCGCCGTTCCTCCCGAATTGCTCTATTCGGCTGTAGGAACCGAACCTTTCTGGGCCGTGAGCCTGGCAGGGGGCAGCCTGGCGATTTCGCAACCCGGCACGCAGACGCAAAGCATAGCGGTCACGCTGTCGGAAAAGGGTGGCGTCCGCCGCTTCAGGGGCGACGGAATGACGATGACTGTAGCGCCGGGACCATGCAGCGACGGCATGAGCGAGCGGACTTACCCCGATCGCGTGCAGATCGCCATGGGCGAACAGACCCTGAAAGGCTGCGGCGGCGACCCGGAACGCGGACGGGCCAGCAAATAGTTGGCGCAAGGGGTAGCCCGCGCAGGCGTTAGCGTTCATATCGCCGCGTTATGCACCGAGATACATCTTCCGCCGGCGTTAAGGCCTTTCCGCTAGGCTTCAAAAAATTCGTCACGCTGATCGCGGCGATGATGGCCCTCAACGCGCTGTCGATCGACCCAATGCTGCCGGCCTTGCCAGCGATCGGCGCGTCGCTGAAGATCGCCGATCCCAATCATCGGCAATGGATCATCACCATATATTTCATCGGACTGGGTATCGGTTCGCTCTTCTATGGCCCGCTGTCGGATCGCTATGGCCGGAAGCCGGTGATGGCGATCTGCATCGCCTTGCTGATCCTGTTCACCTTTGTCTGCATGGTCGCCCAGAGCTTCGCCTGGATGCTGATCGCGCGCTTTGCCTGCGGCTTCTTCGCCGCCGCCAGTCGCGTCATCGCGGTGGGCATCGTGCGCGATCGTTTCCATGGCGACCAGATGGCGCGGATCATGTCGCTGATCTTCCTGGTATTCATGATCGTGCCGATCCTTGCGCCCGGCTTCGGCCAGGCCGTGCTGCTGGTTGCACCATGGCGCTGGATATTCGGCGCGCTGATGATCGTGACGACTATCATCTATCTCTGGATGCTCATCCGGTTGCCAGAGACTCTGGCGCCGGAAAATCGGGTGGCGATACAGGCCGCCGATCTGAGCGCGACGCTGCGCACCGTCGTCACCCATCGCAACGCGATCGGTTATATGCTCGCCAGCGGGATCGTGCTCGGGGCGCTGGTCGGCTTCATCACCTCGATCCAGCAGATATTCTTCGACATCTTTCATGCGCCCGGCAGCTTTCCGTTCGCCTTTGCCGGTATCGCCGGTTTCATGGGCCTGGGCAGCTTTCTAAACAGCAAGCTGGTGGAGCGTTTTGGGGCGCGGCGGTTGAGCCAGGGCGCGCTGACCGGCATGATCGCCCTTGCCGCTATACATTGCCTGGTCATAGGATTTGGTTTTGAGACGATGCTCAGCTTCATCGTCTTTCAGTCAGCGACCATGCTATGCTTCGCCTTTACCGGAGCCAATTTCAGCGCCATCTCCATGGAGCCTTTCGCGCGGGGCGCTGGCCTAGCGTCCTCTTTTCAGGCGTGCCTGACGACCATCCTGTCGGCGCTGCTCGGCGCAATCGTCGGCGGCAGCTTCAACGGCACGACATTACCGCTCGCGCTGGGCTTTGGCGGCTATGGCGCAGGCGCGCTGCTACTGGTCCTGTGGGCGGAGCGGGGCAAGCTGTTCACTCGTCCGCATAACGATCAATGGCGTGAAGTCATCCCGCACTGACAGCCAATGAAAAACCTCGCTGGAGCGCTCCGGCGGGGCTTTTGCTTTTGCCCAAGCGGTGCGATCAGATGATCGGCGGAACCGGGGACGGCGGACCATCGACGTCTGTTTCGTGGATTTCATCGAGGCCCAAGCCGACATGGCTGCGGCGATAGCTATAGGCATAATAGACGATCAGGCCGACCGCCGCCCAGCCGACGAACAGCATGATGGTCGCCATGGACAGACTGAAAAAGAGATAGACGCAACCCGCGATCGCGACAGGCGCCGTTATGACAATCGCAGGCGTGCGGAACGGACGCTTGCGGCTGGGATCGGTCTTTCGCAATACCAGCACAGCTATCGAGACCGCGGCAAAAGCAAAGAGCGTTCCCGAATTCGACACGTCGGCCAGCAGACCGACCGGAAAGAAGGCTGCGAAAAGCGCGACGAATATTCCCGTCAGGATCGTGATGAGGTGCGGGGTATGGAATTTAGGATGCACTCTCGAAAAGAATTCGGGAAGCAGGCCGTCACGGCTCATGACGAAAAATATACGCGTCTGGCCGAACATCATCATCAGGATGACGGAAGGCAGAGCGATGATGGCAGCAGCACCGACAAGCCAGCCGATGAACGGATGGCCGATCGAGCGCAGGGTCCATGCCAGCGCTTCCTTGGAACATACCACGGCCTGTTCGGCGATTGCGGAACAGGCCTGCGACAGAGCTGGGGTTCCAGGCGAGAGAATCTGGTGCGCCGGGCCATATATGGGCTGTGCGCCCACCGTGCCGATCACGCCGGCGGCGACGAGCATATAGAAGATCGTGCAGATGGCGAGGCTGCCGATCAGGCCGATCGGCATGTTGCGCTGGGGATTCTTGGTTTCCTCCGCCGCAGTCGAAACCGCGTCGAAGCCCACATAGGCGAAGAATATCGACGCCGCCGCCCCCGAGATGCCTGCAAAGCCGAGAGGAGCGAAAGGCGTGAACTGACCCGTCCTGAGCACGGGCAGTGTTACGATCACAAACAGTGCCAGCGCAATGATCTTGATGCCGACCAGAACGGCGTTGACCGAGGCGCTCTCTTTCGTTCCTTTGACAAGCAGCGCCGTCACGATGGCCGCGATCAGCATGGCCGGCAGGTTGATCATGCCGCCGTCGAACGGCCCGCGCACGAGAGCTAGCGGAACGCTGATATGGAAATTGCTCTGAATGAAGCCGATCATGTAGCCCGACCACCCGACCGAGACGGCACCTGCGGCAATGGCATATTCCAGGATCAAGGCCCAACCGACCATCCAGGCGACCAATTCCCCCATCACCGCATAGCTATAGGTATAGGCAGAGCCGGAGACCGGGACCATCGCCGCCATCTCGGCATAGCATAAGGCTGCCACAGCACAGACGAATCCTGCGATTACGAAGGAAAGCATCATGCCCGGCCCGGCCTTTTGCGCGGCTTCGGCGGTCAGCACGAAGATGCCTGTGCCGATGACGGCGCCGATTCCCAGCATCGTCAACTGAAAGGCCCCGAGCGAACGGGTAAGCGATTTTTTCTCTGCGGTCGCTAGAATAGCATCCAACGATTTGACGCGGCCAAAGATCATGCAAGACGTTCTTTCTGTCACAAGCACACCGATCGGCGCGCTCCCCTTATATATGAGCCAGAGACTATCGCCTAAATCGCGTTGCACAAGCATGTTGCGCCATTGCGCAATTGTCGTGTTTCTTGCGCGCCTCCCCTTTCATCCGGGAATCAGCGCGAGAGCATGGGTCCCAGTTTTTGACCGGCGAAAATATGGACATGGAGGTGCGGCACTTCCTGATGCGAATCGGGTCCGGCATTGGCGAGCAGCCGATAGCCGGGACCGACATGGCCGGCGTCGCGCGCGACCTTGCCCACCGCGCGGACGAAGCCGGCTATCTCGGCATCCGGCGCTCTGGCCGAGAAATCGTCCCAACTGACATAGGCGCCCTTCGGGATCACGAGGATGTGGACCGGCGCTTGCGGGTTGATGTCGTCGAAGGCCAGCGCATAGGTATCTTCATAGATTTTGGCGCAGGGAATTTCGCCGCGCAGGATACGCGCGAAGATGTTGCTGTCATCATAGGGCAGGGTCGCGTCGACGGGCATCGGGTCAGTCCTTCGGTCGGGAAGCTTTCTCGGCAAGGCCGGAGAGACCTTCGCGCCGGTCCAGTTCGGCAGCGAGATCGGCGAAAGACAGGCCCATGTCGGCAAGCAGGACAGCGAGGTGGAAAAGCAGGTCCGCCCCCTCCCCGATCACGCCCGCGCGATCGTCCTGTATCGCGGCGATCACCGTTTCGACGGCTTCCTCGCCCAGTTTCTGCACGATCTTCGCGCGGCCCTTCGCCGAGAGGGTGGCGACATAGGAGTCGGCCGCGCCGGCTGCGCGGCGCGCTTTTATGGTCGCTTCGAGGCGTTGGAGGCTGTCCATCGGCGTCATAGTGAACGGCTCCGCGCGCAGGTCAAGCCAGCACGGGCGCGCGAACGGGAATCCCTGCGGCGCCAAGCGCGGCATGCGCCTGTCCGATCGTGTGCTGACCGAAATGAAAGATGGAGGCGGCAAGCACGGCGCTTGCATGTCCCGCAATCACGCCATCGACCAGATGCGCGAGTGTCCCGACGCCACCGCTTGCGATGACAGGCACGGCAACGCGATCGGCGATGGCGCGGGTCAGCGCCAGATCATAACCGGCGCGCGTGCCGTCGCCATCCATCGATGTCACGAGCAACTCCCCTGCCCCGAGGTCGGCAAGCCGGACCGCATGGGCGACCGCATCGATGCCGGTGGCGCGGCGACCGCCATGAGTGAATATCTCCCACCGGAAGCCATCCGGGCCGTCGGCGACGCGCCGCGCATCGACCGAGGCGACGACGCACTGGCTGCCGAAACGGTCGGCGATGTCGGCGACGATTTCTGGCCGTTCGACCGCGGCGCTGTTGACCGCGACCTTGTCCGCGCCGGCGAGCAGCAGAGCGCGGGCGTCCTCCGGCGTTCGGACCCCGCCGCCGACGGTGACCGGCATGAAGCAGACTTCGGCGGTGCTGCGCACGACGTCGAGGATCGTGCCGCGCGCCTCATGGCTGGCGGTGATGTCGAGGAAGCAAAGCTCGTCGGCCCCGGCCGCGTCATATAGTCGCGCCTGCTCGACCGGATCGCCCGCATCGGCCAGATCGACGAAATTCACGCCCTTGACCACGCGGCCATTGGCGACGTCGAGACAGGGGATAACGCGGATTCGGACGGTCATTGCAGGTCCCTCATCCCGCCGCCGCCAAGGCAAGCGCAACCTTCAGGTCAAGCCGCCCATCATACAGCGCGCGCCCGGTAATGACGCCCTCCACCCCGTCCTGCACATGCAGGCTGAGGATGCGGATATCGCTGATCCCCGCGACGCCGCCGCTGGCGATGACCGGGATGTCGGTGGCGCGCGCGAGATCGACGGTCGCGTCGATGTTGCAGCCCTTGAGCATCCCGTCGCGGCCCACATCGGTAAACAGCAATGCGGCGACGCCGGCATCCTCGAACCGGCGGGCGAGGTCGATGACGGCCATGTCGGATTTTTCCGCCCAGCCGTCGGTCGCGACGAAGCCGTCGCGCGCATCGACCGCAACCACGATGCCGCCGGGAAAGTCTTGCGCAGCCGCCTTGACGAAGGCGGGATCCTTGAGTGCTGCGGTGCCGATGACGATGCGCGACACGCCAAGGTCGAACCAGCGCTCGACCGCTTCCCGGTTGCGGATGCCGCCACCAAGCTGGACATGACCGGGAAAGGCGCGAACGATCGCCTCTACCGCCGCCGCATTGACCGCATGGCCGACGAAACTGCCGTCAAGGTCGACGACATGGAGATGCTGCGCGCCCGCTTGCGCGAACAGCAGCGCCTGAGCGGCAGGATCGTCGCCATAAACAGTCGCGCGATCCATATCGCCCTCGGCAAGGCGCACGACCTGTCCGCTCTTTAAGTCGATGGCGGGGAAGACGATCAGGGACATCAGGGTTTCCACTGGAGGAAGCGGGAAAGGGTGGAAAGGCCGTAGCGCTGGCTCTTTTCCGGGTGGAATTGCACACCCATCACCGTATCGCGCGCGACTGCGGCCACCAGCGAGCCGCCATGGACGGTCGTCGCAGCCACATCGGCCGGATCGGCAACATCGAAATGATAGCTATGCAGGAAATAGGCCTCGCCCGGCTCCAGCAGCGGGTGCGGACGCGACAGGACGACATCGTTCCACCCCATATGCGGCACTTTGGTGGCGGGGTGGACCGGCTCGATCCTGCGCACCGTGCCGCCGATCCAGCCAAGCCCGGCATGGACGCCGAATTCCTCGCCCGCGTCGGCAAGCAACTGCATCCCCACGCAGATGCCGAGGAAAGGCACACCCCGCACGCCCACCGCCTGGCCCATCGCATCGACCATGCCGTCTATGCCGATCAGTGCGTCACGGCAGGCACGAAAGGCGCCGACGCCCGGTAAGACAATGCGGTCGGCGTGCGCGACGGTCTGCGGATCGGCGGTGATCTCGACATCTGTCGCGCCCGCCGCCTTCAGCGCATTATGCACCGAATGGAGATTCCCCGCACCATAATCGATCAACGCGATCATGGCTTGAGCATCTTCCCGTCACCGGGCGAACCGGTATAGCGAAGCGAGATGATGAACATGACCTAGTCTCCGGTTCGCAGACGGACGATCAGGCCGCGCCCAATATGCCCTTGGTCGAGGGGATGCTGTCCGCCTTGCGCGGGTCGATTTCGACCGCCTGGCGCAGTGCGCGGGCAAGCCCCTTGTAGCAGCTTTCGACGATATGATGGTTATTGCTACCATAGAGATTTTCGACGTGCAGCGTCAGCCCCGCCGACCCGGCGAAACTGTGGAACCAGTGCTCGATCAGTTCCGTATCCCATTCGCCCAGACGCGTGGTGGTGAGCGGCGCCTTCCACACCAGGAAAGGCCGGCCGCTGATGTCGAGCGACACGCGCGTCAGCGTCTCGTCCATCGGCGCATAGGCGGTGCCGAAGCGGCTAATACCGCGCTTGTCGCCCAGCGCCTTCGCCACCGCCTCGCCGATCGCGATGCCGGTATCTTCGGTCGTGTGATGCTGGTCGATATGCAGGTCGCCGATCGTTTTCACATGGAGATCGATCAGCGAGTGGCGCGATAGCTGCTCCAGCATATGATCGAAGAAGCCGATGCCGGTGGACACGTCATAGATGCCCGTGCCGTCAAGATTGACCGTCACGTCGATCGACGTTTCCGCGGTCTTGCGGTGGATGGATGCCGTACGCATGGGGATGCCCTATAGCGGCTCACCGCCGCCGCGCAATCCAAGAGGCGCACTTGACCCCCTGCCGCTGGGCGTTAGGTAAGTGGCCCCATGAGCGATGATCTTCCCGACAGCCTGATTCCTTACGACGAAATCGTCCAGGAGGCACTGCGCGCCGTGGTCGGCCGGGTGCTGGGCGAGGTCGAGCGGTCGGGCGGGTTGCCCGGCGGGCATCATTTCTACATCACGTTCAAGACGCAGGCGGCAGGCGTGGAAATTCCCCGCGCACTGATCGAGCGTTTCCCGGACGAGATGACGATCGTCCTGCAGAATAAATATTGGGATCTGAAGGTCGGCGCGCAGGGGTTCGAGGTCAGCCTGACTTTCAACCAGATAGCTTCGCATCTGACCATACCCTTCTCCGCCATCACCGCCTTTGTCGATCCGGCGGTGAATTTCGCGCTGCAATTCCAGGTGCAGGAAGGCGAGGACGGCCCGCAGGCGCATGACGCCGCCGAGAATGACGCGCCGGTGGTGACGAGCGAAGACGGCTCCAATGTGGTCACGGTGGATTTCGGCAAGAAGAAATAGGAGGGGCTTCACGTCCTCACCTCTCGCATTTCCAGAATTCCGTTCGGGCTGAGCCTGTCGAAGCCTTTGCCTTCCTTTCAAGAAGAACAGCCCTTCGACAGGCTCAGGGTGAACGGATTGGAGTAGCGCCGATGAATAGCCGCACGGAAACCGACAGTATCGGCGCGATCGCCGTGCCCGCAGACGCCTATTGGGGGGCGCAGACCCAGCGGAGCATCGAGAATTTTCCGTTCGGCACAACCGAGCGGATGCCGATCGGTATCGTTCATGCGCTGGCCATCGTAAAGCAGGCGGCGGCGCGCGTGAACCGGGCGCATGGACTTGACGAAAGACTCGCCGACGCGATCGAGGCGGCGGCAACTGCGGTGATCGCAGGCAGGCATGACGACCAGTTCCCACTCGTCATCTGGCAGACAGGCAGCGGCACCCAGACCAACATGAATGTGAACGAGGTGATCGCCGGCATCGCCAATGAGGCGCTGACCGGCACGCGCGGCGGCAAGTCTCCCGTGCACCCCAATGACCATGTGAATATGAGCCAGTCGTCCAACGACAGCTTCCCGACCGCGCTGCACATCGCGGCGGTGCTGGCGATCAACACCGCCTTGTTGCCCGCGCTCCGGCGGCTTGAGGACGCGCTGCTTGTCAAGGCGAAGGCCTGGCATTCTATCGTCAAGATCGGCCGCACCCATTTGCAGGATGCAACGCCGCTGACACTGGGGCAGGAATTTTCGGGCTATTATGCGCAACTGCGCGGTTGCCGCATCCGGCTGGAGCCGATGGCGACCCAAGCGCTGACACGACTCGCGCAGGGCGGCACGGCGGTCGGCACCGGCCTAAACGCACCCGAGGGTTTCGGTGAAGCGATCGCGGAGGAGATCGGCGCTATCACCGGCGTAACATTCGTCACGGCTCCGAACAAGTTCGAGGCGCTGGCGTCGAACGACGTGCTGGTCGACACGTCGGGCCGGCTCAACACGCTGGCCGTCGCGCTCACCAAGATCGCCAACGATATCCGCCTGCTGGGGTCCGGCCCACGCTCTGGGCTGGGTGAACTGGACCTGCCCGCCAACGAACCGGGCAGTTCGATCATGCCCGGCAAGGTCAACCCGACCCAGTGCGAGATGCTGACGATGGTCGCCGCGCAGGTGATCGGCAATCATCAGGCGGTGACGGTCGGGGGGATGCAGGGGCATCTGGAGCTGAATGTCTTTAAGCCGATGATCGGCGCGGCCGTTCTGCGCTCGATCCACTTGCTGAGCGTCGGTATGGAGAGTTTCGCGACACGCTGCGTCGCCGGGCTGGAGGCCAACGAAGCGCGAATCGCCGAACTGGTCGATCGGTCGCTGATGCTCGTCACCGCGCTCGCGCCTGAGATCGGCTATGACAATGCCGCCAAGATCGCCAAGTACGCCCATGCGGAAGGGCTGACGCTGAAGCAGGCCGGCCTTGCGCTGGAGCTGGTGGACGAGGCGACCTTCGACCGGCTGGTGCGCCCGCAGGACATGGTCGGCCCGATATAATCGCACAGGCGCGCCCGCCCGCTGGAACCGCCCGACCGGCCCGGACATTATGATGCGGACCAACAGGGGACATGACATGGGTGCAGTAAGGAATATCGTCGCCACCATGATCGGCACACGGATCGCGACCGAGGCGAAAAGCACAGGGTTGATCGGCGTGGTCGCGGGACTGGCCGCAACACGGGTGATCGCCCGCTCGCCCCTGGGCGCGCTGGTGGTGGGTGGCGGCTATATCGCGCACAAGCTGTTGCAGAAGAAGCAGAAGGCTGATCTGATCGACCCGCAGAATGCAACGGGCGATAAGGAACTAGTCAAGGGAAGCGGCAATATTCCCGCTTTGCCTGCCCTGAAACGTGCACATAGCAAGACCGCGCCTGCGCCAGTTATAGCACCGGCGAAGAAGAATGCGACGCTGACCGAAGGACCATAGGATGGGCGTCGCAATTATCTAAATAGCATTGTCCATGCCGGTCCGCATTTCCAGTGGGCTATCCCGGAGCAAGCTTTGCAATCCATCCAGATGCTTGCGCTCGATCAGCCGCGCTATGTCGGCTTCCATGGCGCGATAGGCTTTCAATAGCGCGCGTCCCGCCGGGGTGAGATGCGCGCCCCGCCCCTTTGCGCCGCCGGCGAGGGTTTCCACCGGTTTGTCGCGCCAGCAGCGGTTCATCGTGTCGACCAGCAGCCATGTCCGCCGATAGCTCATGCCGAGCGCGCGGCCGGCGCCGGAAATGGATTTTTCGCGGTCGATCGCTTCGAGCAGGTCCGCCTTGCCCGGTCCCATTGCCAATTCGGCACCGCAGAGAATCTGCGCCTTCAGTTTCACGATGTCGATCTGCATGGCTAAGTGTCCTTTTAACCCGCCGCTGAGTAGACGATTGCGGGGCGGGGGCCAAATAGCGCTTGCCACTATATATGATGGAATATAGCAGTTCGGCCCGACGGGATATCGGGGGAAATGATCATGCGTTTCGCGCGCGCAAGTGTTGCCATGCTGGTGATGGGGGCCGCGCTTGCCGCGTCGCCGGGCGCACAGGCTCAGACGGCGGGGGACGGCGCGGCCCAGGCCGAAGAGTCGCTGTCGATCGTCGTGACCGCGCGGCGGCGCGCGGAGGATGCGCAGAAGGTGCCGGGCGGCCTGTCGGTGGTCGGCGCCGCGCTGCTGGAAAAAAGCTATACGGTCAACACCGCGCAACTGAGCCAACTGGTTCCCAGCCTCAACTACAGCTCGGCCAATCCCCGCAACACCGCCTTCACGATCCGCGGGCTTGGCAGCAGCGTGGTCGCGGTCAGCCAGGCCAATGACGGGCTGGAGCCGGGCGTCGGCTTCTATGTCGATCAGGTCTATCATGCGCGCCCGGCGACGGCGGCGTTCGATTTCACCGATATCGACCAGATCGAAGTGCTGCGCGGGCCGCAGGGGACGCTGTTCGGCAAGAACAGCACGGCGGGCGCGATCCATATCACCACGAAGCTGCCCGGCTTCTCCTTCGGCGCGACCGAAGAACTATCCTATGGCAGCGATCATTTCCTCCAGGCGAAGGCGTCGGCCACCGGGCCGATCACCGACACGCTGGCCTTTCGCGTGTCCGGCCTGTCGACGCGGCGCGACGGCGTGATCCATAATGTCGTGACCGGCCGCGACCAGAATGCAATCGGCAATCAGGCGGTGCGCGGTCAATTGCTCTACCGGCCGTCCGAGGACCTGCAACTGCGCGTCATCGCCGACTTCGCCAATTTCCAGAGCCATTGCTGCACACAGGTCTATGTGCGGGTCGCACCGACGCTGAAGGCCGCATCGCGGCACTATGCGGCGCTGGCGGCCAATCTGCCCGGCGGTCCTTACAGCCCACCCAGCCTCAATCCCTATGACCGGCTGACCGACATCGACGCGCCGCTGGGCGTGAAGACCAACGAGGGCGGCGTGTCGGCGATCGTCGACTGGAATCTGGGCGGGGCGACGCTGACATCGGTCGGCGCATGGCGCTTCTGGAACTGGGACGCGGCCAACGACCGCGACTATACCGGCATCCCGATCCAGTTGACCCAGCATATCCCCTCGCGCCAGGACCAGGTGAGCCAGGAGCTGCGGCTGGCGTCCAATGGCGACGGGCCGTTCAGCTATGTCGGCGGCCTCTATTTCTTCCGCCAGAAAATCACCGGCCGGCCGATTTCCATCTATGGCCCGCGCGGCGCTTACTGGCTGCTGTTCGCCGACAGCAACCTGCTCGACGGCTACGGCACCGACGGCCGCACCGATTTCCGGTCGGACAGCTATGCCGCGTTCGGCGAGGTCAACTGGCGGCCGCTGGCCGGGCTGACGCTGACCGGCGGTCTGCGCTATACCTATGAGGAGAAGGAAGGGACGTATGACACGTTCACCTTCGGCGGCCCGGCGACCGTTACGGCGGCGCAGCGCACCAGCCAGTTGTCGATCCTGCGCGGGCAAAGCTATGCCGCGCGCGACACGGATGGCGATGTCACCGGCCGCGCCAATATCGCCTATGAAATGACGCCGGGTGTGCTCGGCTATGCGAGCTATGCCCGCGGCGCGAAGTCGGGCGGGATCAATATGTCGGGCCTGCCGCTCGACAATAATAACAATCCGGCGCTGAACACGGCGGTGGTGCGGCCGGAAAAGAACAGCGCCTGTGAGGTCGGCCTGAAAACGCAATTGTTCGACCGGCGGCTGATCTTCAACATCGATGCCTATTACACGCGCATCCGGGACTTCCAGACCAATGTGACCGATACGGGCGCGGCGGTCGCGCTGCGCACCTATCTGGCCAACATCCCCAAGGTGCGGGTGAAGGGCGTGGAGGCCGACGCGACCGCGCAGGTGACGCGCGACTTTCAATTGCGCGCGTCGGCGGCCTATGCCGACGGCAAATATGTGTCCTACCCCAATGGGCCGTGCCCGATCGAGCGGATCGGCACCGGCACGTCGGCCTGTAACCTGACCGGCAAGAGCCTGTCGGGCCTGCCCAAATGGTCGGTGACGGTGGGCGCGGACTATAGCCATCCGGTCCGCCTGTTCGGCGACGAGGGCGCATTTTTCCTGCATGCCGATGCCAATGCGCGGACCAAAGTCTTCGGCGATCCGACCGCGTCGGCCTATACGATCATCAGGGGCTATACGGTGGTCAATGGCAGCGCGGGCGTGCGCTTTGGTCAGGGGATTGAACTGGCGGTGTTCGCCCGCAACCTGTTCGACACGGATTATATGCAGAATCTGACGATCCAGGCGGGCAATTCGGGGCTGATCGTCGGCACGCCGAGCGATCCGCGCACGATCGGCATCACGCTGCGCGCGCGGCAGTAGGCGCACCCCGCGCGGGCCGCGCGCAAAGCGCGATTGACGAATGCGCGCGCCCGCGCCATTGGGCGACATGGCCGACCCTATCGACAGCGACGCTGGCAAGACCAGCGCAGACACGACCCGTTCCGGCGACCATGGGTTCAAGCGGCGGGGCGTATTGTTCGTGCTGTCCTCCCCCTCCGGCGCGGGCAAATCGACGATCGCGCGCAAGCTGCTGGCCGCCGATCCGGGGATGGAAATGTCGGTCTCCGCGACCACGCGCCCGCCGCGTCCCGGCGAAGTCGATGGCAAGGATTATCATTTCGTCACGCTCGACCGCTTTCGCGAGATGGTGGCGCAGGACGCGTTCCTGGAATGGGCGCATGTGTTCGGCCATCGCTATGGCACGCCGCGCGGGCCGGTGGAGGCGACGCTGAAGGCCGGACGCGACGTCCTGTTCGACATCGACTGGCAGGGCGCGCAGCAACTCTACCAGATCGCCGGGGGCGACGTGGCGCGGGTGTTCATCCTGCCGCCCAGCATCGAGGAACTGGAGCGCCGGCTGCGCGGGCGCGCGACCGACAGCAGCGACGTCATCGACGCGCGCATGGCGCGCGCGGCGGGCGAGATCGCGCACTGGGACGGCTATGACTATGTGCTGGTCAACGACGATGCCGAACTCTGTTTCGAGACGGTCAAGACCATCCTCGACGCGGAGCGCACCAAGCGCAGCCGGCAGACCGGTCTGATCGGCTTCATCCGCAAGCTGGGCCGGGCGATCCCGGAGGGCGAAGGCGGCGCCTGAATAAGGAGTCGGATAATATCGGGCGTCCGTGCGTTTCCCTTGCGACCTTTGGATAAAATGGGGGATGATACCATGATACGTGCGATTTTCGGGGGGCTGCTGGGCGGGCTGGCATTGTTTTTGACCGGCTTCGTTTTCTGGGGAACGCCGCTGAGCGCGATCGCGCTGTCGCGTGTCGACGCGCAGACGAGCGCCAATCTGCAGGCGGCGCTGGCGCAGGGGCTGGCACCGACCGGCACCGGCGTCTATGTGATCCCCTCGCCGGCCACCAGTGAGGGAACGATCCTCTACGGCAAGGGACCGATCGCTCAGGTCTTTTTCAATAGCGGCGGCTTTCCGGTTATCGACACGAACAGCATGATCGGCGGACTGATCCTGGCGCTGTTGACGGGGGTGCTGATCGCGATCGCGCTCTATGCGGTGCGTAGCGACTTTGCGGCACGGCTCCGGATGGGGATCGCGTTCAGTCTGGGCGCGGTGCTATGGCTGCATATCGGCCAGCCGGTCTTCAACCATGCGCCATGGGGCTATCATCTCTATCTGGCGTTCAGCGATTTCGTCGGCCTGGTGCTGGCGGCGGTGATCGCGGCGAAGCTGATGAAGGATGGGGTCGCACCGGTGGAGGCGACGCCCGTTCATGACGCGCGTTTCGGCGACCCCGATCCGGCGGACCCGGTTTTGCCGGTCTAGAGTCTGATGATTTTAGGTTACCCTACCGCCGTTCGTGCTGAGTAGAGACTGAGCGCAGTCGAAGGCTCGTATCGAAGCACCGCGTTCAAACGCATGATCCTTCGATACGCCATTTCGACTGCGCTCAATGGCTACTCAGGACGAACGGGTAGCGGTGAAATCATCAGCTGCCGCCAGCGCGCAAAAGCGGGCCGCGCCTTCAAATTCGATTCGGCGGCGCGCGCGCAGCGCTTCGGCGGCTTCGTCCGCGCCCCAGAGCTGCGCCTGCCACAGCGAGTCCAGTTCCGCCGCGCGCCAGAGCGGGTCGAGCGGGAAGGCCCGTTCCAGCAGCGCGAGGCCGATGACCAGCGAGCCGCTGATCGTCACCAGCGTGGACAGGCCGGCCAGCGTCATCGGTGTGCAGGCGGTGACGGCGGCGGCGAGGCGCGCGACGCTTTCGGGCGGTTGCGCGATATGGACGATGCCGGTCGTGACGCGAAAAGCGATGTCGTAGCGCATCCGCGCCCAGTCGAGGAGCGGGTCCCACTCGGCCGCCTGCCGCGCGACCAGTTCGGCGGGACCGGCGGCGCGGTAGCAGAGCAGGTCGGTTTCGCCATAGGCGGCGATGCCAGCGGCAAAGCTTTCGCGGTTCGGCGCGATCTGGTCGATCGCCGCGTTGGCGAGGCCGGTGGCCTGCATCGTGACGGGGTCGATCTCCTCCCCCTGCCCCGCCCATTCGGCGGCGATGGCGTCGGCGAGCGGCCGGGTCGGGACGGTGAGCGCGGCCTTTGCCGGTGTGCGCACGGGGCGACCGTCGAGAGTGACCTGCCAGCCGCCCTCGGCCGCGACCACGCCCGCCTGTTTGTAGAAACGCTTCACGGCCGAGTCCCTTATCGCGGCGGTGTGCGCCAGGCGCGCAGCAGCATGCGCGGGACGATCACCGTCTGGATGAAACCGGCGGTGGCGATGATCGCGCCCATCATCTTGGCCTTCTGCCCCTGAACCCAGCCGAACCGCTGCATCATGATCAGGAAGCCGAACATCAGGATGAACACACCCGAAAGGCGGAACAGGTTGATGAACAGCAGACGCTGGCGCGCGGCCCTGACAGGATCGGGGGCAGGGTCGGGCGGCGGGATTTGGTCGGTCATGGGGCGGCGATATGACGCGCAAGATCGGCGCTGTCCATCGCCACGGCCTTTGCGCCCGCGCGCAGCAACTGTTCGGGCGGATGATAGCCCCAGGCGACGCCGATGCCGCGCACTCCGGCGTTGACAGCCATTGCCATGTCATAGCTGGTGTCGCCGATCATCACGGTGGTTTCGGGCGATGCGCCGGCGTCGGCCATCGCCTGATGCACCATCGAGGGATGCGGCTTGGACGGATGGCGGTCGGCGGTCTGGAGCGTCACGAAACGGTCGATCAGGCCATGATGGGTGAGACAGAGCGTGAGGCCGCGATCGGACTTGCCGGTGGCGACGCCGAGCATCCAGCCCTGCGCGTCCAGATCCGCGATCAGCGCGGCGATGCCGTCATAGAGCGGCTCGCTGACGACGCCCTGCCCGCGCAACTGGCGGAAGCCCTGCTTGTAATGCTCTGCGACATGGCCGTGGAAATCGGGTTCGGCGTCGGGGAGCAAGGCGGCCATCGCTTCGGGCAGCGAGAGGCCGACGACGGAGAGGATCGCCGGGCGCGAGGGCGGCGCGAGTTTCACCGCGTCGAAGGCGTGGGCCATCGCCGCGCAGATGCTGTGCTGGCTGTCGACCAGAGTCCCGTCGCAGTCGAAAAGGGCGAGGCGATTGGTCATGCGGCGTGGCGGGCCATCGGCGAAGTCACCCTTATCTGTCCCCGCGCCCGCGCCGCTCGCCCCGCCGTTCCTTGCGCACGGCCTTGGCATGCTGGCGGGCGAAGCGCTTTTCGTCGTCTTTGGTCGGGGTCGTGTCGATCTCGTCCACCAGCGGGCGGTCGCCCAGCGTCATGTCGAACGCCATGTCGTTCAGGCTGTCGCGGAAATGCGGCGGCAACTCCGCCTTCACATCGACATGCCCGCCGTCCGGGTGATCGATGCGGATGCGGCGCGCGTGCAGGTGCATCTTCTTGCTGATCGTGCCGGAGAGAAAGGCGTCCTTGCCGCCATATTTGCCGTCGCCGACGATCGGATGGCCGATGGCGGCCATATGCACGCGCAACTGGTGGGTGCGGCCCGAAAAGGGCTGAAGCTCGACCCAGGCGGCGCGATTGCCGGCGCGCTCAATCACGCTGTAGCGGGTGCGGGCGGGCAGGCCCTCCTTTTCGTCGACATGCATCTTCTCGCCGCCGGTGCCTGGCTGCTTGGCGAGCGGCAGGTCGATGAGACCGTCATGCACGTCCGGCACTCCCATCACCAGCGCCCAATAGACCTTGCGCGCGGTGCGGCTGGAGAAAGCCTTGGCGAAATAGCCCGCGCTGCGCGCCGAACGGGCGATCAGCAGCGCGCCCGACGTATCCTTGTCGAGCCGGTGGACGAGCTTGGGCCGCTGGTCGCTGTCGAACAACAGCGCATCGAGCAGGCGATCGACATGGGTGTCGGTCTTGGTCCCGCCCTGCGTCGCCAGGCCCGGCGGCTTGTTGAGGACGATCGCCTGGTCGTCGCGATGGATCACCATCTCCTGCGCGAAGGCGATCTCGTCGTCGGTTAGGTCGATGATCCGTCCGCGCTTGGGGCGTTCGGGCTTGTCGGGGCGCGGCGCCTTTTCCTCGGCAGGAGGGACACGGATCGTCTGCCCTTCGGCGATCCGGTCGCCCGGCGTGGCGCGTGCGCCGTCGACGCGCAACTGGCCGGTGCGCGCCCAGCGCGACACGAGGTTGAAGCCGACATCGGGCAAATGGCGCTGGAACCAGCGGTCGAGCCGGATACCGTCATCGTCATGACCGATCACGAACTGGCGCACGTCGAGGCTGACGCCGGCGGGCGCGGGCGCGGGGGCGACGACCGGCTTCGGCGCTGCGACCTTGGGCTTGGCGGCGGGTTTGACGGCTGGCTTGCGGGCGGGTTTGGCCTGCCTGTTGGCGGGTCCGTTGGATGCACCCTTGCCCGCATATTTGCTGCTGTCGCGGGCGGACTCGAAGCCCTTGCCGGCGCTGCGAGTCTTGCCCTTGGCTTTATCGGCGGGCTTTCCCTTCGCCGGGGCGGCCTTGCCGGCCGGCCCCCTGCCCGTTAGACCCTTGCCGAACGCGCCCCTTGTGGTCTTGGCGCGGGCAGGCGGCGGTGTGCTGGGACCCTTGCCTTTAGGCCCGTCGCTCATGCGGCGATCCTTACAGCGGAGAGGCCGAGCGCCAGCGCGGCGATCGCGCCGGTCACGGAGACGAGGACATAGCCGAGCGCCTGGCCCGTCTCGCCACGCTGAAGCATCAGCATCGTTTCGAGGCTGAAGGCGGAGAAGGTGGTGAAGCCGCCGATCACGCCGACGCCGAGCAAGAGGCGATAGGATTCGCCGGCGCTGGTACGCGCCAGCCAGCCCGCGAGCAGGCCCATGGCGAAACCGCCGGCGATATTGGCGGCGAGCGTGCCCCAGGGATAGCCCGGCCCGAACAGGTAGGTGGACAGCCGCCCAAGCTGGTAGCGCAGCCCGGCGCCCACCGCGCCGCCGCCCATGACGAGAAACATGTTGATCATGGCGCTGCCCTAGAGCCTTTCGGGTGCAAAGGAAATGGCGGCGTGACTGAACCGCGCGGGGCGACGGGCGTTGACCGGCATTACGCAAAGCCCGCTTGCAACTTCGCGACAGATTTGCGAGGCGTGGCGATAATGAGAACGAGCAGGACCTGAATGGCTACCGTCCAGATGAAGAAGCTGCGCAAGGCCAATGGCCCTGTCGCGCGGACTTTCCGCAGTTTTGGCCGCAGCTTTGGCCCGATGGTCACCTTCTTCCGCGAGTTTGTGCGTCATCCGGCGATGATCGGGTCGGTCATGCCGTCCTCCCCCATGCTGGTCGATGCGATGCTGGCCCCGGTCGACTGGGCCAATATGCGGCTGTTCGTCGAATATGGCCCCGGCGTCGGTACCTTCACCCGGCCGGTGCTGGAACGGATGCGGCCCGACGCGATGCTGATCGCGATCGACACCAATGCCGGGTTCGTGCGCTATCTGAACGCCGATATTTGCGACCATCGCTTTCGCGCCGTGCATGGATCGGCGGCGGACGTGCGGCGGATCATCGCCGAATTCGGCTTTACGGGCGCGGACTATATCCTGTCCGGCCTGCCCTTCTCGACCCTGCCCCGCGGCGTCGCCGAAACGATCGCCAGCGAGACGCAAGCGGCGCTGCAACCGGGCGGATCGTTCCTGGTCTATCAATATTCCAAATATGTGCTGAGCGTCCTCACCCCGCATTTCACCGATATCGAACGAGGGTTGGGGTGGCTGAACATTCCCCCCTGCCGCCTATATTGGGCGCGAAAGACGCAGGCGCTGGCGCAGGCGGCCTGAGAGGGCGGCCGGAGAGCGGTCAATCCGGGTCAGGCATCCGAAAATTGAGCCGCCGCGTGACGGTATAGTCGATCACGCCGACCAGCAGATAGCTGATCCAGCCGGTGATGAACGTCAGCACGCCGCGCCGCGCGTCATGGACCGCAGGGGTAATCGCTTCGCTGTCGCCGATCCGCGCACTGACCAGCGCGCGCATATGGTCGGCAAAGGCGGCGTCCTCGATCCGCAGCATCAGCTCCAGATTGAGGAACAGGCTGCGCATGTCGAAATTGGCCGACCCGATATAGGTGGCGTCGTCGATCACGATCAGCTTCATGTGCAGCCGGCAGGGCTGATATTCCCAGATGCCGACGCCGCGCTTGAGCAGCGGGCCGTAAAGCAGGCGCGCGGCGGCGACGGTCGCGCCATTGTCGGATTTCGACGGAAAGATCATGCGCGCCGTGCCGCGCCGGGCGAGTCTGCCGAGGCGGCGCAGCATGCCGCGGCCGGGGGAGAAATAGGCCTCCACCATGTCGAGCCGCGTCGCGCTCTGAAGGTCGCGCTTCACCTCCTGCGCCCAGGGGCTGAGACGCCGGGTCGGGCCGCCGATCAGCCAGCGAAAGCGGGCGCCGCGTTCGGGGTGGCGCACCGGCCGCCAGTGACGGATCATCGCGCGGAGCAGGCGAAAGCTCTGCTTGCGGCTGGCGGTCCAGCGCCAGAGCTGGCTATACCAGCGCACCATCGCCTCGACCTGCGCCCCTTCGACCAGCAGGCCAAGATCGGCCCAGCAGTCTTGCGACGCTCCCTCCCTGGCGGGCTGACCGAAATAGGGGTCACCGACATTGAAGCCGCCGATCAGGACCCGCGCATCGTCGGCCAGCGCGATCTTCTGATGATTGCGGATCAGGTAGCGGGTCGAGCGTTTCGCGCCGAACCAGCCGAAATGGCCGCCCGCCCTGACCAGGCTGTCGAAGAAACCGGCCCTTGCGCTGGCTCCGCCGAACGCGTCGACCATCAGCGTGACGGCGACGCCGCGCCGCCGCGCGCGGATCAGGCGAGCAAGAACGAGCCGGCCGCTCCGGTCGCTCTCGAAGATATAATAGCATAGCTTGAGCGATGTTCGCGCGCCGTCGATCAGGGCGAGCAGCGCGGCGCGCAGGTCGGGGCCGCTTTCAATGACGCTGAGCCGGTTGCCCTCTATCGTGCAGCGGATCGGCGGAAGGCCGGGATCAAAGGCTGGATCAGGATCGGGGGGCATCGTCGCCTCATGCCCTGTCCGCGCCCGGCTGGCCATAGCATCGCCTCCCCCCTTTTCATTGACTCATACGCATCCCGCTGCTAGACGGTTCCGCTTTCCGGACACATAGAATTTCAGGAGGCCCAATGGCCCGTGTTACCGTCGAAGATTGCGTCGACAAGGTTACCAACCGCTTCGATCTCGTCCTGTTCGCCGCGCAGCGCGCGCGAGAGATTTCGGGCGGCGCGGAACTGACCATCGATCGCGACCGTGACAAGAACCCGGTCGTCGCGCTGCGCGAGATTGCCGAAGAGACGGTGCTGCAGCACGAACTCCATGATTCGGTGATCGCCAGCCTGCAAAAGGTCCAGATCGACGATGACGACACGCCCGACGAAATCGGTTCGCTGTCGCAGTCGGCCGAGGCGCTGCGCCTGACCGCCGCCGCCCCGCCGCGCAACCAGAATATCGGCGGAGACTATGACGGCTAAAGTTTGGGGCGCGTAAAAGAATAAGGGGAGGATGAAGGTCCGTCGGTGCAAACCGGCGGACTTTTTGGTGTCTGTGGAGGCAGCGCGATCGCACGCCAGAAGTAACAACTCACGTTAACCTGCCGCCCGTGCGGAGCCTCACGTCTGCACGCCATCCTTCGATACGCCATTTCGACAAGCTCAATGGCTATTCAGGACGAACGGAGGCATATATATCCCATTCCAAGGTGCTTGGCATGTCATCTGCCAAACTCGTCCGGTCATTCCCGCGCGGGGGAAATGACCGGATAGCATAATCATGCGCCCATCGGCGTCGGGTCGCCGAACGGTCCCTTCCGCCTGCGTGTCTTGGGGATCGCCGTGCCTGCCGCCGGGATGTTCGAGGGCCGGATCGTGGTGCCGTCGTCACGGGTGATTTCGCCCTTGTCGAGCAGCGTCCTGATCTCTTCGCCCGACAATGTTTCATATTCCAGCATCGCATTGGCCAGCAGGTGAAGCTGGTCGGCATGTTCGGTCAGCAGTTGGCGCGCGCGATTATAGCCCTGCTCCACCAGCGTGCGGATTTCCTTGTCGATCAGCTTTGCGGTCTCGTCCGACATATGGACGCGCTGGCTCTGCGAATAGCCGAGGAAGGTTTCGCCCTGCTGCTCCTCATATTGCAGCGGCCCGAGCTTTTCCGACATGCCCCATTGCGTGACCATGTCGCGCGCCAGCTTGGTCGCATATTGAATGTCGCTCGACGCGCCGGACGATACCTTGTCATGGCCGAAGATCACTTCCTCGGCGACGCGACCGCCCATGGCGACGGCCATATTGGCGTGCATCTTGTCACGATGATAGCTGTAGCTGTCGCGCTCCGGCAGGCGCATGACCATGCCCAGGGCACGGCCGCGCGGGATGATCGTCGCCTTGTGGATCGGGTCCGACGCCGGTTCGTGGACCGAGACGATGGCATGGCCGGCCTCATGATAGGCGGTCATCTTCTTCTCGTCGTCGGTCATGACCATTGAGCGGCGTTCCGCCCCCATCATGACCTTGTCCTTGGCCATTTCAAACTCGTCCATCGCGACCAGCCGCTTGCCGCGCCGCGCCGCCATCAGCGCCGCCTCGTTGACGAGATTGGCGAGATCCGCGCCGGAGAAGCCCGGCGTGCCGCGCGCGATGGTGCGCGCGTTGACGTCCGGCGCCAACGGCACCTTTTTCATGTGGACGGCGAGGATCTTCTCGCGCCCCTCGATATCGGGGCGGGGGACAACGACCTGGCGATCGAAACGGCCCGGACGCAGCAAAGCGGGGTCGAGCACATCAGGGCGGTTGGTCGCGGCGACGATGATGATGCCCTCGTTCGCCTCAAACCCGTCCATTTCGACCAGCAACTGGTTAAGCGTCTGTTCGCGCTCGTCATTGCCGTTGCCGAGGCCAGCGCCGCGATGGCGGCCGACCGCGTCGATTTCGTCGATAAAGACGATGCAGGGCGCATTCTTCTTCGCCTGTTCGAACATGTCGCGCACACGGGATGCGCCGACGCCGACGAACATCTCGACGAAATCCGAACCGGAGATGGTGAAGAAAGGCACGCCCGCCTCCCCGGCGATCGCGCGGGCGAGCAGCGTCTTGCCGGTGCCGGGCGAGCCGACCAGCA
>CAXUEQ010000042.1:19690-23747 GCA_964250175.1 uncultured Sphingobium sp. | reverse complement strand
CAACAGTGCATCATTGTTGCCGCGTCGCGCGCGCAACGCCTCCAGCGCGGCGCTCGCTTTCGCCCAGTCTCGCGCTTCCAGCCATAGGGTCGCAGCGATACGGCCGGTGTCGTAACCCGCCGGGTCCTGCCCGGCATAGAGACCGATCGTTTGCGCGGCGCGGTCCGGCCGTCCGATGGCGCGAAAGGCCGAGACGAGACGCAGCGCAGTGTCTTCAATGAATTGCAGATTAGCTGCCGCGGCATAAGCGCGCGCGGCGTCCGCCGGGTGGCCCGCCGCCATTTGCGTATCGCCCAGGATGACCAGCGCTTCGGGCGCACCGCGATTGGCGGCGGCAAGCCCGATGGCGCGTTCCACCGCCGTGCGCGTGTCGCCCGTGGCAAGCAGCGCCCGGATATAGCGGATATTGGGTGCGGCCGCCGCACCATTGGACAGAGCCGGACCGGCGAGCATCTGCGCGCTCTCGCCCTCCGCAAATGCCTGCGCCGCGCCGCGTTCGGGCCGGGTAGCGCGCGCGAGCAGTTCCACTGCGGTGTCCCTATCACCCAGCGCTTCATGTATCCGTGCGCCCAGTAGCAGTGCATAGCTGTCAGCATCGGCGCGTGCGAGCAATGGCGCGATTGCCCCTGCACCGTCCTCATAAAGGCTCGCATCATAATAAGCCCGCGACAGCAAAATGCGTGCCTGCATGTTTAGCGGCTGCATCGCCAAGAGCTTTTTTAGCGCATCGGACGCCAGCGTCGCATTGCCGCCCCTTAGATACAACGCGCCGCGCAATAGCAGCATAGCCGGCTCGCGATCAAGCGCGCCATCGGTCTTGGACAGCAGGCGCGTCGCCAGCGTCACATTATCCGCACGGGCGGCTAGCACGGCCTGAACGAAATAGGCGTTGGCGTTGCCGGGGGCAAGCGCGAGCGTGCGACGGGTCAGCGCAAGGGCGCGCCGCGCCGCGCCCATATCGGCAAGTGTCGCGGCGAAATCTTCGAGCACCGCGATATTGTCGCGATCGGCGGCCAGCGCGCGATCGAACCAGGGCAGCGATGCCATCGGACCATATTGGTCGCGGGCCAGCAAGGCGCGCAGGCCGAGCGCATCGACATGGCGCGGCGCGAGCGCCATCGCCCTGTCGGACGCGGTGATCGCGGCGGCGCGGTCGCCCGTCGCCAGATGAAAGCGGGCGACATCGATCCAGGCCGAGGCATCCTGCGGCGCAAGGCGCAGCGCGGCGGCGAAAGCGGCCTGCGCGGCGGGGAAATCACCCATCGCCTGATGCGCGCGTCCGGCGATCCGCGCGGCATAAGCCTGTTGATCCGCCGGCACGCCGTTCGCCAGCGCCCGTAATGTTTCCTCGGGCCGGCCCTGCAGCAAGAGGGCGTGGGCCATCGGGACATCGGTTTCCGCGACGGTGCCGCCATAGCGCCGCGCCTGCCCCAGTTCCGCCTGCGCGCCGACGCCGTCGCCCAGCGTCAGCAGAACGCGGGCCTGCGCGATGCGGGGGGCGGGCCAGCGCGGATCGGCCTTGATCGCGTTCATCAGTTCGACGCGGGCGGTGCGGGCGTCGCCTTTGGCGAAGGCCGCGCGTCCACGGTCGAGGGCGGGGCGCGCGTCTTCGTGATTGCTGGCGTGCAGCAGCGTGAGCGGCGCGGCAAATACCGTTATCCCTACTATTACGCCTACTATCGAACGCATGTCAGGATTGCAGCCCATATTGCTTGAGGAGGTCATAGAGGGTCGGGCGACTGATTCCCAACATCTTGGCCGCGCCCGAGATATTGCCCTGGGTGCGGGCGATCGCGCGGCGGATGGCGCGGCGGTCGGCGATTTCGCGCGCGGCCTTCAGGTTGAGGATTTCCGCACCGTCGCCGCCGCCGTCCAGGTCGAGGTCGGCGGCGGTCACCAGCTTGCCGTCGGCCATGATGACCGCGCGCTTCACCCGGTTTTCCAGCTCGCGGACATTGCCGGGCCAGGTCCAGGCGTCGAGCGCCGCCAGCGCGTCGGGCGCAAGACCCTTGACCGCGGGGTTCATGTCGCGCGCGAAACGCAGGAGAAAATGCTGGGCCAGCAGCACGGCGTCGCCCGCCCGTTCCTTCAGCGTGGGAATGCGGATGACGATTTCGGCCAGCCGATAATAGAGATCCTCGCGGAAGCTGCCCGCGCCGATCATCTCCTCCAGATTCTGGTGGGTCGCGCAGACGATGCGGGTGTCGACCGGGATCGCTTCGCGCCCGCCCAGCCGCTCGATCACCCGCTCCTGCAGGAAACGCAGCAGCTTGACCTGAAGGGTCAGCGGAATGTCGCCGACCTCGTCGAGGAACAGGGTGCCGCCCTGCGCCTGCTCGATCTTGCCCGGATTCATCTTCACCGCGCCGGTGAACGCGCCCTTCTCATGCCCGAAAAGTTCGGATTCGAGCAGGGTTTCGGGGATGGCGGCGCAGTTGATCGCGACGAAGGCCGCGCCGCGACGCGGGCTGACGTCATGCAGGCCACGCGCCAGCAATTCCTTGCCCGTCCCGCTCGCGCCGAGCAGCATGACCGAGACATTGGCGCTCGCCACCCGCTCGATCGTGCGGGCGACCTTCATCATCTCGGGCGCGGCGGTGACCATGCGGCCAAGCACGCGATGATCGTCGGGCGGGGTTTCGGCCAGCCGGGCATTTTCACGTTCGAGCGCATGGACATGAAAGGCGCGGCCGACAATCAGCCCCAGTTCGTCGATATCGACCGGCTTCTGGTAAAAATCATAGGCGCCGCCCGAAATGGCGCGCAGCGCGCTGTCGCGCGCGCCATGGCCGGAGGCGACGATCACTTTCGTATCGGGCTTTATGCGCAATATTTCGGCCAGCGTCGCAAAGCCCTCCGCCGTGCCGTCCGGGTCCGGCGGCAGGCCAAGGTCGAGGGTCACGACATCGGGCGCTTCGGCGCGCATGATATCGATCGCTTCCTCGCGGTCGCCCGCGATGAACAATTGATACTCCTCATAAGCCCAGCGCAATTGGCGTTGCAGGCCCGGATCATCCTCCACGATCAACAATTTGGGTCGCGTGTCCGCCATCAGGCCGCCCTCCCTTCCATGACGGGCGCGGCCGCCGCAGCGGCCGGCAGCAACAGCGTGAAGCGGCTTCCCTCGCCGACGCGACTCTCCACCTCGATCCGGCCGCCCATCGATGCGGCCAGTTCGCGCGCTTCGAACGCGCCGATGCCGAAACCGTCCGGCTTGCTGGACGAAAAAGGCTTGAACAGATCGCGGCGAACATAATCGGCGCTCATGCCGCAGCCGCGATCGGCCACCTCGATCGCGATTGCCGCATCGCGTCGGCCGATCCGCAGGGTGATCGGCGCACCGTCCGGACTGGCATCGATCGCATTCTGCACCAAATGGAGCAATATCTGTTCCACGCGCACCGGATCGGCGCGCGCCTCCGGCGCCTCGCCCTCCAGCCGGATCGGGTGATTGCGTCCCTTCACGCGGACGATCCGCTCTGCCAGCGGGCGCACCGCCATCGCGCGCGGCGGCTCCTGCCGACTCTTGTTATGCTGGGACAGGCGGGCGAGCATATCGTTCATCTTCCCCACCGATTCACGCAGGGTGAGCAGCATGTCGGCGCGGAATTCCGGGTTGTCGGCATGGCGTTCGGCATTGCGGGCAAGCAGCGACAACTGGCTCACCAGATTCTTGATATCGTGCATGATGAAAGCGAAGCGGCGGTTGAATTCATCGAACCGCCGCGCATCATCGAGCGCCTGCTGCCCCTGCGCTTCGCTGATATAGCTCGCCACCTGCCGCCCGGCGGTGCGCAGCATGTCGAGATCCTCCCAGTCGAGCCGGCGATCGACGCGCGGGCGCGACAGGATGATCGCACCGGCCAGACGGTCGAAATGCAGGAGCGGCGCAAGCGTCCAGGCACTATCCTCGGCGAGTATCCATTCGGGCAAGCGCAGCGGTGTATTGCCGGCACGCACCGCGTCGAGATCGGCGATCCAGCCGCTTCTTTCCAGCGCGGCGACGCTGGCGGCGTCGAGCGCGACGGCCGGCACGTCCGCGATCGGCCAGTTCCAC
>CAXUEQ010000042.1:0-19680 GCA_964250175.1 uncultured Sphingobium sp. | reverse complement strand
GGGTCTCGACCGACAGGCCGCCGCTACCGTCGGGCAGGAGCAGCAGCCCTGCCGAGGAATCGGTGATGTCGGCCATCGCCTTCACGACGCGCGCGTGGAAGGGCGCGGCACCCTCGCCCGGACGGCCGATGGTGTCGACGAAGCGAATCCATTCGACGCGATAATCGTAGCGGTGCTGGAAGAAATGCTTGGCGACCTGAACCTTCAGCAGCGCGCGGAAGCGTGGCGACGGCAGCAATATCAGCGCGGCGACCGCCATTGCGAAGATCAGCCCGGTCTGGATCAGCCGGGCATGATCGCCCGCGACCCATTCGATCAGCGCCATCGCGGCGGCAAGCAACAGCAGATAGAGGCTGACCGCCACCAGCGACAGCGAGCGAAAAGCGACGCTGCGCGACAGGCTGAGCCGCCACGGCCCGTCCCGCTGCGCGCCGATCATGATGATCGGAGCCAGCATCGCCATCGCTATCCCACGCAGGGCATAAAGATCGGCGACATGCCCGTCCGTCATCCAGGCGATGCCGTAAAGGTTGAGATCATAGGTCCACATCGCGGCCAGCGCGGCCATCACCAGGCCGATCCGCGACCGCCCCGCCGGCGCGGCGATGGTGAAAAGATTATGGACCAGCACGAGCGCGCCGATCGCGACGATCATGCGCAGGACAAGCACCGTGTCGAGCACGGTACCGAACAGGTCGGTGCCGCGCGTCAATTGATGCGAAGCGAGGTCGGCGACCGTCTGCGCGACCAGCAGGAGGCCCAGCACGGCGTAGATGATCGTGATCGCCAACGGATGGCGCGAACGGCGGCCTTGCCCGCGCCGCAGCATGACGAACATGAACAGCAGCCAGGCCCCGTTGCGCGCGCTTTCGGCGGTGCCGGACAGCGATTGCGCAACGCCGCTAAAGGCGGTGTAGAGCGCCCAAAAGGCCGTGAGCAGCAGGCTGGCGACGAGCAGATGCCGTTCCAGCGTCCCGTCGCGACCACGCGAAATCCAGATGCCGAGCGCGGCGAATAGGGCCGCGGCAAGCGCATGGCCCCAGTCGCCAATCCATTGCAGAGCGGTGCCCATCGCCGCGCCCTTACCGTGCGCCCTCGGGCCACAATATCACGCGCAGAGTCTGGATCAGGATCAGCAGATCGAGAAAGGGCGTGTAGTTTTTCGCGTAATATAGATCATATTCTAGCTTGTTACGGCTGTCTTCCACCGAAGCGCCATAAGGATAGTTGATCTGCGCCCAGCCGGTGATGCCGGGCTTCACCATATGCCGTTCGGCATAATAGCGCAGATGCTGTTCCAGATCCTCGACGAATTGACGGCGTTCGGGGCGCGGGCCGACGAAACTCATCTCGCCCTTCAGCACCACCCAGGTCTGCGGCAATTCATCGATGCGCAGTTTGCGCAGCCAATAGCCCAGGCGCGTGATGCGCGGGTCGTTCTTTTCCGCCCACACCGCCTGGCCGGCGATCTCCGCATCCTCGCGCATGGTGCGCAGCTTGATGATCTCGAACTCCTGCCCGAACAGGCCGACGCGGCGCTGGCGGTAAAAAGCCGGTCCCTTGCTGTCGAGCTTCACGGCGATGGCGGCCAGCGCGATGATCGGGCCGGTCAGCGCGAGCAGGATCATGCTGGCGACGATGTCGAACAGACGCTTCGACAGGGTGGCGAAGCGCCGCCCGGCCGAAAAGCCGTCGGAGAAGATCAGCCAACTGGGATTGACGCTGTCCAGATCGACGCGCCCGGTCTCCCGCTCCAGAAAGGTCGACAGGTCATTGACGTGGACGCCGGTGGTCTTGATGCGCAGCAGGTCCGCCATCGGGATCGCGTTGCGGCGCTCTTCCAGCGCCAGCACGACCTCGCTCGCGCCCAGCTTCACGACGAAATCGGACAGATTATAGATGGCGCTGCGGTTGATCGCCTCGGGAATCTGCTGCGGCCCGTCATTCATGCCGATATAGCCGACGACAAGGAAGCCCGCCCCGCGCCTTTGTTCCAGCGTGCGGATGCGGTCGGCGCGATTGCCCGCGCCCAGCACGATCAGCCGCCGCTTGAACGCTTCGCCGCCCAGCATCGAACCCAGCACCATGCGCAGCGCCACCAGGAAGACAAAGGACAGGCCCATCGCGTAGAGCGAGTTGGACCGCCACAATGTCATGCCCGGCGTGACGAAATGCATGACCGACAGGAAGATGACACCCAGCGAGACCGCGACCATCAGCCGCGCGATGGCGAAGCGCAGCGATTGCAGCGCCTCTGTGCCATAGACGCCGACCGCGATCATCGACACCTGCAATGCAACCGCGAAGCTGAGCAATGGCCCGGCGCGCGACGTCACATAATCGATCGTCATGCCGATCTGGTTCGCGCGCAATATCCAGCCGGTTTCGGCGGCAGCGAGCAGCAGCGCGAAATCGAGCATCGCCAGCAACAGCACCGCATGCGGAATATAATGTTTGAACACTCTGATCATGCGCGCGTACCAAGCCCCTGCTGTCTCCGGCCCGTCGTCTCCAACATGGCCAGTGGCGGGACGCTTGCACCCCGCTGCTTTACAACAGAGTGTCAAAATTCCCGACAGTGGAAACAGTGTCGCGCAAATTAGCAAAGAAATGCTGAATCGGACGGATCAGCGCACCTGTTGGATTCCGTTTGCAGCATTTGCGGCGACGTGGCCGACCGGCGCATTCACCTGGGCATCCTGCTGGCGGGGCGACAGGATCAGGAAATAGCTTATGGCCAATATCAAAGCGAATGCGATCATGCCGAGCAGGACGAGGCCTCCGCCCGGTCCTTTCGCTGTCGCTCCCTGCGCCGCAGGGTCGGCGCGGGTCGTGTCTGGCGGATCTTCCGCCATCCTCATCCTCCACGAATATCCTTGCAGAAGTGCAACGGTCGGAGTCGGTATTTCGTTCCGCAAACGATTCGGATTGGTAGCGCGCGCGGGCGCTAAGATTTATTTACCTTCCTTCTGCTAGGAAGCCCGCTCGACCTGTTTTGAAGAAGATCGTCCATGTACAAGGGTTTCGCCCTCGCCGTCCTACTGATCGCGCCGCTACTGGTCATGCTGGCCGATTCGTTCAAACCCAAGGAGGGGACAGCACCCGTGGCTGCCGCGACACCGACAGCCGTGCCGGTCAAAGCCGCTGCGTCCGGCGCCGGGAACAGGCCCCTGTCGTCGCAGACCCCGCCCCCGCCGCTCGATCCGCTGACCTCGGCCGGCCTGCCATCGACCGACGCGGGCAAGCCGATGCTCGACCCCAGCCAGCCGGCGGACGGCACGCCTGCGCCGCAGCCATCGCTCTCCGTCAACACCGCGCCCGCTGCCGATGTCGCGCAAATGCAGGCGAGCGCCGCGCTGACCGCCGAATGGAAGAACGACCGCCGTTAGAGCAGCGTCAGGACATATAGTCAGTTCAACGACTATTGCGCGGTCCAGCCGCCGTCGATCGACAGGTTCGCGCCGGTGACGTTCGCCGCCGCGTCCGAACAGAGATAGAGCGCCATCGCCGCGACCTGATCGGCGGTCACGAACTGCTTGGTCGGCTGGCCGTCGAGCAGCACGTCGTTGATCACCTGCTCGCGCGTCAGCCCGCGCGCCTTCATCGTGTCGGGAATCTGGTTTTCGACCAGCGGCGTCCAGACATAGCCGGGCGAGATGCAGTTGGCGGTGATGCCGAAGGTCGCGGTTTCCAGCGCGATCGTCTTGGTGAAGCCGGCCAGGCCATGCTTGGCGGTCACATAGGCCGATTTGAAGGGCGAGGCCGCCTTGCTGTGTGCCGATGCCGTCTGGATGATCCGGCCCCATTTCCTGCTCTTCATATGGGGAATGGCAAGCCGCGTCGTGTGGAAGGCGCTCGTCAGGTTGAGCGCGATGATGAGATCCCATTTGTCGGTCGGGAAATCCTCGACCGGTGCGACATGCTGGGTGCCGGCATTGTTGATGAGGATATCGACCCCGCCAAAGGCGTCGGCGGCGTCCTGCATCATCGCCTCGATCTGATCGACCTTGGTCAGGTCATGGCCCGAATAGAGCGCTTTTGCGCCGCTCGCCGCCTCCAGTCCCAGCCGTTCCTTCTCGATCGCGTCGGCGTCGCCAAACCCGTTGATGACGATATTGGCGCCTTCGCTTGCAAGCAGCTTGGCATAGGCAAGGCCGATGCCAGAGGTCGAACCGGTGATCAGCGCGCTCTTGCCCGCCAGCGACATGCTCATGCCTTTTTCTCCTTCATATGATCGGGGCGATCAAGGTCGAACGCCGCGCTGGTCCCGTCCAATATGTTGCGGGCGATGAGGTCGCCCTTGTGCATGACGCTATCGACGGCATCACGCCCCTGTTGCCAGTGGTCTAGCATCGTCGCGCGCGAAAATTCGAAGTCGCGCGCGCCGCTCTCCCATGCCCGGCTGCGATAGATGAGATGGACGATGTTGACCGCGCCGTCATCCAGCAGCGCGCGCACCGCCTTCACCTGCGGATCGTCGCACATCGTTGCGGGCAACTGGTTCAGCACCGCCCGGATCGCCTTATGCTCGCGGCGCAGGCGCAGATATTCGTCGGTCACCTGCCGGGTGCGGCTGCTATACTGAATGTCCTTCATCCGCGAATAGACGTCGGTGATCTCACGCGGGAGCGGTCCTTCGGCGGGGAAGAGATCGACCTGAAAGACCAGCATGTCGCCTTCCTGATTGTCGAGCACATAGGAGAGCGGCGTGTTGGACACGAGGCCGCCGTCCCAATAATGCCGTCCGTCGATCTCGACCGCGGGAAGGCCGGGCGGCAGCGCGCCCGATGCCATGATATGCCGCGCGTCGATCCGCGTCGGATGATGGCCGCGCGTATCGAAATAGGCGAAATTGCCGCTTTCGACATCGACCGCGCCGACCGACAGCCGCACCGGACCGTCGTTGAGCAGGTCCCAGTCGATCAAGGCGTCCAGAGTCTCGATCAGCGGGCCGGAGTCGTAGAAACTCGTCGCTTCGGCCGATCCCTGAGCCGCGAACATCGCGGGCAACATATGCGGCCGAAAGAAACCCGGCACGCCAAACGCCGTCACCGCGCCGGCGGCCGCCAGATGCGCGGCTTCGCGGATATGATCATTTTCCGGCAGCCAGAAATTAGGCATGCCCCCGCTCAGCTTCTCCCAGAAGCGAAGCATATGTTCCAGCCGCAGTTCAGGCGGGTTGCCGGCGAGGATCGCCGCATTGATCGCGCCAATGGAGATACCAGCGACCCAATCGACGCCGATCGACAGCGCCTCCAGCCGTTCGTAGATACCCGCCTGGAAAGAGCCGAGCGCGCCGCCCCCCTGCAGCAGCAGCGCCACCTTGTCCGGCAGCGGCAGGGGCGCGGCGCGGCGCGGACGGGAGCGGTCTATGTTGGTCATGGTGCAGTGCAATATAACAAAGTTCGCGCGCCTGCCATCCTTCCCTGCAAGGCGCGCAAAGAAAGATGCGGTCCGTGCAACTGGCTGGGCGCCTTGCCCGTTTCCTTGTTCGCAGCGCTGGCCTAGAGCGTGATGACGCTAACGGGCAGAAACGGAAAGGGACCGGGCCATGCGGCTGGACGACGAGAACGAAAGCACCCATTTCGAGGTGCAGGACGGGCGCGGCGGCGGCGGGCTGAATTTCGGCGGGGGCGGTGGTCTCGGCCTTATCGGATTGTTGCTCGGCAGCCGGTTCGGCTGGGGTATCCTTTTGGTGGTGGGCATCGGCATGCTGGTGATGGGCATCAATCCGCTGACCGTGCTGAGCGGCGGCGGGGGCGCGCCGCAGGTCCAGACCAGCAGACCGGGCGAGGCGCAGTTGACCGACGTTCAGCGCACATCGCTTAAGGTTCTGGGATCGACCGAGCGTCGCTGGACCGACATCTTCAAGGCGCAGGGGCAGGATTATCCCGATCCGACGCTGGTATTCTATAGCCAGAGCGGTGTTTCAGGCTGCGGCGCGGCGCAGTCGGCGATGGGACCTTTCTATTGCCCGACCGACCAGAAAATCTATCTCGACACCGACTTTTTCAACGAACTGAAAAGTCGCTTCAACGCGCCGGGCGACTTCCCGATCGGCTATGTCATCGCGCATGAGGTCGGCCATCATATCCAGACGATCACCGGCGAAGCGGCGAAGATTCGGGCCGCGCAGAGCCGCGCGTCGGAAGCGGAGGGCAATGCGCTGCAGGTCGCGATGGAGTTGCAGGCCGATTGCTATGCCGGCGTCTGGGCCAATCGCGACACCAACCTGATGGAGGCGGGCGACCTGGAAGAAGGGATGCGCGCTGCGCAGGCGATCGGTGACGATACGCTGCAAAAGGCGGCGGGGCGGACCCCCGTGCCGGACAGCTTCACCCACGGCACCGGGGCGCAGCGCCAGCTATGGCTGCGCAAGGGCTTGGAGACAGGCGATCCGGCGCAGTGCGACACGTTCAAGGGCGCGATCTGACCGCACGTCCGGCGCATCGTCAGGATAGCGACGGCGCGCCCATGCTGCTTGCCTCCACCGACAGGATGGCCGCTACCTTGGCGGCAAAATCCTTCAGCAGGGCCACGACCTGCGCGCCGCTTATCGCGCGGGGATAGGGATCGATCGCGCACAAGGTGCCGTAAAATCGCCCGTCCGCGAGAATGATCGGGAAAGACGCGTAGCTTTTGAAGCCATAGAGCATCGGCACGGGATGCGTCTGCCATTCGATGTCGGCGTCGACATGATCGATGACCACCGCCTGTCCCGATTGCCGTATCTCGTCGCAGATGGTGGTCTTGATTTCCAGCTCGTCGCCCGGATTGAGGCCGAAGTCGATCTTGTCCAGCACTTGGCACACGACCCAGCGATCGTCGGTCACCCGCGCGATCGCCGCGAAGCCCATATGGGTGATACGGCATATCTCGGCCAATATCCGCTCAAGTGCGGGATTGGCCCCTTCGGCAGCGACCCTTGCCGCAAACTTATCCTTCATCACATATCCACCTTAGCGCCGCTATGACGCAAGCGAAACGGGGCTGCAATGACATGGATCAAGCGCCGGTTCAGGCACTTTGTCAGCGCATTATTTTGCCAGCTCGGCTTCGATCGCGGCGACCAGCGCGGCGTCGTCGGGCGCGGTGGTGGGCGCAAAGCGCGCTACGACCGCGCCATCGCGCGCGATCAGGAATTTCTCGAAATTCCACAGGACTTCGGGTTCCGGGTTCGGCGTCATGCCATAGCCCTTGAGCTTCTCGCGAAAGGCGTCGCCATCGCCCGCCGCCTTGGGAATCGCGCGCGTCAGTTCCCGATAGAGCGGGTGGGTGCCGGGTCCGGCCACAACGATCTTGGCGAATAAAGGAAAATCGACGGCGAAATTAGTGGTGCAGAAGGTCGCGATCTCCTCGTTGCTGCCCGGCTCCTGTCCGGCAAACTCGTTCGCGGGGAAGCCGGTGACGACAAGGCCCTGATCCCGGTACTTTTTGTAGAGCGCTTCGAGGCCCTCATATTGCGGGGTAAGGCCGCATTTGGACGCGACATTGACGACCAGCACGACCTTTCCCGCATAATTGGCAAGAGACGCCGCTTCGCCTTTGATGGTCTCGATCGGAATGGATTGCAGGCCGGTGGTCATGGCGAACTCCTAGTAAGTAACTGCCGCTTTTTTCAATACACCCGCGCCTTCGGCTTGATATAATCCACATCGCCGGTCAGCGTATATTCGTGAACCGGGCGGTAATCGATCGTCACCTGGCCCTTGTGGAACCAGCTGATCGTGTGCTTCATCCAGTTGGCGTCGTCGCGGTTCGGGAAATCCTCGTGCATGTGCGCGCCACGGCTTTCCTTGCGGTTGGCGGCCGAGTGCATCGTCACCACCGCCTGCGGCAGCATATTGTCCAGTTCCAACGTTTCGACCAGATCGGTGTTCCAGATCAGCGAGCGGTCGGTGATGCCGACATCCTGCAGGCTGGCGAAGGTCGTGTCGATCTTGCCCTGTCCCTCACGCAAGAGTTCCGAATCGCGGAACACGGCGCAATGCTTCTGCATCGTATGCTGCATATCGAGGCGGATCCGCGCAGTCGGCGTAGCGCCCGTGGCGTTGCGATACCGGTCGAGCCGGCTCAGCGCCGCGTCGTCGGCAGGGGCGTTGACCTCCTGAGGCTTGCTGTTGGGTTTGACCAGTTCGGCGATACGGAAACCGGTGGCGCGGCCGAACACGACAAGGTCGATCAGCGAGTTGGAGCCGAGGCGGTTCGCGCCATGCACCGACACGCAGGCCGCTTCGCCCACCGCGAACAGGCCCGGCACGACGCTGTCGGGATCGCCGTCCTTCAGCGTCACGACTTCGCCATGATAGTTACAGGGGATGCCGCCCATATTATAATGAACGGTCGGCGTCACCGGCAGCGGCTGGCGCGTCAGGTCGACATTGGCGAAGATCTTGCCGGTCTCGGTGATGCCGGGCAGGCGCTCGTGCAATACCTTGGGATCGATATGGTCGAGATGGAGATAGATATGATCGCCATTCTTGCCGACGCCGCGCCCTTCGCGCATTTCCATCGCCATCGAGCGCGACACGACGTCGCGCGAGGCGAGGTCCTTGGCCGAGGGCGCATAGCGCTCCATGAAGCGCTCGCCCTCGGAGTTGGTGAGGTAGCCGCCTTCGCCGCGCGCGCCCTCGGTGATAAGAACGCCCGCGCCATAGATGCCGGTCGGGTGGAACTGCACGAATTCCATATCCTGCAACGGCAGTCCCGCGCGCAGCACCATGCCGCCGCCGTCGCCGGTGCAGGTGTGGGCCGAGGTGGCGGAGAAATAGGTGCGGCCCGATCCACCGGTCGCCAGCACGACGGCCTGCGAACGAAAACGGTGGATACTGCCGTCATCCATGCAGAGCGCGATCACGCCCTTGCATTCGCCATCGACCATGATGAGATCGAGCGCGAAATATTCGACGTAAAAATCGGCGTCATATTTCAGCGACTGCTGATAGAGCGCGTGGAGCATCGCATGGCCGGTGCGGTCGGCCGCGGCGCAGGTGCGCTGCACCGGGGGACCGGCGCCCATATTCTGCATATGGCCGCCGAACGGACGCTGGTAGATCGTGCCTTCCGGGTTGCGGCTGAACGGCACGCCGGCATGTTCCAGTTCGATCACGGCGGCGGGCGCCTCGCGCACCATATATTCGATCGCGTCCTGATCGCCCAGCCAGTCCGACCCCTTCACGGTGTCGTACATGTGCCAGGTCCAGTGGTCGGGCGTGTTGTTGCCAAGGCTGGCGGCGATACCGCCCTGCGCCGCGACCGTATGGCTGCGGGTGGGGAAAACCTTGGTGATGCAGGCGGTCTTGAGGCCCTTTTCAGCGCAGCCCATGGTCGCGCGCAGGCCCGAGCCACCGGCGCCGACGATCACGGCGTCATAGACATGGTCGATGATCTTATAGGCCGGATTCGCAGAATTTGGCATTAGGACGCGGCTCCCGTGAATGCGATCTTCGCGACGGCGAAGATACCGGCAGTAGCGCCGCCGATGGCGTAGAAGTTGAGCAGGACGATGACGGCGAATTTCAGCCCATCGTCATGGACATAATCCTCGATCACGACCTGAAGCCCCAGGCGCAGATGGTAGAAGATACTGACCAGCATCAAGATGATCGGCACCGCCACGAGCGGCTGCGCCAGCCAGGTGGTGACGCTGCCATGATCGAGGCCGGGCAGCCGCAACAGGCTGAAGATCAGCCACAATAGCAGCAGGACATTGCCCACTGCGGTGACGCGCTGTTGAATCCAGTGATGCGTGCCAGACTTGGCCGATCCCAGCCCGCGAACGCGACCGATACCCGTTCCGCTTCCCATCAGAACTTCCCCGCGAAAATGGCGATCCAGATGATCGCGGTGACGGCGATCGCCAACGCCGGGATCAGCAGCGCCCAGCTTTTGTTGGTCTGCAACGCGTAGCCCGCGCCGATGTCGAGCACGAAATGACGCAGGCCGGAAAAGAGGTGCTGGAAAAAAGCCCAGGTGATGCCGATCAGGAAAACATAGCCGATCCAGCTCGTCGCGCATTTCTGAAACTGCGCATAGGCGTCCGGGCCGCTCGCCGCCGCCACCAGCCACCACACGATGCCGAGCGCGCCGACCGTCGCCAGGCCGCTGCCGGTCACGCGGTGCATGATCGAAATGGTCATGTGGGGACCCCAGCGCCAGATCGATAGATGCGGCGAAAGTGGCCTGTTTTTCGCTGTCGCCATGCGGTCTGCACCCCTGGTTCGCTATTGGTTCACGGCCTCCCTTAGCGCGCGGATTTCGCTGGTGCAAATGGAGAGGAGCAGTTGCGAATCGTTCGCGTAAACTGGAAAATCCCGCGCGACATAAGAGTTGGTTAACCAACCCCCGATATGAGGGAGGCCAATAAAGAGCGGCGAGCGTGCGAAGGAACATTGGGTAAATGGCGCTGCAAATGAAAGCGGATCTGACGATGCACGAACGGTTGCGGGAATTTGATCCCAACGGCACGCTGGCCAGCGACGGCGCGGCGATATTCGCGCTTCTCGAGGATGACGGCGTGGCGGCGGCCGGCGTCTTCTTCAACAGCTATGTCACCCGTTCCGGCCTGTCCAATCGCCTGTCGCTCGACGCGCTGGCGGCCATGCAGGCCGAGACGCAACGCTATGTCCGCGAAAAATTCGCGCACCTCGATTCGGATGTCTGGGCACAATCCGCCCTCGCCTGCCTGCGTCATGCGCGCAAACATGGCATAGCGGTGCGGACGATATTGGTCGCCATCAGCCTGGCCAACGAAGTGATCGCCGACACGATCTGGGACCGGACTGTGGATGACGAAGCAAAGCGCCGGCGTCTGCAGCGCGCGATGCTGCGCCTGTCGGTCATCGAGAGCGAAATGATCTCCGCCGCGCTCGCCGCCGACATCGCTTATGAGGAGGATGCGGACCGGATGCGCAATGGCGCCCTGTTTCAGCAGCGGATCGTCGGCGAAATCGACAGCGCCAGCCAGTTGGGCGAAGGCCTGCGCGAACAGGCCAAGGACGCGTCCGCCGCCACGCGCGGCATGCTGGGCAAGGCGTCCGAAGTCGCCGCCGCCGCCGAACAGTCCGCCCTCGCCATGCGCGAAGCCGCACAGACATCGGCGGGCCTGATCCGCGCGATCGAGGATGCCCGCGCCGAAGTGGAAGGCGCGGCGGAAGTCGCCGCCCGCGCCTCCGACCAGGCCGGCGAGGCGGTCACCATGTCCACCACCCTGTCCGAACATGCCAAGTCGATCGAATCGATCCTGGGCCTGATCCGCGACATTGCCGGTCAGACCAACCTGCTCGCCTTGAACGCGACGATCGAGGCCGCCCGCGCCGGCGACGCCGGGCGCGGTTTTGCCGTTGTCGCACAGGAGGTGAAGAGCCTCGCCAACCAGACCGCGCGCGCGACCGACGATATCGCCGGCAAGATCGGCGCGATCCAGGCATCGACCCGCCAGTCGGTCGAAACCAACCAGCGCATCCGCGAAACGGTGGACGAAGTGCAGATGTCCGCCGATCGCATCCGCATGGCGATGGACGCGCAGGCGCAGACCGTGACGATGATCACCGCCGCCGTGGACGAAACCGCGCTCGCCGCCGACTCGATGTCGGCGACCATCTCGGCCATTCGCCAGGATACCGAAGTCGTCGCGTCGGAAATCGACCAGTTGGAACGCGGCTTCATGAGCGTGGAATGCAAGCTTTCCACCTTGCGCGACGCCTCGGCGGAAATGAGCAGCCGGGTAGCCTGAGCCGAAACGCGCAAGCGATTTTTGGCCACTCCATGACAGACGGGTAAGCCTTTCCCTCGTCCGCTCCCTCCGCTAGGCGGAGAATATGGCCTTCCCTATCCTCCCGACCGGCGCAAGTGAGCAAGGCATGTTCGATAGCATCACGGCGACCGGCAACAGTTGGAAACTCACCCTCCCCTGCACCCGTGCCGAAGCCGAAGCGCTGGATGGCGACATCGCCGCTTTTTCCGCGCTCGCGCATCCGCCGGTGCTGATGACCAGCGAGATCGAGGAGGATAATGCCGATTGCTGGCAACTCGACGCCTATTTCGACGGCAAGCCAAGCGCCACCGCGATCAAGCTGATCCGTGCGCTCGTCCCCAGCGCGCGATCGGTGCATCCCCGGTTGGAATTGGTGCCGCAGGAGGATTGGGTCACGCTGTCGCAACAGGGGCTGGAGCCGGTGACCGCCGGTCGCTTCTTCGTGCGCAACAGGCCCGACGATCCCGTGCCGCCGGGTCAGGTCTCCTTCCTGATCGGCGCGGGCCTGGCCTTCGGCACCGGCCAGCATGAAACGACGTCGGGCTGCCTGCGGATGCTGGACCGGATCGGGCGGCTGGGCGAACGGTTCGACGATATTGCCGATGTCGGCACCGGCACCGGGCTGCTCGCCTTTGCCGCGATGAAGCTGTGGCCCGCCGCGCGCGTCACCGCGTCCGATATCGACCCGATGTCGGTGGAGGTGAGTGTCCAAAATGCGCGGATCAACCGCATGCCGATCGGCGCCGGGCGGGGCCGCGTAGCCCTGTTTGCCGCGGCCGGGGTCGATCATCCGGACATCGAGACGCGCGCACCCTTCGATCTGGTCGTCGCCAACATCCTCGCCGGTCCGCTGATCGAATTGGCGCCCTCGCTCTGCGCGGTTCTGGCGGAGGGTGGCACACTCATCCTCGCCGGCCTGCTCGAAAGCCAGGCGCAAAGCGTTGCCGCCGCCTATCGCGCGCAGGGGATGCGGCTGGTCGACCGGATCGACGCGCCGGGCGGGACCGGCCACTGGCCCACGCTCCGCCTGCGCAAGCGTCGCAGCTATGGCTGGCGCCGGCCGCGCCGGATGGCCAGGGGCGCAAATGGAGAGGCGCCTGGTTTTGGCAGTTGGTAAGATGCGCGCTTCGGGGCGAAAGGCGCGCCGCGTCGCGCTCTATGGCGTCGGCGGCCTGATCGCGCTGATCCTGATCTTCTGCGCGGCCATATTCGCGGGATCGACCATTCCGGCGAACCGCGACTGGACCCCGCCGGGTGATGGCGTGACCATCTATGTCGCCACCAACGGCGTGCATAGCGGGCTGCTCCTGCCCGCCGTCAACGCCCAGCATGACTGGCGCGCCCGCACCCAGGCCACCGACATAGGCGATCCACGCTATGCGGTGGCCGATGGCTGGGTGCTGATCGGCTGGGGCGAGCGCGACTTCTTCCTCAATACGCCGCGCTGGGCGGACGTGAAACTGCGCTATATCGTCCATGCCGCCATCGGGAGCGACAGCACCCTGCTGCATGTCGAACATTATCCACGGCCCGAAGCCGATATGCGCCCGATCCGCCTGACGCCCACGCAATATGCCGCGCTCGCCGCCGCGATCGACGCCGATTTCGCGCCCGGAAAGGCGATTGCGGGATACTGGAAGAATGACGCCTTCTACCCCGCGCATGGCCGCTATTCCGCCCGCCGCACCTGCAACGAGTGGACCGGGGCCAGGCTGCGCGCGGTAGGAGTGAAAGTCGGCATATGGACCCCGGCAAGCTGGAGCGTGATGCGCTGGTTTTAAAGTGGGACGATTTAGGGGCGATCGACATTCAAGGCAGTGAACCCATTTCTCTTCGTCAAGCCCGGCATGACGGAGAAAAAGGCTGAATGTCGACGGGTGTTTTAGGCCAGTTCAACTCATCTTGCCTTAGCCGGCCTCCGCCACGATCGCCGCCCACTCGGCCTCATCGATCACCCTGATCTCCAATTCCGCTGCCTTCTTCAGCTTCGACCCCGCGCCCGGCCCGGCGACGATCAGGTCGGTCTTGGCGCTCACCGATCCCGCCGCGCGTGCGCCCAGCCGCTCGGCCTGCGCCTTCGCCTCGTCCCGGCTCATGGTCTCCAGCTTGCCGGTGAATACGATGGTCTGGCCGGTGACCGGACTTTCCTTCGTCTCGACGATATAGTCGGGCGGACTGACCGCGTTCAGCAAATCGTCCCACAATTTCACATTATGCGGCTCGTGAAAGAAATCGGCGAGCGCATGACCGACCGCGCCCGCGACATTTTCGACGCCGATCATTTCGGTGATCGCCTTGTCGAGCCGATTGCGATGGCGATGCTCGGGCTCGTCGTCCAGCGGCAGCATTTGCCCGCGCAGCGCGATGATGTCCTCCGCCAGCGCGCGAACGCCGGGCAGCGTCGTGTAGCGCTTGAGCAGGTCGCGCGCCGTCACCGCACCGACATGGCGGATGCCGAGGCCGAACAGCAGCCGCGCGGCATCCGGCGACCGCTTCGCCGCGATCGCGTCGAACAGATTGTCGACCGACTTTTCCTTCCAGCCCTCGCGTTCGAGCAAGGCGCTGCGATGCGTCTTCAACCGGAAAATATCCGCCGGTTCCTTGATCCAGCCAAGGTCGAGAAACTCCTGGATGCTCTTCTCGCCCAGCCCTTCGATATCCAGCGCCCCCCGGCTGACGAAATGCCGCAGCCGCTCGAAGCGTTGCGCCGCGCAGATCAGCCCGCCGGTGCAGCGAATATCGACCTCGCCCTCCTCCCGCACCGCTTCGGAGCCGCAGACCGGGCAATGATCAGGATAGACATAGGCTTCTCGCGCCTCGTCCCGCGTCAGATTTTCGACCACCTGCGGAATGACGTCGCCCGCGCGCTGCACGACCACCCGATCGCCGGGCCGCACCCCCAGCCGCGCGATCTCGTCGGCATTGTGCAGCGTCACGTTGGACACGACCACGCCGCCCACCGTCACCGGGGTCAGCCGCCCGACCGGGGTCAGCTTGCCGGTCCGCCCGACCTGAATGTCGATCCGCTGCAGCGTCGTCTGCGCGCGCTCGGCCGGGAATTTATGCGCGATCGCCCAGCGCGGGGCCTTGGCGACGAAGCCCAGACGCTGCTGCCAGTCGAGCCGGTCGACCTTGTAGACCACGCCGTCGATATCGAACGGCAGGTCGGCGCGCGCCGCTTCTATGCCGCGATAATGGGCGATGAGCGCGGCCAGGCTGTCGACGCGGATCAGCCGGTCGGACACCGGCACGCCCCAGCTTTCGATTCTCTTCATCACCCCCAACTGCGTATCGGCGGGCACCGCACTATGCGCGCCCCAGCCATGCGCGAGAAAGCGCAAGGGACGGCTGGCGGTGACGCTCGCATCCTTCTGTCGCAGCGATCCGGCGGCGGCGTTGCGCGGATTGGCGAACTGGCGCGCGCTGTCGGGGTCGTCGGCCTCGGCGCGCAGCCGGGCGTTGAGCGCGACGAAGGCGTCCTTCGCCATATAGACCTCGCCCCGGATCTCGAACAGGTCGGGGATATTCGCGCCGGTCAGAGTCGCGGGGATGTCGGCAATGGTGTGGACATTGGCGGTGACATCCTCGCCCGTCTGCCCGTCGCCGCGCGTCGCCGCCAGCACCAGCGCGCCCCGTTCATAGCGCAGCGAGCAGGACAGGCCGTCGATCTTCGGCTCGGCGGTCAGGGCGAGCGGTGCGTCCTCCGGCAGCGAGAGAAAACGCCGCACCCGCGCGATGAACTCGGCGATATCCGCGTCGGCGAAACCATTGTCGAGGCTCATCATGCGGACGGCATGGCGAACCTTTTGCAACGCGGACGTAGCGGGCGCGCCGACCAGGGCATTGGGGCTGTCGGCGCGGACCAGATGCGGGAATTGCCCCTCCAGCACATTATTCTCGCGGATCAGCGCGTCATAATCCGCATCGCTGATCTCGGGTTCGTCCTGGTCATGATAAAGCCGGTTATGCCGCGCAATCTCTTTCGCGAGCCGCATCAGGCGGTTGGCGGCGTCTGCTTCGGATAGCGTTTCCCCTGTCATGCAGCACCGACCCCGGCCATAATCCTGTTCTGACATTCCCGGTTCACAGATATTCCCTACTTTTTCGGCGGACAGTTCACACCCCCTCCAGCAAACGTCCCGCCTGCGCCCTTGCCTCTGCCGTAATCTCCGCGCCGGAAAGCATGCGGGCAATCTCTTCCTGCCGCGCGTCTTCGTCCAGCCCGCGCACGCCGGTGCGGGTGACGAGACCGTCGGAGGATTTGGCGATCAGCAGATGGCCGTCGCCACGCGCCGCGACCTGCGGGCTATGGGTGACGACCAGCACCTGGTTGCCGCCGGAAAGCCGCGCCAGCCGGTCGCCGATCGCGCTCGCCACCGCGCCGCCCACGCCCCTGTCGATCTCGTCGAAGATCAATGTGTCGGCCCCGCCCTCCTGCGCCAGCGCGACCTTGAGCGCCAGGATGAAGCGCGACAATTCGCCGCCCGACGCGATCTTGGTCAGCGGTGCGAAAGGCGCGCCGGGGTTGGTCGAGATTTCGAACTCCACCCGATCCGCGCCGGCCGGTCCCCACTGACTTTCGTCGAGCGGCGCGACCGTCGTGCGGAACCGCGCCGCATCCAGCTTGAGCGGGGCAAGCTCCGCCGCCACCGCCGCGTCCAGCCGCGCCGCGGCCGCGACCCGCGCCGCCGTCAGCGCCACGGCCGCGCTTCGATAGGCCGCCGCCTTGGCGTCGCAATCGGCGGCCAGCGCGGCGATACCGCCCTCGCCGGCGTCGATCATCGCCAGCTTCGCCGCCATCTCCGCCTGCAACGCCGCCAGATCGTCGGGCGTGACCTGATGCTTGCGCGCGAGACCGCGCAGGTCGAACAATCGCGTCTCCATATCGTCCAGGCGCGCGGGATCGAAGCGCATCGCCTCGTTCGCCGCCGTCAGCGCATCCTCGGCCTCGCTCGCCTCGATCACGGCGCGGTCGAGCGCCGCCAGCGCCTCGGCCAGCTTCTCATGCTCGGGCGCGATCCGGTCCAGCCGCCGCGCCGCCTGACGCAACTTCGCAAGACCGCCATCGGAACCGTCGAGCAGGTTGGTGACATGACCCAGATCCTCGGCCAGTCGCGCGCCCTTCTGCATGGCGGCACGTTCGCCCGCCAGCATCTCCTCCTCACCCGGCTCGGGTGCAAAGGTCCGCAACTCGGCGACCGCATGGTCCAGATAGTCCCGGTCGCGCGCCGCCGCCGCGACCGCTTCGCGCGCCGCATTCAGCGTCGCCTCGCTCGCCCGCCACGTGTCATGCGCGCGGCCGACCGCCTGGATGTCGCAGCGCCCGAAACTGTCGAGCAGGGCGCGATGCCCGCGCGGGTTGAGCAGGCCGCGATCGTCATGCTGCCCGTGAATTTCCACCAGCCAGCCGCCGATTTCCCGCAACAGCGCCGCCGAGCAGGGCTGATCGTTGACAAAGGCGCGGCTGCCGCCGTCGGCCTTGACGATACGGCGGATGATCAGCGGCTCGCCCGGTTCCAGCGTCATGCCATTCTCGTCGAGCGCCGCGCGGATCGGATGGTCGCGTCCCGGCTCGGCAAAGCTTGCCGCGACGCTCGCCTGACTTTCGCCCTGTCGCACCAGTCCGCTGTCCGCGCGCGCGCCCAGCGCCAGCCCCAGCGAGTCGAGCAGGATCGACTTGCCCGCGCCGGTCTCCCCGGTCAGTACCGAAAGACCCGGCCCGAAGCCAAGCTCCAGCGCCTCGATCAGCACGACATTGCGGATGGACAGGGTGGTCAGCACAATATGCTTCTAACCCCTTACGAACGAAAGGGGAACAGATAAGGCATTATGCCTTTGGTGCATGATCCTGGATGAGCCGGTAGGCGCGCTCATACCATTTGGAACCACGATAATTCGCACCCAGCACCGCCGCGGCCTTTTCCGCTTCCTGCGGCAGACCGAGCGACAAATAGCTTTCGACCAGCCGCTCCAGCGCCTCTGGCGTATGGGTGGTGGTCTGATATTTGTCGGCGACCGTGCGAAAGCGCAGCGTCGCCGCCAGCCAGTTGCCGCGCCGCTCGTGGAAACGGCCGATCTCCATCTCCTTGCCGGCCAGGTGATCGTTGACCAGATCGACCTTCAGCCGCGCGTCGGCGGCATAGCGGGTATCGGGATAGCGGCGGATCAGCTCGCCCAATGTATCGAGCGCCTGTTGCGTAATTTTCTGGTCGCGCGTGACGTCCGCAATCTGCTCATAATAGCAGAGCGAAATCAGATAATAAGCGTAAGGCGCGTCCTTGTTGCCCGGATGGATCGACAGGAAGCGCTGCGCACCGGCGATCGCCTCGTTATAATCGGAATTCATGTAATAGCTGAATGCCGACATCAACTGCGCGCGGCGCGCCCAAGGCGAATAGGGATGCTGGCGCTCCACCTCGTCGAACAAGGCCGCCGCCATCTTATACTGGCGACGATCCAGCCGGCCCTTGCCCGCATTATAGAGCGTCGACACGTCACGCGCGACATATTGCGTGTCTGCCTTGTTCTTGGACGTGGCGCAGCCGCCGAGGACGGAAAGGGCAGCGGCCGCGAGGGCAAGCGAACCGAGCGGCTTCATCGGGATCTTGTGCATAGGGGTTGGGTCATAGCCGAGAGGAGAAGCTTCGCCAAGCGACGTTTGAAGTCTCAGCGGAGGACAAGCAATGTCGTCAATCGCATACGAAAAAGCCGCCCGGATCGCGCCGGGCGGCTCTGTCTGCATGATCGGAAAGATCAGTCCTGCGTCAGGAAGTCGGGCAGGCCGCCGGCGTCGCCGCCATTGTCATTGCTGTCCTTGCCACCTTCGCTGCGCGCCGGACGATCGCCACCCCGACCGCCGCGATCGCGACGATTGCGGTCGCCACCTTCACGACGCGGACCACGATCCCCACGATCCCCACGGTCACCCCGATCGCCACGTGGCTCACGGGCTTCGCGCGCGGGGCGCGTATCTTCCAGCTCGGCGCCGCTTTCCTGATCGACGACGCGCATCGACAGGCGCACCTTGCCGCGCGGATCGATTTCGAGCACCTTGACCTTGACCTCCTGGCCTTCCTTCAGGACGTCGGCGACCTTCTCGACCCGCTCGTTGCGGATTTCGGAGACATGGACGAGACCGTCCTTGCCGCCCATGAAGTTCACGAACGCACCGAAATCAACGAGGTTGACGACCTTGCCGTCATAGACCTTGCCGACTTCGGCTTCCTGCGTGATGCCGAGAATCCACTTGCGGGCGGCCTCGATCTGCGCCGGATCGGACGAGCTGATCTTGATCAGACCCTCGTCGTCAATATCGACCTTCGCGCCCGTTTCGGCGACGATCTCGCGAATCACCTTGCCACCGGTGCCGATGACTTCGCGGATCTTCGACTTGTCGATCTGCAGAGTCTCGATGCGCGGCGCGTGTGCCGACAATTCGGTCCGGGTGCTATCCAGCGCCTTGGCCATCTCGCCCAATATGTGCGCGCGGCCTTCCTTGGCCTGATTGAGCGCGGCGCGCATGATCTCTTCGGTGATGCCGGCGATCTTGATGTCCATCTGCATCGTGGTGATGCCTTCGGACGTACCCGCGACCTTGAAGTCCATGTCGCCCAGATGATCCTCGTCACCCAATATGTCGGACAGGACGGCGAAGTCCTTTCCTTCCAGAATCAGGCCCATCGCGATGCCCGACACCGGACGCTTCAGCGGCACACCGGCGTCCATCATCGACAGCGAACCGCCGCAGACCGTCGCCATCGAGGAGGAGCCGTTCGACTCGGTGATGTCCGAAAGAACGCGGATCGTGTAGGGGAACTCGTCCTTGCTCGGCAGCACGGGGTGCAGCGCCCGCCATGCCAGCTTGCCATGGCCGACTTCACGACGGCCCGGCGCGCCGAAGCGGCCGACTTCACCGACCGAATAGG
>CAXUEQ010000041.1:5110-23960 GCA_964250175.1 uncultured Sphingobium sp. | reverse complement strand
TCATCTTGTCGAGCAGGAACTCCATCGCGTCGATCGTGCCCATCTGCATCAGGATGCGGCGCAGCACCCACATCTTGGACAGCTTGGCCTTGTCGACCAGCAGCTCTTCCTTGCGGGTGCCGGACTTGCCGACATCGAGCGCCGGGAAGATGCGCTTGTCCGCGACCTTGCGGTCCAGCACGATTTCCGAGTTGCCGGTGCCCTTAAACTCTTCGAAGATCACCTCGTCCATACGGCTGCCGGTGTCGATCAGCGCGGTCGCGATGATCGAGAGCGAGCCACCCTCCTCGATATTGCGCGCCGCGCCGAAAAAGCGCTTGGGACGCTGTAAGGCGTTGGCGTCGACGCCGCCGGTCAATACCTTGCCGGAAGAAGGGACGACGGTGTTGTAAGCACGGCCCAGACGCGTGATCGAGTCGAGCAGGATGACGACATCCTTCTTATGCTCAACCAGCCGCTTGGCCTTCTCGATCACCATTTCGGCGACCTGGACGTGGCGCTGCGCGGGTTCGTCGAAGGTGGAGGAAACGACCTCGCCCTTCACGCTGCGCTGCATGTCGGTGACTTCCTCGGGCCGCTCGTCGATCAGCAACACGATCAGAAAGACTTCGGGATGATTTTCGGTAATGGCCCGCGCGATATTCTGCAGCAGCACCGTCTTGCCGACCCGCGGCGGCGCGACGATCAGCGCGCGCTGCCCCTTGCCCTGCGGCGAAACGATGTCGATGACCCGCGCCGACTTGTCCTTGATCGTCGGATCGAGTGTGTCGAGCGTCAGCTTCTCATCGGGGTAGAGCGGCGTCAAATTATCGAAATTGACGCGATGACGCACCGCGTCGGGATCATCGAAATTCACCGAGAGCAATTTGGTCAGCGCGAAATAGCGCTCGCCATCCTTGGGTGCGCGAATCTCGCCCTCGACCGTATCGCCGGTGCGCAAGCCGAATTTGCGCACCTGATTGGGTGAGACATAGATATCGTCGGGACCGGCCAGATAATTGGCCTGTGGCGATCTTAGGAAGCCGAAACCGTCGGTCAGCACCTCAATGGTGCCTTCGCCCATGATCTGCTCGCCATTTTCGGCCTCGGCCTTCAGGATCGCGAACATCAGATCCTGCTTGCGCAATGTCGACGCACCTTCGACGCCGAGTTCTTCGGCCATCGATACCAGTTCGGCGGGCGTATTCTTCTTGAGGTCTTTGAGGTGCATGCGTGAGCGATTCCGGGAGATATGGCGCTATGGAAAGCCGGCTCGGACAGACAGGGAGGAGAATCTTCTCAAATGGCCCGAGCGGCGGAGAGACGCAAAATCGTTAAGCGGCGCAAAAGCCCAAGTCAAGCACAGGCTTGGCGCATCGCGGCTAAAAGGGCTTCACCACCGCCAGGACGACGATGACGGCGGCGGCGATTCCCGGCACCTCGTTCAGCAGACGCAGCTTTTTGTCGCTCAGGCTACGCTGCCCGGCCGCCAGTTTGCGCGCATAGCCGCTCAACCAGCCATGATAGCCGGACAGGCCAAGCACCAGCAGCAGTTTCAGGTGGAACCAGCCATTGGTCCATGCGCCGATGTTGAGCATCAGCATCAACCCCAGCACCCAGACGATGAGGAGCGAAGGGTTGAGGATGATTCCGAGCAGCTTTGCCTCGCGCACAATCCATTTGGCGTCCTCGGGCGAGCCGATGGCGCATTCCTGATGATAAACGAAGAAGCGCGGCAGCATGAACAGCCCCGCCATCAGGAAGATGACGAAGATGATATGCGCCGCCAGCACCCAGGGATAGGCGGCGCCCAGAAAACCGATCACTTCCATTCATCCGGCTCCTTCCGTCCTGTCCTGACCGCGCACCAGCGCGATCAGCGCCTGGACATGGGCGATCGGCGTGAACTGGCCGATGCCATGGCCAAGGTTGAAGATATGCGGCCGGTCGGCAAAAGCCGCGCGGATATTGGCGACCGCGCATTCGACCGCCACGCCGCCGGCCAGCAGCGCCAGCGGATCGAGATTACCCTGCACCGGCAGTCCTTGGGGGAGCACCGCATTGGCCCAGTGCGGATCGACCGTCTCGTCCAGCCCCAGCGCATCGACCTTCGTTCCGGCGGCATAATCGGGCAGTTTCGCTCCCGCGCCCTTGGGAAAGCCGATGATCGGCACGTCCGGATAGCGCGCGCGCACAGCGGCCACGATCTGCGCATTGGGCGTGATCACCCACCGGTCGAATTCCAGCGGCGCAAGGCTTCCCGCCCAGCTATCGAACAATTGCACGGCATCGACCCCGGCGTCGATCTGCCCGCACAGATAATCGATCGTGGTGGCGACGATCGCGTCGATCAGCACGCCGAAACGCTCTGGTGCGGCATAGGCCATCGCCCGCGCCGCACCCTGATCCTTGCTGCCCTGTCCGGCGATCATATAGGTCGCGATCGTCCACGGACTGCCGGCAAAACCCAGCAGGGTGACCGATGGGTCGAGCGCGGCCCTGACCTGCCGCACCGTTGCGTAGATCGCATCGAAACGGGCGAAATCGGGCACCAGCGCATCGAGTGGTGCCGTATCGAGCGTCGGCGCCAGTCGCGGACCTTCGCCCGCCTCGAACCAGAGATTTTGCCCCATTGCATAAGGGACGATCAATATGTCGGAAAAGAGGATCGCACCGTCGAACGCAAAGCGCCGCAGCGGCTGAAGCGTCACTTCGGCGGCGGCCTTACTGTCATAGACCAGTTCGAGGAATCCGCCCTTTTCCGCCCGCAACATACGATATTCGGGCAGATAGCGTCCGGCCTGACGCATCAGCCAGATCGGTGGCACGCTTTGCCGTTCGCCTCGAAGGACCGCAAGCAGCGGCTTGGCGACCGGTTTCGTCGCGATCAGGGTGTCGGCACCACGCATATCTATATCTTTATAATAAAATAGGATGTTGAAGATAGATGGTCGGTTGGCAGCGGGGTTTATGCGTGATGCCCCGCTTTGCCAACAGTTTGACTCTGCGGCGACCGCGATTCAGCCCCGAGTCACGCATTTCCTCCCCGCTATCCACAGCCTGTGGATGAAATAGCCTGCCTGTTGAGGGGCTGTGGACAAGAATCCGGATAGCGGGGATCAATGCCACTGGAGATTTCATCCACATTTTCGTCCCTTGCTTTATCCACAGCCTGCCAACAGAAGCAGAAACATGACCCGGTTGCACCTCCACTTGCTGTCCGACTCCACCGGGGAGACGCTGGAAAATATCGCCAAGGCTGGTATCGCCCAGTTCGAAAATGTCGAGGCGATCCGCCATTTCTGGCCGATGGTGCGGTCCGACCTGCATCTCGACCGCATCATGGAAGAGATTTCGGTCAATCCCGGTCTGGTGCTGTTCACGCTCGCCAATTCCGAGCTGCGGCGCAAGCTGGAGAATAAATGCCGCGCGCTCGGGCTGCCCCATGTGGCGGCGCTGGATGCGGTGACCGACGCCATGTCGAACATATTGGGGCAGGAGACCCGCAACCGGCCGGGCCGCAAACATATTCTCGACGACGCCTATTTCGCGCGGATCGAGGCGATCCAGTTCACGATCGCGCATGATGACGGCGTGGCGCATGAAAATTGGGAAGAGGCCGATATCTTGCTGGCGGGAGTCTCGCGCGCGTCGAAGACGCCGACCTCCATCTATCTCGCCAATCGCGGCTACAAGACCGCCAATATCCCGCTGGTGCCGGAGTCTCCGCCGCCGCCCGCGCTTTATCGCCTCAAGCATCCGATGGTGGTCGGCCTGACGATCAGCCCGGAACGCCTGATCCAGGTGCGGCGCAACCGGCTGCTGTCGCTCAATCAGGCACCCGAGACCGCCTATGTCGATCTGGAACGGGTGCAGGCCGAGGTCGCCTTCGCCAGGCGCATCTTTGCCGATAATGGCTGGCCGGTGATCGAGATGACGCGTCGCTCGATCGAGGAAGCGGCGGCGGCGATCATCAACCTGTTCAATGAACGGGTGTTGGCCGAAACATCGGTGGGCAGGGCCGAATGAGCCGCGCGACAGAGGTTCCCGGCGTCCTTCTGGCGTCGCAAAGCGCCAGCCGGCGCGCCTTGCTTGCCGCCGCCGGTGTGCCGTTCGAGGCGCTTTCGCCCGGCGTGGACGAGGAAGCGGCAAAGGCGGCGTTACGTGGCGACGGTCTGAATGCCCGCGCGCTGGCCGATGCGCTGGCCGAGTTGAAGGCGCTGCGCGTGTCCCGTCGGGCGCCCGGCGCGCTGGTACTGGGGTGCGACCAGACTCTTTCGCTCGATAACGGCGAAATGATCGACAAGGCTGTCGATCGCGCCGACGCCAGGCGAATTCTGGGCCTGCTGTCTGGCCGCACCCATTATCTGCATAGCGCCGCCGTCATCGCGCAGGCCGGCACCCCCGTCTGGCGGCATGTCGAGCGGGTGACGATGTATGTCCGGCCACTGTCTGACGCTTTCATTGACACCTATCTGGACACTGATTGGGACGCACTGCGCTGGTGCGTCGGCTGTTACCGGATCGAGGGGCCGGGCGCGCAACTCTTCGCGAAAATCGAGGGCAGCCAGTTCGCGATTCAGGGCTTGCCGCTGTTGCCGCTGCTTGACTTTCTGCGCATTCGTGGCGTTCTGCCGACATGACCGACACGCTCCCCAAGCTTGATTCCAGACTTCCTTACGCCGAAGTGATCGGCGACCCGATCGCGCACAGCAAGTCACCGCTGATCCATAATTTCTGGCTGAAAAAGCTCGATATCGAAGCGGAATATCGCAAGACCCATGTGACGGTGGAGGGGCTGTCCGCTTATTTCCTGTCGCGTCGTGCCGATCCTGACTGGCTGGGCTGCAACGTCACCATCCCGCACAAGATCGCGGTGATGGATTATACCGACGATCCGGGCGGGGTGCGGGCAAGGATCGGCGCCATGAATCTGATCGCCAGCGAGATTGCGGGGCCGCTGATCGGCACCAACACCGACGCGGGCGGATTTCTGGCTCCGCTGATCGCGCGCAAGTGGAAGGGCGGCCATGCCCTCATCATCGGCAATGGCGGCGCGGCGCGGGCGATCCTGTTCGCGCTCGCGACCTTCGGCGTCGAAACGATCACAGTGATGGCGCGTGACGCGGACAAGGGTCGGGCGCTGCTCGAACGCGCCGGACTGGGTGGCAAGGTGATCGGCATGAGCGATGGGCTGCTGCCTGCGGACCTGCTGGTCAATACGACGTCGCTGGGCATGACCGGCCAGCCACCCCTCGACATCGACCTGTCGCCCCTGCCCGAAAGCGCCATCGTCTACGATATCGTCTACAGTCCGCTCGAAACCGCTCTGCTGGCCGCGGCGAAGGCACGGGGGCTGGTGGCGATCGATGGGCTGGACATGCTGATCGGGCAGGCGGCGCTCGCCTTCGACATTTTTTTCGACGCGCCCGCCCCGCGCGAACATGATGCCGAACTGCGCGCGCTACTGACGGCATAATGGCGGCGCCGCGCAACGTCTGGGCGCTGACCGGATCGATCGGCATGGGCAAGTCCGCCGTGGCGGCAATGCTGCGGCGCGAAGGCGTACCGGTATTCGATGCTGATGCCGAGGTGCGCCGGCTGCAGGGACGGGGCGGCGCCCTTCTGGACGCGATCGAGCGGCGCTTTCCCGGCAGCACCGGTCCCAATGGAGTCGAGCGGGCGATATTGGGCGCACGGCTGTTTAAGCAGCCGCAGGAACTCAAGGCGCTGGAAGCGATCGTTCATCCGGCCGTGGGCATGGCGCGCAAGCGCTTCCTGCGGCGGCACCGGGCGAAACGGCTGGTGGTGCTCGACATTCCGCTGCTGTTCGAGACGAAGGGGCAGCGCCATGTGCGCGGCGTGATCGTCGCCAGCGCGCCGCTATGGAAACAGCGCGCCCGCGTGCTGCGGCGGCCGGGCATGACGCGAGGCAAATTCCGCCACATTCTCGCGCTGCAGACCCCGGACGTGGAAAAGCGCCGTCGCGCCGATATTATCATCGACACCGGCACGCGCTTCGATACGACCCGCGGGCAGGTGCGGGCGCTGGTCCGGCGGCTGAAACGCGCCCCACGGCCCTTGCGCTGACGCCGCCACAGGTCGATATAGATTAGGGCCGGATAGATCAGGAACGAGTCAGCAGGGCCGATGCGCGAGATTATCTTCGACACCGAAACCACGGGATTCGATCCCGCCACCGGCGACCGCATGGTCGAAATCGGGTGTATAGAATTGGTCAACCGGGTGCCGACCGGCGCGACCTTCCACGCTTATTACCATCCGCAGCGGGCGATGCCCGCCGCCGCCGAAGCGATTCATGGCCTGTCCGACATTTTTTTGAGCGACAAGCCGCTCTTCCATCATGGCGCGGACGAACTGCTCGCCTTTCTGGGGGATGCGCCGCTGGTCGCGCACAACGCGAAATTCGATTTCGGCTTCCTCAATCACGAATTGAAGCTATGCGGTCGCGGCGAGGTAGCGATGGAGCGGATGATCGACACGGTGGCGATCGCGCGCACGCTGCATCCCGGCGCCAAGCATAGCCTCGACGCGCTGTGCAGCCGCTACGGCATCGATCGCAGCCACCGCGTCAAGCATGGCGCCTTGCTCGACGCCGAATTGCTGGCCCAGCTCTACATAGAATTGACCGGCGGGCGTCAGATCGGGCTGGTGCTCGGATCGAATGCCCGGGATTTGCAGGGATCATCGCACCACCGGACGGAGCGCGGCCCCGCGTCGATCGTCCGTCCGGCTCGCCCCGCGCGGCCTTTCGCGGCCAGCGCGGCAGAACTGGAACGGCATGCCGCCTTCATCGCGAAGCTCGACAAGCCGCTCTGGCACGACGGGATGGCCGCCGCCTTGTGAAAGGCCAGCGGAACGCCCGGCACTCCGGATGCGTCTTCTTCCCAAGGGACGCGCCCGGCAACAAGAAGGAGAAGGCAAGATGGATATTCGTGTTTCCGGACATCAGGTCGATACGGGTGACGCGCTCAAGGAGCATGTCTGGACCCGGCTCGCGGCGATCGCCGAGAAATATTTCGCGCGGGCTATCTCCGCCCAGGTGACCTTCCGCCCCGCACCCCACGGTGCTTTTCACTGCGACATCGTCTGCCATGTCAAGACCGGCCTGATCCTGAAGGGCACAGGCGAGGCGCAGGACGCGCATCCCGCCTTCGATGGCGCGGCCGACAAGATCGAGACGCAGTTGCGCCGCTATACGCGCCGCCTGAAGGACCATCATCTCCAGGCGGTCGCGGCGGAAGCGGCGCGTGATCCGCTGGCCGGCAGCGGCGATGGGCTGGACGGCGCGGGCTATACGGTGTTCGCCGTGGCGGCCGAAGAGGAGGAGCCTGCCGAAGCGCCGCTGATTATCGCCGAAACCCGCGTCGACGTGCCCGAAGCCACCGTGTCGGATGCGGTCATGATGCTGGACCTGCGCAACACCAATGCGCTGTTGTTCGTCAATGCCGGGACCGCCGCCTATAACATGGTCTATCGCCGCCATGACGGCACGATCGGCTGGGTGGAACCACGCGGCTGATCGGGCATTTGCTGGGAACCGAAGGGGGTGGGTCGCATCATGGCGCACCCCCAATTCCATTGACGCGCCGGGGGCCTCGCTCTATGTCGCCGGGCTTTGCTCCGGCAGCGAACGCGGGATTTACCGACGTCATGCTTGCGCTGGCATTGGGTACGACATGATCCATTTTGACGATATATTAAAGCCAGAGGCGCTTTCGGTCGGCCTGTCCTTCGGTTCCAAGAAGCAGCTCTTCCACAAACTGGGCGATCTTGCCGCTTTTGCCTATGGCGTCGAGGCCGGCCAGGTGGTCGAGCGGCTGACCGAGCGCGAGCGGCTCGGGTCGACCGGTTTTGGCGGCGGCATCGCCATTCCCCATGCCAAGCTGTCGGGTATCGACGCTGTCCGCGGGCTTGTCGTGTTGCTGGAACAGCCGATCGCGTTCGACGCGGTCGACGACGCACCGGTCGATATCATCTTTGCTCTCCTATCCCCGCTGGACAGCGGCGCGGAACATTTGAAGACGCTGGCACGTGTGTCGCGCTATCTGCGGAACGATGCGCAGGTCGCCCGCCTGCGCGGCGTCGGTTCGGACGCCGCCCTGTTCGCGCTGCTGTCGGGCAACGAGGCGCGTGACGCCGCCTGACGCGCCCGAGTCCGGGCCGAGCGGCGAGCTGGCGCATTTCAGGGCGCTCGAGTCGCTTTATGGCTCTGCGCCGATCAACCGGCTGTTCCGGTCCGGCCTCACCATATTGGCGGCGGGCGAGTCGCTGATCGATTTCGCGGTCGACGAAAGCCATTATCACGCCGCCGGCGCGGTTCACGGCACGGTCTATTTCAAGATGCTGGATGACGCCGCCTTCTATGCCGCGAACAGCCTTGTCAGCGACCGCTTCCTGTTGACCACCAGTTTCACCCTGTTGTTCACCCGCCCGATCCGGGCGGGGCGGCTGCGCGCCGAGGGCCGCTGGATCAGCGGCCGCCGCCGCGTCTATGTCGCCGAAGCCAGCCTGATCGACGCCGAGGGCGAAGAGGTCGGACGCGGCACCGGCACCTTCATGCGCTCGCAATTCCCGCTATCCTCGCTGCCCGGCTATATCCAGCCGAATGGATGAGCGGCTGCCCAGCCACATGCTGGTCGGCAGCCTGTTACGCAGGGTGCAAAGCGCGGGCGGTTTCGCAACGGTCCTGCACAAGGGGGACCCGACCGGCGGCGTCATCCTCGTCGAATGTCTCGAACAGGGACGACACATCGGGCTGTTCGAGCGGATCGCCGACCTTTCCGGCACCTATCGGCTTGTGGCTTGCGGACCCATATCGAGTGGCGATTCGTCTGTCGATGCGCACCATGTCGTCGCATATGCCGAACGCCGCCGCCGGTCCGACCCCGATCTCTGGCTGATCGAACTTGACGTCGCGCAGGCAGAACGGTTCGCCGCTGAAACGATCTGCTGAACATTGACTCGGCTTTTCGTGCCGTTCATAGGCCCGCCCACGCCAACGCGCAGGTTGCCGGTCATCGTCCAAGGGGGGCGAACCGGCTAACACGCAGACGGGGGGCGGCAGGATGTAGAGCAAAAGCCCCATCGCAAGGGGATAGGCGTCCGGGGCCGACCAACCGCACCTTATCGGGTTAGAATGAGTTTCCGTTTGAAGGCCGCAACCATCGCGGCATTGGCCATTTCCGCCCTGTCGGCGGTCATGGCAAGCGACGCGTCGCTGGCTGCCGGAGCGATCGGCTCCACTGACAGCCTGTCCATCACGCTTCCCGCTACCCCGGCGGCCTATCCGGTCGAGGCGCCTGCCTCCCAGGATTCCGCTATTGTCTTTTCCGCGCCGCGCGAAGTCGTGCAGCCGACGACGACACTCCCCTCAACGGACGAGGCAACCACCGGTTCCCCGAACCGGGACAGCGCACCTGCCGCGTCGCTGGCTGCATTGGTCGGGGACCAGTCCGTTCCTGCAGAGATCAGCGACGAAATGCGCTGCCTGGCCGGCGCCGTCTATTATGAATCGAAGGGCGAGAGTCTGGCCGGACAGCTCGCCGTCGCCCGCGTCATTATCAATCGTACCCAATCGGGTCGCTTCGCCAGCAGCCTGTGCGGCGTCGTGACCCAGCGCGGACAGTTCAGCTTCGTCCGTGGCAATATCGTGCCGCAGCCGCCGGTCGGCAGCCGCGATTGGCGCACGGCCGTCGCGATCGCGCAGATCGCGCTGAACGGCGGCTGGAACAGCCAGGCCGAAGGCGCGCTGTTCTTCCACGCCCGTCGCGTCTCGCCGGCCTGGGGCAAGGCGAAACTGGCCGCGATTGACAATCATATCTTCTATCGCTGAGACATAACCCCGTGACGCCGACCACGCTCGAACAGAGGCGCGGCGCCGAACGAAACAAGGGGAGGGGGAGGACGGGCCGGTTTCGCGATACGCGAAATCGGCCTTTTCTTTGTTCCCTTCCTGTTCTAGTTGTCGGCTATGAACGACATGCCAGACACCGTTTCTTCAGGATGCGCGCCGTTGACCGACGGCAGGGCGATCGCGGTCGCGCGCGGGGTGGCGCGGCTGTTTCGGCGGCATGATCTTTTCGGCATAACGGAAGCGCAATTGCCCAATGGCCGCCGCGCCGACATCATGGCGCTCGACGCCAGCGGCCACCTCGTCATCGTCGAGATCAAATGCAGCCGCGCCGACCTGCTGGGCGACATGAAATGGCCCGATTATTTCGACTATTGCGATCGGTTCTTCTGGGCGGTCCCCACCGGTTTCGATCTTGCGCCGTTCGATGGCGCGGCTTTGTGGCCGACCCGCACCGGGTTGATCGTCGCCGACCGCTACGATGCGGAAATCCTGCGCCCCGCGCCGACCGAAGCGCTCGCCCCCGCCCGGCGCAAGGCGGAAACGCTGCGCTTCGCCCGCCGCGCGGCACAGCGGCTGACGGCACGCGCCGATCCCGACTATGCGGCGGAAATCGGCTTTTAAGGTATAATGAATTTACCTGAATCGCTTGTCCCGAATCCGTTCGTCCTGAGTAGCCATTGAGCTTGTCGAAATGGCGTATCGAAGGATCATACGCAGCGCAGGATGCTGCGATATGGTCTTCGACAAGCTCAGCCTCTACTCAGCACGAACGGTTTCTTTCGACGTACCGTTATCAGCTCCTAAAAACGCGGCCCCTGCACCGGCGCACCCGATTTGGGCTGCGCGGGTTTTGCCACGTTCAGCGCTTCGACCAGTCCGGGCGTCCGCCCGTCGCGCACGGCATAGTCATGCGCGGACATGCCCGCGACCGTGTCCCGCTTGTCGGGATTGGCGCCCGCCGAGATCAGATATTGCACCATGGCTACATCACGCTGCTGGACCGCGCGGATCAGCGCGGTTTCGCCGCTGCTGTTCGGCTTGTCGACCGCAGCACCGACCGTTACGAGGATACGCGCGCCCTCGATCCAGCGCAATTGCGCGGCCAGGATCAGCGATGTGTTGCCTTTGTTGTCGGTCGCATTGGCATTTGCCCCCTTCCCCAACAGGAAGCCCAGCCAGGTCAGATCGCGGCGCGCGGCGGCGATATGCAGCGCGGTTTCGCCCGTATTCGTGTCGCGTGTGTTGATCACGGTGCCGCTCTTTTGCAGCGCGTCGGTCGCCTTGGCCCCGTCGCGGTCGCGCACGGCTTTCAGAAAGGTATAGCTGTCGGAAAATTGCGCGAGCGCCGGCGCCGGCGCAAGCGCCGGCAGCGCAAGTCCACTAATCGCCGCAGCGCGCAGCGCCAGTCCCAAAAGTCCCTGTTTCCCGCGGATCATAATCTGTCTCATCCCGTTGGCGATTGCCTTTGAACCCCTGGCAGGGCATGGCTGGCCCTGCCATGAACATCCTCATGAACAAAGCGCTGATTTCGGTCGCCGCCCTCGCCATTTCAACCCTTGCCGCCTGCCATGCGCCCGTGACCGGCGCGGGGGAGGAAGCGCCGCTGGCCGGCGCGCGCATCGGCGGTCCCTTCGCCCTGACGGACCAGAACGGCCAGACCCGTCGCTGGGACGATTATAAGGGCAGATACCGGCTGGTCTATTTCGGCTATACCTATTGCCCGGACGTCTGCCCCACGGATCTTCAGGAGATCATGGCGGGCTATGCGCTGTTTGCCCGAAAGGCTCCGGCTCGTGCGGCCAGGCTGCAACCGATCTTCATCAGTGTCGATCCCGAGCGCGACACGCCGGCGGTGCTGAAAAATTACGTATCGGCTTTCAGTCCGAAACTGGCGGGGCTGACCGGCACGTCCGGGCAGATCGCCAAAGTCGCCAAGGACTTCGCCGTGATCTACGCCAAAGAGGGCGACCAGAGCGCGACGAAGGATTATCTCGTCAGCCACAGCCGCACGCCTTTTCTATTCGGGCCTGACGGACATCCGATCGCGCTCGTGCCGGTCGACAATCCTGACACCCCCGAAAAAGAGGGCCAGCGCCATGACGTGTTCGCGCTGCTCGACCATTGGGTCCAATGATGCCTGCCGCGCTGAAACCCGAAATCTGGGAGCGGCCGCTCGAACAGCTCGACCGGGCGGAGTGGGAATCGCTATGCGACGGCTGCGGCAAATGCTGTCTGCACAAGGTGGAGGATGAGGAGACCGGCCGCATCTACCCGACTAATGTCGCCTGCCGCCTGCTCGATCGGGACACCGCGCAATGCAGCAATTACCGCCAGCGGCGCGCCTTTGTCCCTGATTGCCTGCGGCTGACCCCGGCGATCCTGCGCACGATCGAATGGCTGCCCGCCAGTTGCGCCTATAAATTGCGCGCCGAGGGCAAGCCGCTGCCCGGCTGGCACCATCTGATCAGTGGAGACCGGGATGCGGTGCATCGTGCGGGCCAGTCGATCAAGGGCTGGACCGTGTCGGAAAGCCTGGCCGGCGACCTGGAAAATCACATTGTCGATCGGGACATCTAAGGCGCTATCGGCAAAACCCGCGCCGAAGGGCGAAGCGGCTGCGGCGATCGCTATCGATGGCGTCGCAATGCCGGTGCGCATCCACCGGTCGGCGCGCGCGAAAACCTATCGTCTGACCCTGGCGCGCGACGGCCGAGGGCTGCGCCTGTCGATGCCTGCGCGCGGGAGCCTCGCCGGCGCGCTGCACTGGGCGCAGGGGCATGCGGATTGGGTGCGCGCGCAACTGGCGAAGGTGCCTGCGGGCATAAGGCTGTGCGACGGCGCGGTCCTGCCGCTCGAAGGGCGCGAAATTCGCATCGCCGCCGACCCCGCCGGCCGGCGCGAAGTGGTGCTGGACGGCGATCTGTTGCGCGTCGGTGGGCCTGCCGAGTCGGTGGGGCCGCGTGTGCTGCGCTGGCTGAAGGCGCGGGCGAAGCGCATTCTGGAGCGCGAGACTCGGGCGCTGGCGGCGGCGGCGGGCCTGACGGTCGCTACGGTGGGAATCGGCGACCCGGCGTCGCGCTGGGGCAGTTGCGCCAGTTCGGGCGCGATCCGCTATAGCTGGCGGTTGATCCTCGCCCCGCCGGACGTGCGGCGCGCGACCATCGCGCACGAGGTCGCGCATCTCGAACATATGGACCATAGCCCCGCCTTTCATGCCGCGCACAGGCGCCTGCTGGGGGAGGATCCGCGCCCGGCGCGGGCATGGCTGAAGGTGCATGGCGCGGGGTTGCACCGGATAGGGCTGTGATGCCCCGCCTTTGCGGCGTCAGTTGGGCTTGTCGCCCCCGGACGGCGCTGGACTGTTGCGGGGCTTGTCGCGGCCCAGCACGGTGTCGATCCACTGCTGGTCCATCCGCTGCGGCGGCTGGACGACGACCGGGTCGCCATCCGGCTGCTCGGTCCCCCGCACCGGCGGCGGCGCGCTCCCGCCCTGTTGTTGGATCGGCAGGCCGTTCTCGTCGACCTGCATACCCTCCGCCCCACCGTCCGATGGCGTTCCATAGTAGGCTTCATCGTCGGGTTCGAGCTGATATTCGGGCAATGTCACGCTGGTGTCGAACTGTTCGACCGGCCGCCTGGCGACCGCGACTCTCATATATTGCGCGAATGCCTGCGCCGGCGCCCGCCCGCCCTGCAACCCACCGACCGCGCGCGCATCGTCACGGCCCATCCATACGCCCGTGGTGATGCCGCTGGAAAAGCCCAGGAACCAGCCATCCTTGTTGCTGCTGGTCGTGCCGGTCTTTCCCGCGACCGGACGGCCGATCTGCGCGGCCTTGCCGGTTCCGGTGCTGACCGCCGTCTGCAACAGGTCGGTGATACCCGCCGCCACCCAGGGCGCGACCAGCACACGGCTGGTGTCGTCCTTGTGCGCATATAGTTCCCGCCCGTCGGCGGTGGTCACGCGGGTGATGCCGTAAGGCGTCACCGCCACGCCCTTGCGCGCGACCGAGGCGAAGGCGCGGGTCATGTCGATCAGCCGCGTGTCGGATGTGCCGAGCACCATCGAGGGATGCGTGTTGATCGGCGTGGTGATGCCGAAGCGGCGCGCCATGTCGGCAATGGTGGAAAAGCCGACCTCGACCCCCAACTGTGCCGCAACCGTGTTTATCGAATAGGCAAAGGCGGTGCGCACGTCGATATCGCCCGAATAGCGGCCCGAACTATTGCGCGGCTGCCACCCGTTGATGTTGACCGGTTCGTCCTTTACCGCTGTCTGCGGCGTATAGCCGCCCTCCAGCGCCGCCATATAGACGAACAGCTTCCACGCTGATCCCGGCTGGCGGACGGCGCGCGTCGCGCGATTATAGTTGGACGTCACATAATCGAGCCCGCCGACCATCGCCCGCACCGCGCCGTCGCGATCCAGGCTTATCAGCGCGCCTTGCGTTCCCTTGGGCACATTGGCGGAAATGGCGGCGGTCGCGGCGCGCTGCATGGCGAGGTCGATGGTGGTATAGACTTCCAGCGGTTCGTTCGGCTCGTCGATCAGCGTATCGATCTGCGGCAGCGCCCAGTCCGTGAAATAGCGCACACTGTTCTGCGGCGGTTCGGGCGCCATCTTGACGCCGGCCAGGTCGGCGTCGGCATGTTGGGTGGCGCTGATGACGCCATTTTCCTGCATCAGGTCCAGCACCACGCCGGCCCGCCCGATCGCGGCGTCGGCGTCGGCGGTCGGCGAATAGCTGGACGGGGCCTTCACCAGCCCGGCGACGATCGCCGATTCGGCTAGGCTGAGCTGGTTGGCGGGATGGCCGAAGAATTTGCGGCTGGCCGCGTCGATGCCATAGGCGCCACCGCCGAAATAGACCTTGTTGAGATAGAGTTCGAGGATCTGCTGTTTGGAGAATTTGCGCTCCAACGCCAGCGCCAGGATGATCTCGCGGATCTTCCGCCCGAAATTATAGCCGTTGTTAAGGAAGATGTTGCGGGTGATCTGCTGCGTGATCGTCGACGCGCCCTCGATCCGCCGGCCGGTGCCGCGCCGGACATAGGCGCGCCATGCGCCACGCGCCATGCCGATCGGGTCGACGCCGGGATGATAATAGAAACGCTTGTCCTCGGTCGAGACCATCGCGTCGACCATCACTTGTGGAATCTGGTCGTAGGACAGCCAGCGTCCGAAACTTGGCCCGAGCGACACGATGACGCTGCCGTCGGCGGCATGGACGCGGATCATCTGGCCATTGGGAGAGGAGCGCAGCGATTCATAATTGGGCAGCGACTGCATCGCGATCACCACAGCGACGACCAGCGCGATCAGCCCGCCGACGAAAAGCGCCGCGCCGATCTTGAGGCTGCGGACGAACCACAGCTTCGCCCTTCCCGGCGTCTTCTTGCTCTTGCCCGCGCGTGCCATGTCCTGCCGCCGATTACGCGTTAATCATGATCGCTACAAGCGGTTCGCGGCTTTATACGGGCTGAACGGCGGGACTCGCTCTCTACCCCACCCGTGTCAGCCGTGCCGCCAGTCTCGCCGCGCCCGGCGCCGACGCCAATATCGCGAACAGCCCCGGATATTGCCCCAGCGCCTTGACGCCCCCCGCCACCGCGATCGGCCGCGCGACAGTCTGCGCGAAGCGGCGCTGATAGCCGGGCGCACCCGCTTGACCCTCCGCCAGCCAGCTTGCGGCAGCGTGCGCCGCGCTGGCCAGCGCAATGCCCATCCCCTCCCCCGCCAGCGAGGGGATCACCGCCGCCTGATCGCCCAGCCGGAACAGGCCGGGCCGTGTATCGCGCGCGCGCCAGCCATAGGGCACATTGCCGATCGCATCGATCCGTGGCGCGCGGGGCATGTCCGCCAAGCGGTCGGCCAGCGCCGGCGACGCATCGGCCAGTTGCGCGAACAATGCCGCCGGATCGCCGCCCGCCTGCGCCAGCCGGCTCTTGCGCACCGCCATGCAGGCATTGGCCGATCCGTCCTCCTGAAGCACCAGCCCCAGATAACCGCGATCGAACAGATGCAGCTCGATCCGTCCACCGACGAGTCGATCGCGCGCGACCGATGGCGCCAATCGCAATCGCAACCCCAGTTCCGGATCGCCCGACGGCCGCGGCCGCGCCAGCCCGCGCAGGTCATGCTTACCGGTGGCGAGAAACAGGCCGTTACCGGCCAGCGCCTCGCCAGTCGACAGTATCACTCCGTCCGCCGCGCCAGACTGCACCATGACGCCGCGCCGCACCACCGCTCCCGCCGCTTCGGCCCGGTCGAGCAGCAGCGCGTCCAGCCTGTGCCGCGACAGGCCGATGGCAGGCGCGGGCAGGGTGACGACCCGTTCGCGCTGTCCGGCAAAGACCGCCAATGTCTCGATATCGTGCCCGCCCAACGCCGCGCGATCGATCCCCAGCGCATCGATCCGCGCCAGCGTCGCCCAGCTCAAAAATCCGCCGCAGATCGCATCGCCTGGTACCTCCTGTTTTTCCAGCACGGTCGCGCGCACGCCAGCGTATGTCAGGGTGATCGCCGCCGCCGCCCCTGCCGGGCCGCCGCCGACGATCAGCGGCGCTCCTTGATCCCTCATTTCAGGCGAGCGACGCACAGGCGGAACGGAAAGGCGCGATAGACGCGCGCGACGTCGGCGAGTCCGGTGTTTTCCAGCATCGCCTGCCACTCGGCCGGGCGGAACGATCGCGCGATCGACAATTGCCCGTCCTCGCGCACGATCCTGTGGACGCCCAGCAGCCGCGCCAGCAGGGGAAAACCATGATAGGCGAACCCATGGCGGTGCAGGTCGTTGACCAGCCAGCCGCGCCGCGCGGTCGCTTCCATGAAGCGGAGGAAAGCGATTCGCTGTGCGTCATCCATATGATGGGTCACCAGGCTGGAGACGATATAGTCCCATTCCTCCCCGGCCAGATCGGCATAGTCGCCGGTGCGATAAGCGATCGTCGCGCCGGCCGGATGCTTTGCCAGCGCCACGGCTTCGCTCTTGGGGTTAAGATCGACGCCCACCAGCACGCACGCCACCCCGCGCCGCTGCGCCCAGCGCCAGATCGTGCGCAGCATGTCGCCGTCGCCATAGCCGACATCGAGCAGGCGAAAGGGGCGTTTGTCCACGACCGCCCCCTTCCCGATTACCTTGTCCAGAAACGCCAATGTCGGCCGCGCATTCATCGCCGCCACATTCACCCGCGCCAGCCCCCGCAGCACCTGCGCATAAACCTCCGGCGACAGATCGGCGGCGTCCATCTGCTCCTCTTCGCGGGCGCGGATGGACAGGTCGCGGCTCATAGCGCCGTGCCGCTGAAGGTGAAGCCTTCGGCCGCGAGGCCCGGACCGAAGGCAAGCGCCAGCCCGCTTTCCGGCGGCGGTCCGTCGAGGATGCGCGCCAGCACGAACATCAATGTCGCCGACGACATATTGCCATTGGCGTCGAGCACCGCGCGGCTCTGGTCCAGCGCGTTGTCCGGCAGCGCCAGCGCATGGGCCACCGCGTCGAGGATCGATCGCCCGCCGGCATGGACCGCCCAACTGTCCACCGTCGCCGGATCAACCGGCAACGTCGCCGGATCGCCCAGCGCCGCCGCGATCGCGCCCGGCACTTCGCCCGACAGATGCATGGCGAAACCATGATCGCCCAGATCCCAGCGGATCAGCCTCTCGCTGTCTGGCAGCGCGACGGCGAAGGGCAGGCCGATGGCAAGGCCCTGCGGCTCAGCCGTGACCAGCGCCGCCGCCGCGCCATCGCCAAATTGCAGCATCGCCAGCAAAGGCTCGATCTCGGTCTCGCGCTGCAAATGCAGCGACGACAGCTCGACGCACACCACCAGCACACGGGCATCGGGTTCGGACCGCACAATATGCCGCGCCGACCGCAGGGCCGCGACGGCGGCATAGCAGCCCATATAGCCGACCAGCAGCCGCTCGACCGCAGGCGACAGGCCCAGCCGCGCAGCCAGCACCTGGTCCACGCCGGGCGCGACGAAACCGGTGCAGCTTGCCAGCACCAGATGGGTGATCGGCCCCAGCGCCATTTTCGCTTTCAGCGCGTCTACCGCCTGTTCGGCCAGTTCCGGCGCAGCCTGTGCATAGACGCGCATCCTCTCCGCCGTGGTCGGCCATTCGCCTGTGTAAAACCCCCCCGCGTCAACCGGCGATCCCCCTTCGGGCGTCGGCGGCAGCACCGACCAGCGATGCGCGATCCCGCTACGCTGCGCCATGCGCGCGAAAAGCGCGCGCGCGCGATCGTCCGACAGCCGCTGCTCGGCCCAGCCGATAAAGGCGTGATGCACGTCATGGGCAGGAACGGCGGTGCCGATGGCATTGATGCAGGCGATGGGCGTAATGGGTGCGCGACCTTATGAGCGGGATAGCATTGGCATGCTACGCAGCATGTTATCATATGGAAACAAATCAACGACGTTACCGGTTCCGCGTGGCCGCAGGTCCGGGCTGGCGTTCGCCCGTTGCATCTTTCCGATATATTAATGCAGCCATCTTAGCCTTTCTCAAATATCGGAGGCATATCCATGGCTATCATTCCAAGATTCGACCGCAGATACGCTGCAGCCATAATCCCGCTTTGCTTTCTACCTTTTCTTGTGGGTGCCTCGATTGATGAAGAGCATCTGGACAGTGCCGCCACCAGGCTTTCTGTCATCGGCATAGGATATGATACCCAGCCGGTGACATTCCTGCAGATATCGGCGGGCGTGGAGTCCTTTTCTACCGATGCGTCCGACGCCATGGCGGACAATGCGTCCAAGCTTGACCGTTTACGTCGCCAACTGGAACGTAACAGCGTGAACCAGAAAGATTTCCAGACATCCAATCTGTCCCTGTCACCAGATACGGATAATGATGGTGAACGCTCTGTAAAAGGGTTCAAGGTTCGGCATATGATTACGGTCATATTGCGTAAACCTGCAGAAGCAGGGCCTGTTCTCGATGCGCTGGTGCAGGCTGGAGCAACCAATATCGGCGGGCCGATCAGT
>CAXUEQ010000041.1:1258-5100 GCA_964250175.1 uncultured Sphingobium sp. | reverse complement strand
ATCAGTTATTGGCAGGCATCCCCTGCCGCTGCGGCGCGGGCGCGAACCCTTGCTATCAAAGATGCCATGACACGCGCTCAAGTCTATGCCGGGGCGCTTGGCATGAAAGTGAAGCGGATCGTTTCGATCAACGACAGTTCTGGCTATGCGACCAACCAGCCACGCCCGGATCAAGCCATGGCCCGGATCGATGTCGCCACGCGCGTAGATGCTGGACAGGATAATGTCACGGTTTCAATCGGCGCGGTATTTGAATTGTCCAAGACTTGAATATCAGTGGCGACCTAATCCTTATCGCTCCCGCGACGCCTGCCGCGCGATCGTCAACAACTCGTGCGTTACCATGATATCCCCGGCGTTGCGGCTGGACCGGCTGGCGCGTTCGGCGGCGCTCAGGCGATGGATGACGCGGGCGATGCCTGGCGCGTCCCACAGCTTGGCCTGCCGGCTGACGGCGCCCTTGTCTTTCCAGAACACCGCCTTTCCGGCCCCCTCGACCGCCGCGTCCAGCCGTCCGGTCCGGTCGAAATCGGCGCGGATCGCCGCAATCAGATGCGCACGGTTCTGCAGCGGGCGCAGGATCGTCCCCATATTGGTGCCAAGCATGCCCAGCGTCGCCAGTTCCCGAGTCATCGCCGCCACGTCGCCGCCCAGCACGGCGTTGACCAGCGGGCCGATATTCTCTTCCACCGACTCGGCGGATAATGCGTTCAGCGCCGCCTCTGTCGCTTCGGCGGGCCTATGCGGCGCGGCGTCCAGATAGAGGCAGAGCTTCTCCACCTCCTGCCCCATCAGCGCGCGGTCGCCGCCGGTCGTTTGCGAAATCCGCCGCGCCAGTTCGGCCGGCAGGCGCAGTCCCTGATCGCGCGCCAGGCCCACCGCGATCTGATCCGCATCGCGTCCTTCCGGCACATAGCTGATGCACGCCATCACCGCCTTGTGGTCGAGCGCCAGCTTGACCAGCTTCGTGCTGGCTTTCAGCGCCCCGGCGATCGCCACTACCGGGTTGCCCGCCTGGGGCGATTCCAGCAGCGCTTCAATCGCGGGCATCGCCTCGTCGCCCGACAGGATCAGCCGCACCCACTGCCGGTCGCCGAACATCGACAGGGCGGCGGCTTCGTCCGCCAGCCGCGCGGGGTCGGCCTTCAATACGTTGCCGTCCAGGTCGATCCGCACGGCATTGGGTCCCATCGCCCGCTCCAGCCGCTTGGCGAGCGCCGAACTGCCCGCTTCGTCCGGGCCATAGAGCAGATAGAGGCGGATATCGGCCGGCGGCGCGTCAAGCGCGCGCTCCATCTGGCCCTTATTGGCTTTCACGCCGGCCGGCCCTCATTGACCCTTGGGCTTTGTGTCCCGGCCCTCGATCGCAAACAGGGCAAGACGCGATATGATCTGGTCGGCGATCGCCTTGCTCAGCCGCTCCAGCGCCGTGTCCTCGGCCGCGATCGTCGCATATTCGCTCGATACCACGTCGATACCCGCGTCGGAACTGGCGGTGGCGTCGACCATCTGCGTGCCGGTGGCGACGTCCACCAGTTGATAGCGCGCGCGCAGCGTCCGCCTTTCACGCGTGATCGCATCGTCGGCGCGCACGCCAAAACCCTGAATATCGTCGTCCAGCGTGACGACCAGCCGATAGGCGGGGGCGGACGCATCATGCGCCAGCCGGTCCTGCAGCGCGGTGCGAACCAGCCACCCGCCCTTCCCGGCGATCGGTCCGACCTCGATATTGGCCAGCGCTTGCGACACCGCGCCGTTCGACCCGCCGCTATAGACCGGGTGCAGGCCGCAGGCGGCGAGAAGGGCCGTGGCGGTAAGAAGCAGGAGAGTGCGTTTCATAAACAAACCCTACCCGTTCGTCCTGGGCTTGTCGAAGGGCTGTATCTCTCTTGCCCAGAAAAAAGGGCTTCGTCAGGTTCAGCTCGAACGGATGTTGGGCAAGCCATCACAGCACCAGATTCACCAGACGGTCCGGCACGACGATCACTGTCTTCGGGGTCGCGCCATCCAGAATCCGCAGCACATTGGGCGCGGCAAGCGCCAGCCGCTCCAGTTCCTCCTTCGGCGTCCCCTTCGGCACTAGGATCGTGTCGCGCAGCTTGCCCATCACCTGGCAGGCGATCGTCACCTCATCCTCGACCAGCAGCGCAGGATCGACCGCGGGCCAGGCGGCATCGGCGATCAGGCCCTGTTCGCCCATATCGCTCCACGCCTCCTCGGCCAGATGCGGCGTCATCGGCGCGACCAGCAAGGCGAGCGCGCGAATCGCGGCATTGCGTGCGGCGGACGGCGCGGCCTTTTCGATCGCATTGGTCAACTCGTAGATTTTGGCGACCGCCTTGTTAAACGACAGCGCCTCGATATCCTTTGCCACGCCGTCGATCGTCTGGTGCAGCTTCCGGTCCAGCATCTTGTCGGTCCCGTCCGCAGTGACTTCGATCTGCCCGAACAGCCGCCACAGCCGATTGACGAAGCGCCATGACCCTTCGATCCCGCTTTCGGTCCAGGGCAGGTCGCGCTCGGGCGGGCTGTCGGACAGCATGAACCAGCGCACCGCGTCCGCGCCATATTGGGCGATGATGTCATCGGGATCGACAACATTCTTCTTGGACTTGGACATTTTCTCGACACGGCCGGTTGTGACCGGCGCGCCGCTCTCGATATGGACATAATCGTCGCCCGACTTTTTGACATCTTGTGGCGACAGCCAACTACCGTCACCCGCCTTGTAGGTCTCGTGCGTCACCATACCCTGCGTGAACAGGCCGGTGAACGGCTCGGCGATGTCGAGCAGGCCGATATGTTTGAGCGCCCGTGTCCAGAAGCGCGCATAGAGCAGGTGCAGGATCGCATGTTCGACCCCGCCGATATATTGCCCGACCGGCAGCCATTTCGCGATCGCCGCGCGGTCGAACGGCTTGTCCCTGGGCTGGCTGGCGAAGCGCAGGAAATACCAGCTCGAATCGACGAACGTGTCCAGCGTATCGGTTTCGCGCCGCGCGGGTGCGCCGCAATTGGGGCAATCGACATGCTTCCATGTCGGGTGCCGGTCCAGCGGGTTGCCGGGAATGTCGAATGTGATGTCTTCAGGCAGCACTACAGGCAACTGGTCCTTGGGCACAGCCACCGGACCGCAGCTTTCGCAATGAATGATCGGGATCGGCGTCCCCCAATAGCGCTGGCGCGACACGCCCCAGTCGCGCAGCCGCCAGACGGTCGTGCCCCTGCCCCAGCCCTCGGCTTCGGCGCGCGCGATCACGGCTGTCTTGGCGTCCGCGATGCTCATGCCGTCGAGAAAGCGGCTGTTTACCAATGTGCCGGGACCGGTATAGGCCTCGTCATGGATCGGCTTGGCCGCGTCGCCGGCGGCTGCGACCACCCGCTCGGCGGGCAGCATATATTTGCGCGCGAAGTCTAGGTCGCGCTGGTCGTGCGCCGGCACGCCCATCACCGCGCCGGTGCCATAGTCCATCAACACGAAATTGGCGACGAACAGCGGCAGCTTCCAGTCCGGATCGAACGGATGCACGACGGACAGGCCGGTGTCATAGCCCAGCTTCTCCTGCGTCTCGATCTCGGCGGCGGCGGTACCCGACGCGCGGCATCGATCGGCGAACGCGGCAAGATCGGCGTTGCTCTTGGCGAGTTTCAGCGCGATCGGATGATCGGCGGCGATCGCGGCAAAGCTGGCGCCAAAGATCGTGTCGGGCCGGGTGGAAAAAACCTCCAGACGCGAAATATCGCCCACCATCGCATCCAGCGCGAAGCTGAACTGCAATCCCTGGCTCTTGCCGATCCAGTTTTCCTGCATCAGCCGGACCTTGTCGGGCCAGTGCTCCAGC
>CAXUEQ010000041.1:0-1248 GCA_964250175.1 uncultured Sphingobium sp. | reverse complement strand
GGCGAAGTCGGTGATCTTGAGGAACCATTGGGACAGCTTGCGCTTCTCGACCGGCGCGCCCGAACGCCAGCCCTTGCCGTCGATCACCTGCTCGTTGGCCAGCACGGTCATATCGACCGGGTCCCAGTTGACCGCGCTCTCTTTGCGATACACGAGACCGGCGGCGTAAAGGTCTAGAAACAGCGCCTGCTCATGCCCGTAATAATCCGGCTCGCAGGTGGCAAGCTCACGGCTCCAGTCAAGCGCGAAGCCCAGCTTCTTGAGTTGCGCGCGCATCGACGCGATGTTGCTGCGCGTCCAGTCGCCCGGATGCACCTTCTTTTCCATCGCCGCATTTTCGGCGGGCATCCCGAACGCATCCCAACCCATCGGATGCAGCACTTCATGGCCGGTCATGCGGCGAAAACGCGCGAGCACGTCGCCCATGGAATAATTGCGGACATGACCGATATGGATGCGCCCGGAGGGATAGGGAAACATTTCGAGGACGTAAGAGCGTGGTTTGTCGCTGTCGTCGGACGCGCGGAAGCTCTGCTTCTCGTCCCAGACGGCCTGCCAGCGGGCATCGGCCTCAAGCGGGTTGAAGCGCCTCTGCATTCACTATGTCCTTACCCAAATCCGTTCGGGCCGAGCTTGTCGAAGCCCTGCACTGCGTTCATGAACCCGCATGGCCTGGAAAGGCGACCCTGCGACATTCGCGCGAGACCTGTGGCTCGCTTGAACAGGGCGAACGGGGAATGAAAGCCTGTTCAGCTCTTGTCGCTGATCGCGACCCGGCGCAGATCGCGCGCCTTGGTCAGGATGATTTCTTCCAGCTTCTGAACGGTCGCGGCGGCGACCGGCGCATCGACCCACTGGCCGCCCTGGCTGACCTGACGGCTGGCGGCGACACGGAGCGCGTCCGCGCGCAGGTCCTGATCGAGGATCGATACCGTCACTTTCATCCGCTCGCCTGGTTGGGCGGGGTTCGCATACCAGTCGGTCACGATCACGCCGCCGTTCGAATCCGTCTGCACCAGCGGCATGAAGCCGAGCGTGTCGAGGCTTGCGCGCCACAGATAGGCGTTGACGCCGATCGTCGTCACCTTGGCGGCGGCAAGGTCCGCCTTGGGTCGCGCCTTCGCGCCGCCGCCGCATGCCGCCAGGGGCAGCAGCGCCGCGCTGAGCAACAGCAGGGCAAAGGGGCGGTTGAGGGGCAGGCGGGGCATCGCGCTTCCAACATTGGCCGAGTCGGCGATGCAGACATTG
>CAXUEQ010000040.1:0-24269 GCA_964250175.1 uncultured Sphingobium sp. | reverse complement strand
GCAAGCGCGCCCTGAAACCCACCCATCGGCGTGCGGGCGTAGGAGGAGATGATGACGGGCTCGGTGGCAGGCATAAGGGGACATCCCGGTAATAGCATCGCTTGGTCCCGATGTAGGAAGTCCGTCCGGCTTTGGATAGGAGCGGAGCAGGCGGGCCATGCGAAGCCAGTGACATTTGGAAGCCACTCTCTCATAGTGCGCCTATGAGCACCGCCCTTGTCCGTCCCGCAGATGCCGCCGCCGACTGGACGGTGCCGCAGCGATGGGACCGCTATGATGCGGACGAACATGCGATGTGGGACAGGCTGTTCGCACGCCAGTCCGCCTTGCTGCCCGGACGGGCGACGCAGGCGTTCCTGGACGGGCTGGACATTTTGCGGATGGACCGGCCGGGCATCCCCGACTTCCACGCATTGAACGAACGGTTGATGGCGCGGACCGGGTGGCAGGTCGTCGCGGTGCCGGGGCTGGTGCCGGACGATATCTTCTTTGACCATCTCGCCAATCGTCGCTTCGTGGCCGGTCGCTTCATCCGTACGCCCGAACAGATTGATTATCTGCAGGAGCCGGACATTTTCCATGACGTGTTCGGCCATGTGCCGCTGCTCGCGCATCCGGTGTTCGCCGACTATATGCAGGCCTATGGACGGGGCGGCCTGCGCAGCCTGGGCTTTGGCGCGTTGCACAAGCTGGCGCGGCTCTACTGGTATACGGTCGAGTTCGGGCTGATCCGCGAGGGCGATGCGCTCAAGCTCTATGGCGCGGGCATCGTCTCCTCCTTTGGCGAATCGACTTTTGCGCTCGATGATCCGTCGCCCAACCGGATCGGCTTCGACATCAAGCGTCTGATGCGGACCAATTATCGCATCGACGATTATCAGCAGAGCTATTTCGTGATCGACAGTTTCGACGCTCTGCTACGCCAGACGATGGAAACTGATTTCGCGCCGCTCTATGCCGCGCTGGAAAGCGAGAGCGACCTGCCCCCCGATGCCGTGCTGGCGGAGGACAGGATCATCAGCCGCGGCACACAGGATTATGCCACAGCGCGCGGCGTGAAGGCCTGATCCGTTCGTCGCGTGGGCGAATCGGTCCATCGCATGGGCGGCAACGATAGCCGGTGGAGCGCATTTGAGCGGTCATGTCCGGGGATATGCTGCACCACCATCGCCATCGAATCGATCGCCGTCACGTCGCGCGCGCCCTGACGGCGCAACGTCGCGCCGAGCGGCAGGACGCGTGGCAGGCGCTTGCCTTGCTCTTTCGTATCAAAGAGTGATTATCCGTTAAAACATGCCGTCAGTCCTTCGCGGTAAGTCGGATGAAGCGGCTTCCAGCCCAGCAGGCGTTTGGCGCGTCCATTGGCAATACGACGATTTTCCGCATAAAAAGCCCGCGCAGCGGGCGTCAGCGTCGCATTGACAACGGACTGGAGCGGCGGCCAGTCGCACCCTAACAGATCGCAGGCCGCTTCGATGACGCGATTTTGGCTACAGGGAAGGTCGTCGGCAAGATTATAGATGCCCGGCGGTCCGTCGAAGCTGGCGATCACGCCCGAGACGATATCGTCGACATGAACGCGGCTGAAAACCTGGCCGGGCAGGTCTATACGGTGGGCGCGGCCCTCGCGCACCCGCTCCAGCGCGCTGCGGCCCGGACCATAAATGCCGGGCAGGCGAAAACGGCAGACGGCGGCGCTCAGCTCCCTCCAAGCCAGGTCCGCCGCGATGCGCGCAGTGCGCCGCCCGCCGAGCGGGCCATGTTCGTCGACCCAGGCCCCGCCGGCATCGCCATAGACGCCGGTCGAGGACAAATAGCCGATCCAGCGCGCGGGCGATGCGGCGATGTCCGGGCCATAAGCGTCGATCACGGGATCGCGGCCCGCCGCGTCGGGTGGAACGGAAGAAAGGATATGCGTTGCCGTGCCGATCGCATGGCGCACCGATGCTGCGTCGTCGAACGCCATGCTGGTCCCATCGGCAGCGCGACGGGTGCTGCCGACCTTCCAGTCCCGTTCGAGAAGGCGCTGGGCGATATGGCCGCTCGCATAGCCAAGCCCGAAGATCAGCATGCTCGTCATATATCTTCACTCCGTTCGCGCCTGTCTAAAGCCCGGACGGGGAGATGTGTATATCCGTGCGCAAGACTTATTGCCCCAGTCACCCCGGCGGCATAGGAGAAGGGCATGGCCGATATCCAGAATGGCGCGGCCCCCGCGCCCGCATCCGCTCCGACAGTGATTTACCGTGCCGATTACCGCCCGTCCGACTGGCTGGTGCCGGAAATCGCGCTCGATTTCGTGCTGGACCCGGCCAGGACGCGGGTGCGCGCGCAGCTTTCGGTCACGCGCAACGGCGCGCACGACCGGCCGCTGCGGCTGGACGGGGACGGGCTTACGCCGGTCGCGGTCAGCGTCGACGGCGTGGTGCGGACCGACTGGACGCTGGACGACGGCGCGCTGGTGATCGTACTGACCGGCGACGCGCATCAGGTCGAGACGCTGGTCGAAATCGCGCCGGAGGCCAATAGCCAGTTGATGGGGCTTTATGCCTCGGGCGGGCTGCTCTGCACCCAATGCGAGGCCGAAGGGTTTCGCCGCATCACTTTCTTCCCCGACCGACCCGACATATTGAGCCGCTACACGGTGCGGATCGAAGCAGACAAGACGCGCTATCCGATCCTGCTCGCCAACGGCAATCCGGTGGACCAGGGCGACCTGGCGGAGGGCAGGCACTGGGCGGTGTGGACCGATCCCTTCCCCAAGCCTTGCTATCTGTTCGCACTGGTGGCGGGCGACCTCGCCTGCAATGGCGACAGTTTCATAACGATGAGCGGGCGCAAGGTGGAGCTGGGCATCTGGGTGCGCGAAGCCGACCTGCCGCGCACCGGCCATGCGATGAAGGCGTTGAAGGATTCGATGGCGTGGGACGAGCGAGTCTATGGCCGCGAATATGATCTCGACCGGTTCAACATCGTCGCGGTGGCCGATTTCAATTTCGGCGCGATGGAGAATAAGGGCCTCAACATCTTCAACTCGCGCTACATCCTCGCCGATCCCGACACCGCGACCGACATGGATTATGACGCGATCGAGGGTGTGGTGGCGCATGAATATTTCCACAACTGGTCGGGCAACCGCGTCACCTGCCGCGACTGGTTCCAGCTAAGCCTGAAGGAAGGCTTTACCGTCTTTCGCGACCAGGAATTTTCGGCCGATATGGGCAGCCGGGCGGTCAAGCGGATCGAGGATGTGCGAATGCTGCGCGCGGCGCAGTTTCAGGAGGATAGTGGTCCGCTGGCGCATCCGGTGCGGCCCGAATCCTATATGGAGATCGCCAATTTCTACACCGCGACCATATACAACAAGGGCGCAGAGCTGATCCGCATGATGCGCGAGATGCTGGGGGCGGAGCGCTTTCGCGCGGGCAGCGACCTCTATTTCGCGCGTAACGACGGCAGCGCGGCGACCTGCGAGGATTTTGTGGCGGCGATGGAGGAGGGCGGCGGCATCGACCTGACGCAGTTCCGCCGCTGGTACGAGCAGGCCGGCACACCGCGTGTGCGGGCGCTGGTCGATCATGACGCGATACGCGGGACAGCGACCTTGCGCCTGACCCAGATGGTGCCGCCGACACCGGGTCAGCCGCTCAAGCAACCCATGACGATCCCTCTGCGCACCGCGCTGTTCGATCCCGTGACGGGCGGGCATGGCGGCGAAAGATTGATCGTGCTGGACCAGGCCGAGCAGAATATCGTCTTTCCCGGATGTGTCGCGCCGCCGATCCTATCGATCAATCGGGGCTTTTCCGCGCCGGTGATCGTCGAGACCGACCGCAGCCCCGCCGACCTTGCCTTCCTGTCCGCCCATGACGACGATCCGTTCGCGCGCTACGAAGCGATGCAGCAACTGATGGTCGACATATTGGTCGGCACGGTTGCGGGGCAGCGGCTGGACGACGCGCCGGTGATTGCGGCGATCCGTGACACGGCTACCGACGCCGCGCTCGACCCGGCTTTCATCGCCGAAGCCATCCGTCTGCCGAGCGAAGCCTATCTGGGGGACCAGATGGCCATGGTCGATCCAGAGGCGATCCACAGGGCGCGCGAGGCGCTGCAGAAGACGATAGGCAAGGTGCTGGAACCCGTATGGCGCGACATGCACGCCATTACGCAAGCGAATGGCTTTTCCTTGTCCGGCGCGGCCAAGGGCGCCCGCAAGCTGCGCAACGTCGCCCTTGGCTATCTCGTCGCCTCGGGCGCGCAGGATGGTCCCGACATCGCTTTCGTCCAGTTCGAGTCCGCCGACAATATGACCGAGCGGCAGGCGGCGCTGGCGATACTCGCCAATGGCGTCAGCGGCCAGCGCGAGGCCGCGCTCGACATTTTCTACAATCGCTATTCGGCCGATCCGCTGGTGCTGGACAAATGGTTCCAGACGCAGGCGCTGGCCCTTCATCCCGATACGCTCGCCCAGGTCATCGAATTGGGTGGGCACAAGGATTTCACGCTGGGCAATCCCAATCGGGTGCGAGCGCTCTATGGCGCATTCGCCGCGAACCAGTGGGCGTTCCACGCCGCATCGGGCAAGGGCTATGCGATGATCGCCGACATCATCATCGCGCTGGACCGGTTGAACCCGCAGACCGCCGCGCGGCTGGTGCCGCCGCTGGGCCGCTGGCGGCGGTTCGATGCCGCGCGCGCCACGCTGATGAAGGCGGAACTGGAGCGGATATTGGCGCAGCCGGGCCTCTCAAAGGACGTGACCGAGCAGGTGGGAAAAAGTCTGGGGTAAGCCTTCGTCAGAATGGCAACTTCGTCATCCCGGCATAGGCCGGAATGACGACAGGGCGAATATGCGTCACTTCCCCGCCACCCAGGCTGCGACATCCGCCGCCACCCTGTTCGCGGCCTCGTTCAGTGGCCGGCCTACGGTCGTCGCATCGATCTTTGCGCCGACCGGCACGCTGGCGGAAAAACGCTTGCGCTGCACGCTGGTCGCACCGATTGAGGAGAGTGTCGCGTCATAGGTGACAGTCGCCTGATTGCTGCGCGCGTCGATACCGAATTCCACCAGTTCGCCGAGCACACGGCGACCCGGATCGGCCGAATATTGGCCCGGATCGATTACGATGACGGTGCCGGTGGCGGCAATGGTTTCCGACAGGAGCCGCTGGAACATATGGCGCGGACTATCGACCCATTGCGCATCCTGCACATAAGCGATCGAGGTCGCATCGACATGCACCGGCACACGCACGGTATCCAGCGCCTTGGGTGTTTCGGGATCAAGGATGGTGATGCTGCCGCCGACCGATCCGTTGCGCACGGTTCCCGGCGCGACACGCTGGTCGGCGCTGAGCGAAAGGAGCTGCCGGGGCGGCTTGGCGCCGAAGGAAACGCAACCGGCGAGGCTCAGCGCGGCCAGCGAAACGAGCGCGTAGGACGTCATGCGGTTCATGGGGGACCTTCCTCTCATGGCTTATAGTCCGGCAGCTTGGGCGATCCGACCAGCGATCCCGCGCCCTGATTGTCCAGCTTTTCCGAAATCGAACGGAAGCTGCGCGACATTTCGCGCAGGTCGCGCACCAGCGCGCCGACCTCTGGCATCGTTTGCTGGGAGAAAGCCTTCACGCCCGGCTGCGCTTCCGCGATCGTCACGTTGAGCGTGTCGATGCTCTTGCCCGCCGACTGGATCGTCTTGCGCAGGTCGGCCATCAGCGGCCGGCCCTGTTCGTCGAGCAACTGGTTGGTGGTGCCGGCCAGCTTGGCGATCTGTTCCGCCGCATCGCCTGCCTTCGCCACCGCCTGACGCGTCTCGGCCAGCGTCGCCGCGATTTCCGGACCGCGCGCGGCGAGCGCGCCGGTGACTTCGTCGACATGGCTCAGGATACCGGCGATATGCTTCTGGTTCTTGTCGTCCAGCACTTCTGTCAGCCGCTCGGTCAGCGTCGACAGGCGCTGGAGCAGTTCCGGCGCGCTATTGAGCAGTTCGCCCAAGGCGCCCGGTTTGGTCGGGATCACCGGCACGCCGTCAGGACAGGCGCTCAAAGGGTTGCTTTCCGGGCAGAGGATCGGGCGCGCGCCCTTTACCGCGCCGTCCAGCACGATTTCGGATACGCCGGTAAAGCCAACGCCCGAGATGGTTGCGGTGGTGCCCTGAAGCACCGGCGTTCCCTGCTTCACCGCGATCCGCACCTTCACGAAGCTGGGATCGCGTTTCCACAGTTCGATTTCCTTGACCTGACCCGAAGGGACGCCCGAGAAATTGACGCTCGATCCCTTGGCGAGGCCATTCACCGACTGTTTGAAATAGATGTCGTAGAGCGCGTCCTCTCCACCCGCGATGCGCGAGAACCAGAAAGCGCCGATCATGATCGCGGCCAGCAGCGCCAGCACGACCGATCCGACGAGAACATGATTGGACCGAGTTTCCATCGCTTCCTACTGCCTTTCCGGCGCGTTGCCGTCCAGTTGCGTCATGTCGCCCTGCGCGACGCCCGGTCGCGCATCGCGGCCTTTGCTCTTGCTCTGCGCCGCGACCGCCGCCCGCCCGCGCGGGCCGTTGAAATATTCCTGGATCCACGGATGGTCGGTCGCCAGCAGTTCCGGGATCGTGCCAACCGCGATCACCTTGCCATCGGCCAGCACCGCCACCCGGTCGCATATCGCATAGAGCGTGTCGAGATCATGGGTGATGAGGAAAACGGTGAGGCCGAGCGTCTGCTGCAGCGCCTGGGTCTGTTCGTCGAACGCCGCCGCGCCGATCGGATCGAGACCCGCGGTCGGTTCGTCGAGAAAGAGCAGATCGGGATCGAGCGCGAGCGCGCGGGCGAGGCCGGCGCGCTTGCGCATGCCGCCCGACAGTTCGGAGGGATATTTGGGACCCGCTTCGGCGGGCAGACCGGTCATGCGGATCTTGTAGGCGGCGATTTCGTCGCGCAGTTGCGAGCCGATATTGGGATAATATTCGCGCAGCGGGACTTCGACATTTTCCGCAACGGTGAGCGTGGAAAAAAGCGCACCGCCCTGAAACAATACGCCCCAGCGCTTGCGGATCGCCACCGCCTCGTCCTCGCTGCGGTCGATCATCGTTTCGCCGAACACCTCGACCGTGCCTTCGTCGGGCGTTTGAAGGCCGATGATCGACCGCAACAGCACCGACTTGCCGGTGCCTGAGCCGCCGACGACGCCCAGTATCTCGCCCTTGCGCACATCCAGATCGATCGACTGGTGCACGACCTGATCGCCGAAGCTGTTTTTCAGGCCCCGCACGCGGATCGCATATTTCGCGCGTTCGACAGCCTCGTCGACGCGCCGCTCCTCTTCCAGAGCCTGTTCCTCTTCGGCGGTCATATCCAGCCGACCCAGGTGAAGAAGACCGCGAAGAAGGAATCGACGACGATGACCAGGAAGATCGCCTGCACCACGGCGGAGGTGGTGCGCAGGCCGACTTCCTCGGCATTGGCCTTGACCTGTAACCCCTGGAAGCAACCCGCCATGCCGATGATGAGGCCGAAGACCGGGGCCTTTATCAGGCCGACCCAGATGTCGGTGATCGGCACGACCTCACGCAGCCGCTGGACGAAGGTGACCGGCGGAATGTCGAGCGCGATCGCGCAGAGAAACCCGCCCCCGATAATCGAGAGAATAGAGGCGTAGAAGCCGAGCAGCGGCATCATCACCACGGCGGCGAGCACGCGCGGCATGACCAGCGCCTCCATCGGCGACACGCCGATGGTCCGCATCGCGTCGATTTCTTCGGTCAGCTTCATCGTGCCGATCTGCGCGGCAAAGGCCGAGCCGGATCGACCGGCGACCATGATCGCGGTCATCAAAACGCCCAGTTCGCGGAACGTCAGGCGACCGACAAGGTTGATGGTGAGGACTTCCATGCCGAACTGGCGCAACTGGACCGAACCCTGCTGCGCGATGACGATACCGATCAGGAAACTCATGAGACCGATGATCGCCAGCGCCGACACGCCGACCACCTCGAACCGCTGCACCACGGCGTTGATCCGGATGCGGCGCGGATGGCGGAGCAGCGACCAGCTTGTGACCAGCACGCCGCCGAAAAAGCCGAGCAGGCCAAGCATGGTCTGGCCGGCGGTTATCGTGGCCGCGCCGATTTCCCCCAGCACGCGCTGGAGCGGCGGGGTCTTGTCAGGGCGGATCGCGACCGGCTCGCCCACCTTGCTGACGGCGTCGATCAACCGGCCGGCATCCGCGTTGGCGCCCTGGATTTTCGCACCGTGGGTGCGGGCGAAGCGGAAGACGACCCACGCCCCGATCGTGTCGATATGGTCGACGTCGGACAAGTCGATGACCGACACTGGTCCCGTGATCGCATCGAGCCGCGCAGGCACGTCGCCAAGGCAGGCGATCGACAGATTTCCAGACAGGCCTATTACCCCGTCTTCACGCATATCTTTGGAAAGTTCGGCCGATCGCATCATCTGGCGGGAATTACTGGTCCATTATCGGTTGCACGGCAAGCCGAAACGGCCCATCCGCAAGACAGAACGATGAGCAGCCCCGAAAGTTTCGAGACCGGCACAAAGGCCACCCATTCACATGGCGCCGGACATGTGCCCACCCGCCTCGCTTTCTACGACATGGACCGAACGGTCACCTGGACCGGAACCTATACCCGCTTTCTATTGCATGTCGCGCTGGCGCTCTCCCCCTGGCGATTGCTGCTGACGCCGCTCGTGCCGCTGGTGATGATCGCCTATATCTTCAAATGGATCGACCGGACGCGGCTGAAGGAAGTGAATCAGGCGCTGATGATCGGTCGCCGCGTGCCGCGCGAGAAGCTGATGCCGCTGATTGACAGCTATGCCGATGCGGTCTGCGCGGGCAATGTCCGGGCAGGCGCATTGGCGCAGATCGGAGCGGACAAGGCGGCGGGCTATGTGCTGGTCCTCGCCTCTGCCTCCTACCGTATCTATGTCGAGGCGATCGCCCGGCGGCTGGGCTTCGATGCGGTGATCGCGACCGACCATGTATCGACCGACCTCAAATATCTGCGCGCGAAGATTTCTGGGGACAATTGCTACGACGCAGGCAAGCTGCGCATGATCCAGCGCTGGATGGCAGATCAGGGGATCGTGCGTGGGCGGGCGCATATCCGCGCCTATTCCGACCATGTGTCCGACGCGCCGATGCTGGAATTTGCCGACCAGGCCTTTGCCGCGAACCCGCACAAACCGCTGGAAAAGCTGGCGCGGGCGCGCGGATGGACAGTGGTGGAGTGGGGTTAGCCCCGCGTTACCGCCTTTCATCTGTGCGGGACGATGCTGCCGGTCTCGCGTTTATCGCTGCACCCTTGATCGCGCTTGCCGCCGCGTAAGATGGCCGCCTGGCCTGTTTGCAAGGGGCAGCATTAGCATTTTGCTCCTTTCGACGATGCTGCGCGATCGGCAATACTGAATGGGCCGGGCCGAATCATCGTGACAATCGATTGCGTCCACTTGGCTGGACATTGCCGCCTGGCAAGGCGCGGCATAATCAAAAAGGCTGAAATCCGCGCTTTTTTCTCCTCAACCTCGATAGATTCGACGGGCTTGACGAGGCGTTAAAATGGCATAATAGTATCCCTATTAAAAAGTCAGGGATCATATCGGTACTTTGGCAAAACAAGGGGGCTCTGAAATGAAAATAAAGTTTATGGCATCCAGCGCAATGGTTGTTCTTTCGCTCGCTGCAACCAGCGCTGCCGCACAAACCAAGGCGACAACCACGGCGGCGGCGGATGATGCCGCACCGGTTTCGAACAGCGATATCATCGTTACCGGCACCCGCACCCAGGGGTTGCGCGCCGCAGACAGCCCGGCGCCCATTCAGGTTGTCGGTCAGGACGCCCTGACGCGTGTCGGTCAGCCGGGCCTCATCCAGCAGCTTGCACAGACGTTACCGTCGATCCAGGCGCAAACGTTTGGCGTGGATCTCGCCAACCTTCGCCCGTCGCTTCAGCTTCGCGGTCTGAACCCCAACCACACGCTGATACTGGTCGACGGCAAGCGTCGCCACGGATCGGCCAACATCATTACCAGTCCGGGCAGCTTCACCGGCTCTGCGGCGCCCGATATGAGCCTGATCCCTTCGGGCGCGATCGATCATATCGAAATATTGCAGGACGGTGCGGCCGCGCAGTACGGCACCGACGCGATCGCCGGCGTCGTGAACATCATCCTCAAGAAGAATGGCCAGGGCGGCAGCCTCGACTTGAGCGGCGGCCAATATAAGGCGGGCGATGGCGAAACCTATGACATCATGGGCAATATCGGCTTTGCGCCCACGGAGAATACGTTCATCAACCTGACAGCCGAGCGCCGATATAGCAATTTCACTTTTCGCGGAGATTTGGATCCGCGCGTCGTCGACACGGGCGTAGCAGGAAATTTGGGTCGCACACTTTTGGCAAGGTTCCCCAATCTGGTGAACGCGCCAAATTATCCCTATGTCAGCCGTCAGGGCCAGCCGCGATTCACGCTCAGCAACGTTACCTATAATGCCGGCTGGGATATAACGCCTGATGTCCAGCTTTATTCGTTCGGCACCTATTCGCAACGGTCGGCGCGCAGTCTTATCTATTATCGTCCACCCAATGTGGCGGTCGGTAAAAGTCCGACCGACATTCCCTTTCCGCTGGGTTTCGAACCGGCCGAATTGAGTGACGAGACCGACTATGCCTTCACTGGCGGCATTAAAGGTTCGTTCGGGGACACGACGTTCGATCTCAGCTCGACCTATGGCAAGGACGTAAACAAGATCACCGTCGATAATACGTTGAACCTTTCCCTCTATTACGACACGTCGAATACCGTCACCAACGCAAACGGGACCACGACATATATTCCCGGCTCGTCGCCGACGAAAATCTATGACGGCAAGCTGAGTAGCTGGCAGTGGACGAATACGCTCGACCTGACGCATAAGTTCGACATCGGCCTTGCCGAACCGGTCAATGTTGCCGCCGGTCTGGAATATCGCAGGGAAAATTACTCGATCGGCGCGGGCGAACCCGCCTCCTATTATGTCGGGACGGGCGTGAAGGCTGCGGGAACGCAAGGTTTTTACGGTTATACGCCGAATGACGCGGGCAGCCATTATCGCACCAACGTGTCGCAATATCTCGATATCAACGTAAAGCCGGTCGAGGCGCTCGTGTTCGATGGCGCGGTCCGTCATGAACATTATAGCGATTTCGGTAATACCACGGTGTTCAAGCTGACTGGCCGTTACGATTTCTCGCCGGCCTTTGCGATCCGCGGCACCGCATCGACCGGCTTCCGCGCGCCGACGCTTGCCGAAGCTTTTTATTCAGGCATCAACGTCAATACGGCGGCGGTCAGCGGTCTTTTCGCACCCAACTCTCCGGGCGCGAAATTTCTTGGCATAGATGGCCTCAAGCCTGAAAAATCGACAAACTACAGTGTTGGAATTGTCGCGCATCCGACGCCGGATCTGGACATAACGATAGACGGTTATTCGATCGCGCTACGTAACCGGATCGTCCTATCATCCTTCTTCTACGGCTATAATTCCCTTGGGGGGATTACGTCACCATCGGTGCTGACCGCCCTGCGCAATTCCGGCATATCGGTCGATCCGGTCATCGCCGCGATCGTGGGTCCGCCGTCCCAGTTCGGTTTTGTCGCCATACAGACCTTCATCAACGCTATCGACACCACGACCAAAGGTATCGATTTCCTTGCCAATTACCGGACTGACTTTGGCAGTTTCGGTAAGGTGAACTGGTCCATCGCCGCAAATTACAACAAGACCAAGATCAACAGGATAGGTGCTCCTCCTCCAAATGTGAATCCGTTGCAGTCGCCCTATGACGTTTCCTCGCAAACCATTCTTACCACGACGACACCAAAGTTGCGGGTCACCGCTTCGGCGCTGTGGAGCATCGGGAAGTTCACTATCAACCTGAGAGAGTCTTACTACGGTAAAATCTATACCTTGGCCCAAGATAACTCCAGGGGCGTGGATCCCAACGGTGGGTCTAACGTCCCAGGCTATATCAAGCTGGCCAGCAAGCCGGAAATCATTACCGATCTCGATATATCCTACAAGATTTTCGGTAATACGCGCATTTCGATCGGTGCAAATAATCTGTTCAATATCTACCCGGCTGAATCATTGGCAACTTATCGCAATCGGCAATTCCTTGCGAGCAGCAACCAATATTCGCAGAAATACACGTCCGCGCCCTTTGGTTATCAGGGTGCCTATTACTACGGCCGCGTAACCTTTAACTGGTAACAGGCGACGTTCGCCTTTGGAATGCGCGCTTTATGGGCCAGTCCTCCGCTTTGGAGGGCTGGCCCATTAGCCACGGCGGACGATAGATATTGTCGTTATCGGTCGGTCGTGGCTGCTATGTTCGCGCTTTGAATGCCAATAGCCCATGTCACAGGAGTGAGGCGTATATGTATTCCGGAAAAACAATGGTCCGCCGCCTTCTCAACGGTGGCATCGGTGCGGTCATGGTTTTGCTCGCCGCGCATGGTATCGACGCCAATGCCAAAGTCGGCAATGCGATCAATCCGCCGACGCGCCCGCAATCGGCGGCGGTGACGGCGGGGGAACGGAAAAACCTCGATCTGGTGCTGGCATGGCGGCGGGACGTGGTCGAGGCTGGCCATGTCGACCGGATCGACCGCTATCTGGCGCAGGATTATATCGAACATGATCCCAACATTCCGCCGGGCCGCGCTGCTTTGGTCAACGCCCTGAACCTGTCCAAGCGGGAGGTTAAGGCCCCGGTCCTGAAGATCGCCAAGGGTGATTTCATATTGCTCGGGTTCGAGAGCCAGGCAGCCGATCCGCGCGACCCTGACAGAATCTATCATTATAATGATTTTGATCTGTTCCGGATTCAGGGCGGCAAAATCGCCGAACATTGGAGTTCCAACAAAAAATTGCCGGGATCGCCGGATTTCGTCGCGTCGAGCGCGCCTGATCCGTCGAAATGGAATAGCGGCCTACTGTCCGCCACCGAGCGCCGGAATATCGGCGTAGCGACGCGGGAGCATAAGGATATCCTGCAATATGGCCATCTGGAGCTTGCCGACAAGGCAATCGCAAAGGGCTATATTCAGCATAATCCCAATGTTCCCCAGGGTCTGGAGGGGTTTAAACGCTTTATGGCGCGCCCGGCGGGCACGCCTGTGGAAGCGATCAAGCCGGAGTGGAAGTCTGCGCCTTCCTTTACGCTTGCCAGCGGTCCCTATGTCCTGATGATGTGGACCTGGAAGGACAAGGATCCGGCCGACCCCAGCAAACCTTATGTCCGCAATCATTTCGATCTGCTGCGCATCACCAACGGCCAGGCCCAGGAACATTGGGACGAGGCAAGGATCGCCGCGCCGCCGCCGAAGTAGGACGACTCTGACCCGTTCGTGCCGAGTGCCATTGAGCCTGTCGAAAATGGCGTATTAAATTCGCTCAGTCGCTACCCGGCACGAACGGCGTTAGCTTAAAATCCATCACGCTTTGATGATCGACCATTTCGGCGGGCTGATGTCAGGCTAAGCCGGGTAAGGGCCGCCGGGTCCGTATGTGGACGGCTCTTTTTCCCAGAAGCTGCGAAATGCGCCGCGCGGGTCGTTGTCGACATGGGGATGCCCGTCGAACACCATCGTGGCGCGATCGGCCACCGTATAGGGCGACCAGTTGGGAAGGCGCGCAGTGTTGGGGTTGCCCGTTGCGGCGAATGCAACCCACATCGACGCGATCTGATCGGCAAGACGGCGGGTGACAGGGTCGGTGCCGTTCATGCCTCCGCGTATGTCATGCAGGCTTGGGCCGACATCGGCGCCATGCGGCGCACCAAAGCGTCCGCCATAGGCCGCACTCGGCTCACGCCACAAATAGCTCCAGACCGGAGCGCCGCCTGCAGCCGCCTGCGCTGCCTTGCGCTCGGCCATCAGCAGCATCGGCTTGCGAAAGGCCTCGTCCGTATCGAAGCGCGCCTCCAGCACGAACGGCGTCGCATAGGGATCTTCGCTCCGATACATAGCGAGGACCTTGTCCGCCCGGTCCTCGCCCAGCCGCTTGGCGATATGCGCGCGAAGGCCGGCCTCGTCGAGGTCGAAATTCCGCAGGCGATAGGTCCGTTCGTCGAGCGTGGTGGAGATGATCATCGGAATGTCGGCGGACAGGCCGGGGGCATCCGGGTCGAACGGCTGGCTCGGAATCACCTGGCCGTCGATCGACGGATCGAAGGCGACATGCGGTTTGCCGTCGGCCGCATCCTTGGTGTCCAGCGTCGCCAGAGCAGCCAATATTTCGCGAAAACTCAGGCTCTGCAAAGCCTTGGCGTTCCCCTTGGCGACACCGAGCGCGTCAAGCAGGACGCCGGCCTTGGCCTGCGCCTGCGCCGCCGTAGGCAGACGCATCAGACCCGAACTCATCACCCCTGCCCGCTGGAAAAGTCCCTTGGCCGAGGGCATGGCCATCAGGGCAAGCGTCTTTTCGCCACCGCCCGACTGGCCGAATACCAGCACACTGGAAGGATCGCCGCCGAACCCGGCAATATTGTCGCGCACCCATTCCAGCGCCTTGACCAGATCCATCATGCCGGCCTGGCCCGAATGCGCGAAGGCCGGGACGTGGTTGGCGAGGTTCATGTGGCCGAACACGCCGACCCGGTGGTTGACGGTGACGACGACGCAGTTGCCGAACCGCGCCATTTCCTCGCCATCGAATCCCGGTGAATTGCCCGATCCCAACTCGAAAGCACCGCCATGAAGGTGGACCAGCACGGGCCGCTTGGCGTTGCGGTCGGTGGTCGGCGTCCAGATGTTGAGGACCAGGCAATCCTCGCCCATGCCGCCGGGCTGGATATCGTACATGGTGAGCGCGATGAAGCCGTTCCTGCGGCCATTGGGCATTTGCGGCGCGATCTGACCATAGTCGAACGCGTCGCGCACGCCCGCCCATTGGCGCGGCGGCGGCGGCGGCATGAAGCGGTTCTTGCCCGACGTGTCACCGCCATAATGTAGACCTTTAAACATCCGCACGCCGCCGGCCGTTACGCCCCGCACCCGGCCCTGCGCCGTTTCCACGACCGGAAAAATCTCGCTTTCGCTGATGGCGCGCGCCTTGCCGGCAAGCAGGCCGCCGCCAGCAAGGAAGAGGCCGCTCGCCAGCAACGACCGTCGATCGATATTCATGTCCCGCTCCTTGTTCCCGATCTATGCCGCTGCCGCTTCACGCCCCGACGACGCCGAGCCTGTATGGGCCGCCAGGAGCATAAGTGGAGGGCTCCTTTTCCCAGAATGTGCGGAAACGACCACGGGGATCATTCTCGACATGGGGATGCCGGTCGAACACCATCGTGGCGCGATCGGCTTTGGTATAGACGGGCCATTCAGGCAGCCGCGGATTGTTCGGATTACCCGTCGCTGCGAAAGAAACCCAGACCGACGCCATCTGATCGGCAAGATGAAGATTGTCGAAATCGGTATCGATGCCGTTCATGTCATTGATATGATGGAGGCTAGGACCCGCGTCCGATCCATGCGGCGCGCCCATCCGTCCGTCATAGGCGCGGGTCGGTTGCCGCCACAGATAGCTCCACACCGGGGCGCCGCCCCTGGCCGCCTGCGCCGCCTTGAGTCCGGCCATCCGCAGCATCGGCAGGCGAAAGCCTTCATCCGAGTCGAAGCGCGCCTGAATCAGGAAGGGCGTCGCATGGGGATCGTCATCCCGATACAGCGCCAGCACCTGATCGGCCCGCGCCTCGCCCACCCGTTTGGCGATGATGGCGCGAAGGCCGGCCTCGTCGAGGTCATAATTCTTCATCAGATAGGCGCGCTCGTCGAGCGTGGTGGAAATGATGAGCGGGATGTTGGCGGAGATAGCGGGGGCCGCCGGGTCGAACGGCTGGCTCGGAATGACCCGACCGTCGATCGAGGGGTCGAACACGCCTGCGGTCCCAAGCGCCGCGCGGCCCGCCAGCAGCCTCTCCATGCTCATGGTCTGCAACGCGGCGACATCATTTTTAGCGACGCCGAGCGTCGTAAGCAGAAGATCAGCCCTTGTTTGCGCCTCCGCCGCCGTGGGCAGGCGCATCAGGCCGGAGCTTTGCACGCCAGCCCGCTGAAAAAGCCCCTTGGCGGACGGCATGGCCATCAGGATGAGCGTCTTCTCGCCGCCCCCCGAAGTCCCGAACACCAGCACCCGCGAGGGATCGCCGCCGAACCCGGCAATATTGTCGCGCACCCATTCCAGCGCTTTCACGACATCCATCATGCCGGCCTGGCCCGAATGCGCAAAGGGCGCGCCATGATTGGACAGGTCCAACTGGCCGAACATGCCGATACGGTGATTGACCGTGACGACGACGCTGTCGCCGAAGCGCGCCAGCTCCTCGCCATCCTCCATTGCTGCATTCCCGGAGCCTACGACCAGCGCGCCGCCATGAAGGCGGACCAGCACGGGCCGCTTGGCGTTGCGATCGGTCGTCGGCGTCCAGATGTTGAGGACCAGGCAATCCTCGCCCATGCCGCCGGCCGGGAAACGGGTGCCGATCGGCATCTGCGGCGCGTTCTGGCCATATTCGAACGCATCGCGCACGCCCGCCCATTTAAGCGGCGGCGGTGGCGGCATGAAACGATTCTTTCCCGAGGTATCGCCGCCATAATGCAGGCCCTTGAATATCCTGACGCCGCTGACCGTGACGCCCCGCACCCGCCCCTGCGCCGTCTCTACAACCGGGAAGAAGTCGCTTTCGGTGACGGCGGCGCTCCCCTTCACCGCGACGAGTGCGCCGCCTGCCATCAGGAGGCCGGTCTTCAGCATTGCCCTTCGATCGATGTTCATATCCCGCGTTCCCTGTTTGGAGTCCTTATTGCCGAAACGGGCATCCGCTTATGCCCCGACAACGCCCAGTCGATATGGCCCGCCGGGGGCATAGATGGATGGTTCGCCTTCCCAGAATTTACGAAAGCGACCGCGCGGATCCTTCTCGACATGGGCCGGGCGGTCGAACACCATCGTGGCGCGATCGGCTTTGGTATAGGCCGGCCATTCAGGCAGACGCGGATTGTTCGGATTACCCGTCGCCGCGAACGAAACCCACATCGACGCTATCTGATCGGCAAGGCGAAGATTTTCGCGATCGGTGCCGTTCATGCCCCGGCCCGGTCCATGCAGGCTCGGTCCAAGGTCCGTTCCATGCGGCGCTCCTGCCCGTCCGCCATAGGGCAGGCTGGGCGCGCGCCATAAATAGCTCCACACCGGCGCGCCGCCCTTGGCCGCCTGCGCCGCCTTCAACTCTGTCATGTGGATCATCGGCAAGCGAAAGCCTTCGTCCGTATCGAACCGCGCCTGAAGCAGGAACGGCGTCGCATAGGGATCGTCGGCCCGATACATCGCCAGCACCTCATCCGCACGCGCTTCGCCCACCCGTTTGGCGATATAGGCCCGTAGTCCAGCCTCGTTCAGGTCGTAATTCGACATCAGATAGGCGCGTTCGTCGAGCGTCGTGGAGATGATGAGCGGGATGTCGGCGGAGAGGCCTGGCGCGGCCGGATAGAAGGGCTGGCTCGGAATGACGCTGCCGTCGATCGAGGGATCGAAGACGCCCGCGCCGCCAAGCGCGGCCCGGCCGGTGAGCAGACGCTCCATGCTCATGGTCCGCAACGCGGCGGTGTCGCCCCTGGCAAGACCGAGCGCCCCGAACAAAAGGTCGGTCCTCGTTTGCGCCTCCGCCGCCGTGGGCAAACGCATCATACCGGAACTCATCACGCCGGCGCGGTGAAAAAGCCCTTTCGCGGACGGCATAGCCATCAGGATGAGCGTCTTCTCGCCGCCCCCCGACTGGCCGAACACCAGCACGCGGGATGGGTCGCCGCCGAAGCCGGCGATATTGTCGCGCACCCATTCCAGCGCCTTGACGATATCCATCATCCCGGTATGACCCGAATGCGCGAACTCGGCGCCATGATTGGACAGGTCCAACTGGCCGAACATGCCGATGCGGTGATTGACCGTCACGACGACGCAGTCGCCGAAGCGCACCATCTCTTCGCCGTCATAAAAGGGATCGTTGCCCGATCCCACCACCAGCGCGCCACCATGCAGATGGACCAGCACGGGCCGTTTGGCATTGCGATCGGTCGTCGGCGTCCAGATGTTGAGGACCAGGCAATCCTCGCTCATGCCGCCAGGGCCGGCAAAGCTGTAGATCGGCATCTGCGGCGAAATCGGGCCATAGTCGAAGACGTCGCGCACGCCCGCCCATTTGAGCGGCGGCGGCGGCGGCATGAAACGGTTCTTCCCCGAGGTGTCGCCGCCATAATGCACGCCCCGGAATATCTTGACCCCCCTGGCGGTAAAGCCGCGCACACGCCCTTGCGCCGTTTCCACGATCGGGAAGAAATCACTTTCTTCCAAAGCATTCGCCTTGCTGGCCACAAGCGCCCCGCCTGCGAACAAAAGGCCGCCCGTCAGCATTGACCGTCGATCGATATTCATATCGCGCGCTCCCTGTTTTTCGCCCTGTTTTTTCGAATGTCGTACCCGCTGTAAGCCATTGTCGGCCAGCGTCGGTATTTCGTCTTTTCCGTTACCGCGAAACACGGGTCGGGATCCTTTTCGTGATCGGATCGGATTTTAAGAATATCGGGGCAAGCTCGCTAGAGCCGGCAAGTGACCGGGACATTATGTCGCTCCCCTTTCGCCCGATGATGGCAAATGCTTCACAGGCTTTTGCGGCGCGGGCCTTTTACCACGCGCCAAAACACATTATCTGAGCTAATTGGTATACTAGTTTATATCGCGGTCAAGAGCTTATTCCCAGCCCGCCGGCAATCGAAAAGCCTGTTCTTCGGATCTGCTATTTCAGCAAGCGGCGCGGCGCCTGAGCAAAGCGTTCGGTCGCTCAAAGGCGCATATTCAGTCCTGCGGGATAGCCCGTAATCATTGCAGCATCCGGCTGCTATGTCGCATAATGCGGGTAGCCGCTGTTGCGTCCTTCCGCTTCCAATTGCCGGATCATCGCAGGCCATTCCAGCACACCATAGGGGCGGCGTGTTTCCGGTCGGTACAGGTCGACCGTGCGTTCCAGGATCGATTCGGGCGGCATCAGCAGCGCGGTCCCGGCGGCCATGGACGCCACCTGCGCGCGACAGGACATTTCGAGCTGATAGAGCAGGTTGAAGGCTTGCGGAATGTCGGGGCCGCAGGTCAGCAGGCCGTGGTTTCGCAAGATGAGCGCATTATGTTCGCCCAGACTTCGCACGATGCGATCCCGCTCATCGGTGTTGATGGCCGGGCCTTCATACTCATGATAGCCGATGCGACCATGGAAACGAATCGATGTCTGGTTGAGCGGCAGCAGCCCGCACGCCATGGACGAGACCGCCATGCCCGCGCTCGTATGCGTATGGGTGACGCAGGCCACATCCGGTCTGGCCTTGTGGATTGCGCCATGAATGACATAACCGGCATGGTTGATCCCATAATGCGTATCGGGCTTCCAGAGAATATTTCCGTCCAGATCAATCTTGGCGAGGGAGGAAGCGGTAATTTCCTTGTATAGCAGGCCATAAAGGTTGATGAGCAGATGTTCTTCACCGGGGACGCGCACCGTGATGTGATTGTAGATCAGGTCGGTCATCCCATAGAGATCGACCAGTCGATAGGCGGCGGCCAGATCGACCCGAGCCTGCCACTCCCCGGCGCTTACCTCTTCCTTTACGCATTTGAACATGACGCGCACCCTTGTCAGCCTTGATGTAAATAGTATACTATTTCTTCACGGCTGATGACAAGCCGATCCTGGTGGTGGGACAGGAGCCGCAGAGGCTTTCATGGATCGGTCCTCACCATCCTCCAGTCGAGAAGAGGTATAGCGAGAATATGGCACGGATCGATCTTCTACCTGAAGTGCGGGCATTTCCCACGACGCTTACCGGCGCTTTCATCGACGGGTCGGCATTTGCGGGGGGCGGCGCTTCGATCGAGGTCATCGACCCGGCGAACGAAGAGGTAATCGCTACGATCGCGGAAGCGGACCTGCGCGTGGTCGATCGCGCCGTGCGCAATGCGGACGCCGCTTTTCGCGACGGCCGGTGGCGCACTATGCGCCCGGCGGACCGTGAACGCATCCTGCTGCGATTCGCCGATCTGGTCGAGCGCGACGGCGAGATGCTGGCCCAGCTCGAAAGCTGGAACCAGGGCAAGTCGATCCATATCGCGCGCGCGGTCGATGTCGGCGCATCGGTCGAATATATGCGCTATGTCGCCGGTCTCGCCACCAAAGTGACCGGCCTCACGCTCGACCTGTCGATCCCGATCGTGCCGGGCCAGCGCTATCACGCCTATACCCGGCCCGAGCCGGTCGGCGTGGTGGCGGCGATCGCGCCATGGAACTTCTCGCTGATGATTGCCCTGTGGAAGGTCATGCCGTCGCTCGCCGCCGGCTGCACCGTCGTGCTCAAACCGTCGGAAGTCACGCCGCTGACCGCCTTCCGCCTGGCCGAACTGGCGATGGAGGCGGGCGTGCCGGCAGGCGTGTTCAACGTCGTCCACGGTCATGGCGCAACGACCGGGCAAGCGCTGATTTCCCACGACCTGGTCCGCAAGATCAGTTTCACCGGCTCGACACCCACCGGCAAGGCGATCGGTCAGGCGGCCATGGCGCGGATGGCGCGGGTCTCGCTGGAACTGGGCGGCAAGAATCCTGCGCTGATACTGAAGGACGCAGACCTTTCGCGCGCCGTGCCGGGGTTGCTGGCGGCGGCCTTCCTCAATGCCGGGCAGGTCTGCGCCGCGCTCTCGCGCATCTATGTGGAACGGCCGCTATACGACGATCTCCTTGCCGCGCTGCATGGCGCGGTCGGCGGCATGACGATGGGCGCGGGACTCGATCCCGACGCGCAACTCAATCCGCTCGTGTCGGCCACGCATCGCGACAAGGTGCGCCAGCATCTCGCCTCTGCCGAGCGGGCCGGGGCAACGCTGCTCGGCGGGGCGGCCGCGCCGGATAAGGGCTGGTATGTCTCGCCGACGCTGGTGACCGGCGCCGGAACCGACGCCGCCATCCACCGCGAGGAGGTGTTCGGCCCGGTGCTGAGCGTGACGCCGGTGGACGATATCGACAAGGCGGTGGACCTGGCCAACGGTACGCCCTACGGCTTGACCGCCAGCGTCTGGACCAACGATCTTGGCAGGGCGATGGACCTGATCCCGCGGATCGAGGCGGGCACGGTCTATGTCAACACCCATGTCCCCGTCGACCCCAACCTGCCGTTCGGCGGCTACAAGCAATCGGGCGTCGGACGCGACTTCGGACCAGACGCGCTCGAAGCCTATATCGAACGCAAATCCGTGTGCATCGCCTATTAAGGGGGACCGCGATCCAGTGCCGCGTCAGCCCTTTTTCGTGTCGGCGGTCGCCTGCGCTTCCAGCCCTTCCACGATTGTCTCAAGCAGATGAATCAGCAGCGGCTTGTGGAATTCGCCGACGATTTCGTCGAGCCGCCGGTCATGGGCTTCGGCATGCACCCTCAGCCTGTTCAGATGGGTGATGCCCGTGCTCGTCAAATGCAGATGATAGGCGCGACGATCGGTCTGTGATTGGGTGCGCGAGATGAACCCGCGTTTCTCCAGGACCTTCAACGCGGGGGTAAGCGTGGATTTGTCACGGCCGGTGCCGGCGCTGAGCGCGGTCTGGTTCAGTCCCGGCTGTTCGCCGATCACTGCCAATATGGCGAAATGCCCAGGGCTGAGGTCAGCTTCGCCAACCGCGCGCGCAAAGGCCTGAAATGACTTATCCTGCGCCCGGCGCAACTGGAAGGCGATATAATTGCTGAGCGGTCCCAAATTACCCTGTCTTTCTGCAAATCCGTGCAAGATATTGCGCCGCTCTATTCTCTGCGATTCCTGGTTCTATCCGGGCAGAGAAGCGCGCCGTCGATGTGATCGATGAAGGAACAGCCCAACTGTCCCATCGCCCGATCCAGTTCGTCCGACAGCATCGCGATCAGTGCAGCCGGTCCTCTTTCCAGACCGAGCGCGGCGACGGCAAACAGAAATGGTCGCCCGAGCAGCACCATATTTGCGCCAAGGGCCAAAGCTCGCGCAATGTCTTCGCCCGACCTTATGCCACCGTCGAGAATGAGTGGCATGTGCGTCGGCACGGCCGCGCGGATTGCCGGTAATATTTCGATGGGGGCGGGGGCAGCGTCCAGTTGACGGCCGCCATGATTGGAAACGCCGATCGCATCGACGCCGAGTGCCGCAGCCTTTGCCGCGTCCTCGGGTCGCAGGACGCCCTTCAGCACCAGCGCGCGGGGCCAGCGATCGCGAATATGGGCAAGCAAATCCCAGTCGAGCCGCGCGCAGCTCTGCGCCGCCATCAGCCCGGCAAGCGATTGGGTGGAGGCGCCGGGACCTATATAGGCCTCCAGATTGGCGAAACGTGGCGACCCACCCCGCAGGGTCCGCCACGCCCAGAGTGGGTGGGTCAGCAGGTCCGCCGCAAGCTTTGCCGAAGGGCGGAGCGGCAGGGTGAAGCCGTTGCGCAGGTCGCGTAGGCGCTTGCCTGGCGTCGGCACGTCCGCCGTCACCACCAGCACCGGATAGCCGGCGGTGTCCGCCCGGCGAACAAGGTCGTCGACGATAGCAGGATCTCTCCCGACATAGAGCTGGAACCAGCTATCCGGCGCGACGGCGTTGATCGCCTCCAGCGTCGTCGTTCCAGCCGTGGAAAGGACGTAGGGGACGTCCAGCCGTTGCGCGGCTTGGGCAAGAGCGATGTCCGTGCCGGGCCGGACCAGATTGGCCATTCCGATCGGAGCGACGCCGAACGGGGCGGCGAATGCGCGACCGAACAAGTGCGTTGCGCTACTGCGGATGTCGTTGCCGGTCAGGATGCGTGGCGCGAGGCGAACCGCGTCCAGCCGCTCGCGGTTGCGCGCTAAGGCCTGTTCGCCATGCGCGCCGCCATCGATGAAATCGAACGCAAACCGTGGAAGCGTGCGCCGCGCGGCGTCACGCAGGTCCGCGACGCTATCCAAAGACAAATGATTTGCCATCAAACTAATGATTTAACCAGAGATCGATGACTGCGCAGCGCCGCTCCTCACGAACGACGCGCAAGGCTTCGATGATCGTCGCCTCGATCTCGTCGACCTGTTTGACGGTGAACGGCTGCGCACCACCGGCGGCCGCCGCGATGCCCGCATAGTCCGGCGGCGGATCGAAGTTCAGGTCGAGATCCGCGGTGCGTGACGCATAGCCATCCGGGTGGAGGGACAATGCCGAGAAGCGGGGGGCGTTCCAGCCGCGATTGTTGAGCACGATCTGAAGAAACGGCGCGTCATAATGCCGCGCCATCCAGTGCACCGAGGAGGGCACCGAGAACATATAGGACCCATCGCCGGTCACCGCGATCACGGTTCGGTCCGGCGCGGCGAGCTTTGCCCCGATCGCCGCGCCGCCGTTCCAGCCGAGCGATCCGCCGCCGCTGGCGAAATAGCTGCCGGGCCGTTCGGGCGCGAGATGGTCGAGCACCTGCGGATAATTGGTGATCCCCTCGTTGAGCAGGATCGCGTCGCCGGCATGCGCGCGCAGACACGCCATCGCATATTCGACGGTGACAGAATCGCCCTTCGCTTCGGACTTTGCCAACGCGGCGGCGCGTTCGCCATGCCGCGCGACATAATGGCTATGCCGTTCGTCCGCCCGCGCGGGATCGATCGACACCGAGTCCAGCGCTTCGTTCAACTGGTCCAGCGCGGTCCGCGCATCCGCGCGGAACGAACGGATTGCCGGAATATACCAGAGCGGCATCGATTGCTTGAGCGGATCGACGTCGATGTGGAAGATTTTGGCATCCTCCGCCGGGCGGCTGATCGTCGGGATCCACGGCACGTCGCTGTCGAGCACCAGCACCACGTCGGCTTCGGCCAATATGGCGTTTTGAAACGGATGATTCCAGTGGCTGCCCTGATACAGCGCGTGCGCATGCGGGAAGTTCAGCGCACTTGGCACCGACTCCAGCAACCCGATGCCAAGCCGCTCGCACAGCCGCACCAGTGCGGCCACCGCATCCGGATTGCGTCCTGCAAAGGATGTAACGATCACCGCGCGTTTCGCCGCTTCCAGCGCGGTGACGATCTCCGCCGCCGCGCCGGGTGGCAGTGCGCAAGGCGCGATCGGTTGCCAATGCGCCGGATCGATCGTAACCGGATTGACCTCTTCCTCCATCACCTCGCGCGCGCCGACCAGATAAACCGGTC
>CAXUEQ010000039.1:0-24821 GCA_964250175.1 uncultured Sphingobium sp. | reverse complement strand
CTACAAGGGGTTGAAGCTGCTCGACGAAGCGACCGCGGGGATGACGGCTGGCGACACCTTGCCCGGCGCGACCGCGTTCAAGCTCTATGACACGTTCGGCTTTCCCTATGACCTGACCGAGGACGCGCTGCGCGGACAGGGCCTTGGCGTCGACCGCGCCGGTTTCGACGCCGCTATGGCCGCGCAGAAGAAAGCCGCCCGCGCCGCCTGGAAAGGCTCGGGCGACAAGGCGTCCGAGGAAATATGGTATGACATCGCCGAGAGCGAGGGCAGCACCGAATTTACCGGTTACACCTCCATGCAGGGCGAGGGACAGGTCGTCGCGCTGGTAAAGGACGGCGCGAAGGTCGATAGCGCTGCAGCAGGCGACAATGTTACCGTCCTGACCAACCAGACACCTTTCTACGGCGAGAGCGGTGGCCAGATGGGCGATATCGGCACGATCTCCAGCCTCGCCGGTCTTTTGGCGGACGTCACCGACACCGCCAAGCCGCTCGGCCGCCTCCACGCCCACAAGGCGCTGGTGAAGGCCGGCGCCGTCAAGGTGGGCGACACCGTGCAACTGGTGGTCGATGGCGCGCATCGCGACAGGGTGCGCGCCAATCATAGCGCGACCCATCTGCTCCATGCCGCGCTACGCCACCGCCTGGGCGGGCATGTCACGCAGAAGGGCAGCATGGTCGCGCCCGATCGGCTACGCTTCGATTATTCGCATCCCGATGCGCTCACTACCGCGCAAATCGCCCTGGTCGAGGCCGATGTGAACGCGCAGATTCGCCATAATGAAGAGGTCACGACGCGCCTGATGATGCCGGACGATGCGGTCGCGGCGGGCGCAATGGCGCTGTTCGGCGAGAAATATGGCGACGAGGTCCGCGTCCTTTCGATGGGGAAGGGCGACGACGCATCCTATTCGGTCGAGTTGTGCGGCGGCACCCATGTCCGCGCGACCGGTGACATCGCCCTGTTCAAGATCGTGTCCGAAAGCGCTGTCTCCAGCGGTATTCGCCGTATCGAGGCGCTGACCGGCGACGCCGCGCGCCTCTGGCTGATCGATCGCGACGACAAGCTGCGCGCCGCCGCCGCCAGCCTGCGCACCAGCCCCGACGAGGTGCCCGCCCGCATTGCCGCGCTGGTCGAGCAGACCCGCAAGCTGGAACGCGATCTTGCCGATGCCAGGAAGGCGCTGGCGCTAGGCGGCGGTTCGTCGTCGGCTGCGGCAGGGCCCGAGCAGGTCGGCGACATCGCGTTCCTTGGCCGGGTCATCCCCAATCTTGATCCGAAGGATCTGAAAGGTCTGGTCGACGAAGACAAGAAGAAACACGGCTCGGGCGTTTTCGCCTATATCACCGTCAATGATGGCCGTGCGTCGATCGTGGTCGGCGTGACCGATGATCTCAAGGATGCCAACAGTGCCGTCGATCTGGTCCGTGCGGGCGTGGAGGCGCTGGGCGGTAAGGGCGGCGGCGGCCGTCCCGACATGGCGCAGGGCGGCGGGCCGGAGGGCGACAAGGCCGACGCGGCGATCGTCGCGGTGAAGGCGGCGCTTCAGTCCGTACCGGCCTGACGCCACCAAAAGCGCGTCCGTGCGTTTCCTGTCCGACAGGATGGGAACAGCTATGGAATCGGAATCGCCACAGGGCAATGCGTTGGAAACCGAACGGGGTCGGCAGGCGGAAAGCCCGTGGCAGATGCCCCGCCTGGCGTGGCGCGACATTTTGTGGCGCACCTGGAGCGAGGCGAGCAATGACAGTATCGGCCTGATCGCGGCGGGCGTGGCCTTTTACGGCTTCCTTGCCTTCGTGCCGATGCTTGCATCGCTTGTCCTGACCTATGGCCTGCTTGCCGATCCGTCGACCGTGTCCGGCCATTTGCAGGTAATATTCGACCTGATGCCGGCCGACGCCGCGCATCTGGTGGCGGAACAGATGATCAGCGTGACCAAAACGGCGGCGGAGAAGACCGGGCTTGGTCTCGCGCTCGCGCTCGCGCTTGCCATCTATGGCGTGATGAGCGGGGCGAGCGCGCTCATCACCGCACTCAACGTCGCCTATGACGAGACCGAGACGCGCAGCCTGTGGCGCACCTATTTGCTGGCGCTGATGATCGCGGTTTCAATGGTCGGCGTTGCGATCCTGTTCGTCCTGGCGGTGGGCGCGCTCGCTTTTCTGGAAGGACTGATCCCCGGCGCGCCGCCTATGCTGGTCACACTGATCCGCATCGCTTTCTGGGCGGCGGCGGCGCTGGCGGCGAGCAGCGTCGTCGCGGCGGTCTATCGCTATGCCCCCAATCGCCGCCGCGCGAAATGGCGCTGGCTGACGCCGGGGTCGCTGCTGGCGACGGTCGGCTGGCTGGTGACAACGCTGGGCTTTGGTCTCTATGCGGCGAATTTCGCCAATTACAACGCAACCTATGGAGCGCTGGGCGCGGTCGTCGTCATGCTGATGTGGCTTTATCTGTCCGCCTATATCCTGCTGTTGGGCGCAGAGCTGAATTCGGAAATCGAACATCAGACCGAGGTCGACAGCACGGTCGGCGCGCCAAGGGCGATGGGCGACCGGCGCGCCCATGTCGCTGACACGGTGGGGCATGTGCCGTAACTATATGAACCGTCGATCCTAAGCTTCTTCCGCGCGCAATCGCCGCAGCTTGGGCGCGGAGTCCATGTTCGCGGCGTCCTTTATCTCCTCGCGCAAATCCTCGCGCGTCTGGTGTATCGACGCGATCACCGGTCCCATTGCCACCCCCAGGTCGACCAGCGCGGTCTCGGCCAGTTGCAGCGAGCTTTCCAGCGTTTCCGGCACCGCGTCGCTCGCGCCCGCCTTATAGAGTTGCGCGGCGTGGTCGGTGTCGCGCGCGCGGACGATGATTGGCAAATCGGGCACCCATCCACGCACCCGCTGTGTCACGCGCACCGACAGCACCGGATCGTCCATCGTCAGGATCAATGCGCGGGCATGGCCCAGCCGCAGTTTGTCGAGCATTTCCGCCCGCGCGACGTCGCCATAGACGATAGGATAACCCTCCCGCCGCGCCTCTGCCACGACGTCCGCGTCCGATTCCACGACAACGAAGGGCTGGTTGTGAATTCTCAGCAGGTCGCACACCATCCGCCCGACGCGGCCGAACCCGATCACCACGGCGGCGGGCGGCGCGCCATCGTCGCCCATCGCGCGCGGTTCTTCGGCCGCCGCCATTTCGATGCGCCGCGCGATGTCATGGCCGATCCGTGCGAGCAGCGGTGTGATGGTGAGACCGATCGCCGTTACGATCTGCCAAAAAGCCGCAGTCTCGGGCAGGATCAGCTTGGCGGCGGAGGCGGCCGTCAGGACGATCAGCGTGGTTTCAGACGGGCTGGACATCAGCACGCCCACCTCCAGCGCCACGCCTTGCCGCACGCCCGTCAGGCGCAGCAAGAGCGTAGTCACCGCCGTCTTTACGACTACCACGCCCAACACGGCGATCACCAGGGCCGGCCAGTTGGCGAGGATCACGCGCACGTCCAGGCTCATGCCGACCGTGATGAGGAACACGCCAAGCGCCAGCCCCTTGAACGGCGCGGTCATTACCTCGACTTCGCCATGATAGTCGGTTTCGGCGATCAACAGGCCGGCCAGCAGCGCGCCGACGATCGGGGAGAGACCGACCAGCGCCGTGGCGAGGCTCGATACGATCACGACGAGCAGGCTGGCGGCCAGGAACACTTCGGGGCTTTTGGTGCGCGCCGCCTGGCTGAAGACATGGGGTAGGACGAAACGGCCCAGCAGCAGCATGACCACCACTGTCGCGCCGCCCTTCGCCAGCGTTTCGACCAGGCCGATCCAGCCGTCTTCGCTGGCCGCGGGGGCAAGCGCGCCGAGTAGGAAGATGATCGGCACCAACGCCAGATCCTCGAACAGCAGCATCGAAAAGGCCGAGCGGCCGACCGGTCCCTGCGTCCCCACCATTGGCAGCACCAGCGCGGTGGAGGACAAGGCAAGTGCAAGGCCGAGGCCCACTGACCCGCCGGTCGTCTGCCCCGAAAACAGATAGAGCGCCAGGCCGATCAATACTGCGGACAGCAGCAGTTCCGCCGCGCCCACGCCGAACACCTGCGCGCGCATCGACCAGAGCCGCTTGAAGCTCAACTCCAGCCCGATTGAGAAAAGCAGGAGGATGATGCCCAGTTGGGCGAAAGGCTCGATCGCCGCGCCGTTCGAAATGGTGATATGATAGAGCCAGGGATACCGACCGACCAGCGATCCCAGACCCGCCGGCCCGACCAGCAGTCCGACCAGAATGAAACCGATCACCGGGCTGATGCGGAAACGGGCAAAGGCGGGAATCACCAGGCCCGCCGCACCCAATATCACCAAAGTATCGCTAAAGCCGCTATGATCCAGTTCCATCGCCATGGCCCCTTGTAAGGGGAAATACATCTATTTGTCAGCGCGTGATTGAGCGATCAAATATATGGCCTTGTCTGATGAACAAAGCCGGTTTTCCGGGTCATCCCCCGCCCGGACTATTATGTCCGCCTGCCGGGACCGGCCCGCCGCTGGGCGCATGAGCGTGGGCGCCGCTGCTGTCCCATGTGATATGATAGAGATCGAACCGCCGGTCGCGCAGGTTACGCACCGTTCCCTCCGCCCGCGCCCAACTCAGGTCAGCCAGGTTAACGTCGGCGATCGTCAGCGTTTCGACATTCTCGGTCGCTTCCGCGGCGATTCCGTCTCGTGCAAAGGGCAGGTCGCACGGCGTCAGGATACAGCTTTGGGCATATTGAATGTCCATATTGTCGACATTGGGCAGGTTGCCGACATTGCCCGACATGATGACATAGCATTGATTTTCGATCGCCCGCGCCTGCGCGCAATAGCGCACCCGCATATAGCCCGACCGACTGTCGGTGCAGAAGGGGACGAAGATCATCCGCGCACCCTGATCGACCAGCCGGCGCGCCAGTTCCGGAAACTCGCTGTCGTAGCAAATCAGAACGCCGATCGGCCCGCAGTCCGTCTGGATCACGTCGAGCGAATCGCCCCCCTTGATGTTCCACCAGAAGGCCTCGTTAGGCGTGGGGTGGATCTTTTCCTGCTCATGCACAGACCCGTCGCGCAGGGCGACATAGGCAATATTCTGGATGTCGCCATCGTCGGTACGGGTGGGGTGCGACCCGCCGATGATGTTGATATTATATTCCAGCGCCATCCGCGCCAATTCCTTGGTCAGGCGCGGCGTATAGGTCGTCAGCCGGTCGATCGCTTCAGCCGGGGTCAGCTTCTTCGTCTCGAACGATAGGAGCGGCAGTGTGAACAATTCGGGGAAAACGATGAAGTCCGAGCGATAGTCGGCGGCGACATCGACGAAATATTCGACGTTGCGGATGAACTCGTCAACGTCGGCGACAGCCCGTGCCTGAAGCTGGCAGGTAGCGAGGCGTACGCTTTCGACGCCGCGCGGTACGCGCATCTCGGGCGCTTCGTCTGGGTCGACATAGGGATTGCGCCAGACCAGATGCGCGGCATTACCAGCCGAAGCCTTGTCCTCGGGAAGATAATTTTCAAGCACACCAAGGGGTTCAAACTGGTTCTTCAGTTGAAAGCTGATGACTAGATCACGCTCCTTGCCGTGCACGACCGCATCCAGATAGTCTTGTGGGCTGCCTATGCGTCGTTTGGCGCGCGCATAGCCAGGCATCCGGCCGGCAATGACGATGCCGTGCAGGTCGAGTTCTTCGACCAGTTCCTTGCGCTCGTCATAGAGCCGCTGGCCGATACGCAGCCCGCGCAGCTTGGGATCGACCGCCATCTCATAGCCATAAAGCCATTCGCCCGCCGCGCTGTGCCGGGTACCGAACCCGTTGGCGGTGATCTCTTCCCAGTCATGCGGCGCGAAGGCCATCCCCTTGCTGACCCGCATCGTCGCGCAATAGCCCACGACCCTGTTGTCGTAGAGGGCGACGAAGCAGCCCTGCGGAAAATTATTGATCTGTCCGCGCACCGTCGCGGGGGCATAATTGGGCAGGCCTGGATAGACCCGATCGATCAGCCGCAGGATCGCCCGCACATCGGTCGGCACCGCATTGCGGACTTCAAGGCGTTTGCGCGCGGTGGTATTCAACGATTACTCTCCGTTCACCCGAGCGAAGTCGAGGAATCCCCGGCGGGCGGGGAGCCTTCGCTTCGTCAAATAAGGAATTCGCTTTCGCTTAGCCCGAGCGCACGTGTAAGTCGTTACGCGGGTGTTTAGTTCCAGGCGGCCATCTCGGCTTCCAGATTGACGCGGATCGCCTCGAAAAACTGCTCGGTGGTCATCCACGCCTGATCGGGACCTATCAACAGCGCGAGATCCTTGGTCATCGCGCCCTTCTCAACGGTTTCGACGCAGACGCGCTCCAGCGTTTCGGCAAACTTCACCACGTCCGGCGTGCTGTCGAATTTGCCCCGGAACGACAGGCCCTGCGTCCAGGCGAAGATTGACGCGATCGGGTTGGTCGATGTCGCCTTGCCCTGCTGGTGCTGGCGATAATGGCGCGTGACGGTGCCGTGCGCGGCTTCCGCCTCGACCGTCTTGCCATCGGGCGAGAGCAGGACCGAAGTCATCAGGCCTAGCGAGCCGAAGCCCTGCGCCACGGTATCGGACTGCACGTCGCCATCGTAATTCTTGCATGCCCACACGAACTTGCCGCTCCATTTGAGCGCTGACGCGACCATATCGTCGATCAGGCGATGCTCATAGACGATGCCCTTCGCTTTGAACTGGTCGGCGAATTCCGCGTCGAACACGTCCTGGAACAGGTCCTTGAAGCGGCCGTCATAGGCCTTGAGGATGGTGTTCTTCGTCGACAGATAGAGCGGCCATCCGCGATCGAGCGCATAATTCATGCTGGCACGGGCGAAATCGCGGATCGAATCGTCCAGATTATACATCGCAAGAGCGACGCCGGCACTGGGGAAGTCGAATACTTCACGGTCGATCGTCTCGCCATTCTCGCCGTTCCAGACGAGGCGCAACTTGCCGGGGCCGGGGACCAGGAAATCGGTCGCGCGATACTGGTCGCCGAACGCATGGCGGCCGATAACGATCGGGTCGGTCCAGCCCGGCACCAGGCGGGGGACATTTTTGATGACAATCGGCTCGCGAAACACGACGCCGCCCAAGATGTTACGGATCGTGCCATTGGGCGACTTCCACATCTTCTTCAGCTTGAATTCCTCGACGCGCTGTTCGTCGGGGGTGATGGTCGCGCATTTCACGCCGACGCCATATTGCTTGATGGCATTGGCCGAATCGATCGTGATCTGATCATTGGTCTCGTCACGCTTCTCGACCGAAAGATCGTAATATTTAAGGTCGATGTCCAGATAAGGCTTGATCAGTCGCTCGCGAATCCATTCCCAGATGATCCGGGTCATTTCATCGCCGTCCAGTTCGACAACGGGATTGAGGACTTTGATCTTCGCCATGCCTGTTCGCTTTCCATGAATTGGAGAAGGAGAATTTGGAGCCGCGTCTAGGCAAAGCGCGGCAGTTTATCAACTGCGGAGCGCGCCGCAACTCAGTGCGGTATCAGACATGGGGATCTGGCGTTGTCAGTGGAGAGGCTGCCCCCTAAGACGTCCCCATGGAAAATAACGAATTCACGACCGCGATGGGCGAAGTCACCGGCGGCGGCGTCAAGTGGCGCTTCCCTGCTATCCATCCCGAAGGACGCAAGTTCGGGGCGATCGCCGTGGTCATCACCGCGCTCTTCTTCCTCATCGGCTGGCAGGTCATCGGCTGGCTGATGGTGCTGGTGACGATCTGGGTCTTCGCTTTTTTTCGCGATCCGGTGCGCGCGACGCCGCAGGATGAGAGCCTGGTCGTCGCCCCGGCTGACGGGCTGGTCACGCTGATCCGGCATGTGCCGCCGCCGCGCGAGATCGCCGGGCCGGAAGGGCTGGGCGACCAGCCGATGATGCGGGTGTCGATCTTCATGAGCGTGTTCGACGTCCATATCAACCGCACGCCGATCAGCGGCACGATCAAGCAGGTCGTCTATATTTCCGGCAAGTTCATCAATGCCGATCTCGACAAGGCGAGCGAGGATAATGAGCGCCAGCATCTGCTGGTCGAGCGGCTGGACGGCACGCGAATCGGCTTCACACAGATCGCCGGTCTGGTCGCGCGCCGGATCGTGCCTTTCGTAAAGCCGGGCGATATCGTCGCGGCGGGCCAGCGCATCGGTCTTATCCGTTTCGGCAGCCGGGTCGATGTTTATCTGCCGGCCGGCACCGCGCCTGCGGTCGTCTTGGGCCAGCGCATCGTCGCGGGCGAGACCGTGATTGCCCGGCTGGGTGACGCGCGCACGATCAGGGGCGTGTTGCAATGAGGGAACGCCGCCGCCGCCGGGCTATTCCCCGCGGACTGCGCCGGGGGATCACGCTGCGCATGGTTGCGCCCAACGCCGTGACGGCAATGGCGCTGTGCGCGGGCCTGACCGGCATACGCTATGGCATCAGCGGCGAATGGGAGCGGGCCGCTGCCTGCATCATCATCGCGGGGGTGCTGGATGGCCTCGACGGACGGATCGCCCGCTGGCTAAAAGGGGAAAGCCGCTTCGGCGCGGAACTCGATTCGCTGTCGGACGTGATCGCCTTCGGCGTTGCGCCCGCGCTCATCCTGTATCTCTGGTCGCTCAATGCGATGCCCAACAAGGTCGGCTGGATCTTTGCGCTGATGCATGCCTTATGCTGCGCGCTGCGCCTGGCGCGGTTCAATGCCAATATCGACGCAGATATTCAGCCGCACAAATCGGCCGGTTTTCTCACCGGCGTACCGGCTCCGGCGGGAGCGGGACTGACCTTCGTGCCGCTCTATATGTGGCTGGTCACTGACCTGCCCGTTTTTCGCGCATGGTATGTCGTTGCCCCCTGGGCTTTTTTCGTCGCTTTCCTGATGATCTCGAATATCGCGACCTACAGCGCGAGCGCGATCCGTCTGCGGAAAACAGTGCGGCTGGAAGCGATCGCCGTGGCGGGCTTGCTGGCGGCGGCGTTGATTACGCTGCCATGGGCAACATTGCTGGTGGTCAGCCTGGTCTATGTCGCACTCATTCCGTTCGGTATGATGAGCTATGCCAAAGTGCTCAGGGTCAAAGAAAAAGAAGTGACGCCCCCATCCTGAGATCAGGCGGCGCGCATCTTGGGATGCGTCTGCATTTTCATCTCCGCGCGCATCGGCCGAACGCGGCGGCGGCTGACTTGGACATGATAGACGGGTGTAACAATGGGCATGGGCCGAAACAACAAGGCAGCAACCATTTTCTCGCGGTAGGCGGCGAACATGGTAGCGATTACGCCGATCGAAAGGGCGAAGGCGGTCATGAAAACAAGCGTTGCAACAACTACGAACATGGTCTTGTCTCTCTATCCCAAGGAATGCACGGTTCATCCATCAGTCATGGGCAAAACATCCTGAATGAATATTTGTTCCAGATGTTCACTATATGTTCCATTTTGTGACGCGCGTCAAGCTTGCATCGAAATCTTTTGCACGGTAAAGGCGCGCCCCTAACCCACATGGGAATCGCACATACCGGTGCTCTTGGCCTGACAAACCTCATGCCAGAGTTACTGATTCCCAGAGGCTCAACCGGAAGGAGAACTCTTATGGCGGCACCTGTCGTCTCGATGCAGCAATTGATCGAAGCTGGCGCGCATTTCGGGCATCAGACCCATCGCTGGAACCCGCGCATGAAGCCGTATATCTTCGGCGATCGCAACGGCATCCATATCCTTGATCTGTCGCAGACGGTTCCGCTCTTCGCCCGCGCGCTCGACTTCGTGTCGCAGAGCGTCGCTTCGGGCGGCAAGGTGCTGTTTGTCGGCACCAAGCGCCAGGCGCAGGATCCGATCGCCGACGCCGCGCGCAAGTCCGGCCAGCATTTCGTCAACCATCGCTGGCTGGGCGGTATGCTCACCAACTGGAAGACGATCTCGGGATCGATCAAGCGTCTGAAGACCCTTGAGGAAAAGCTGTCGGGTGATACCCATGGCCTCACCAAGAAGGAAGTGCTCCAGATGACTCGCGAACGCGAGAAGCTGGAACTGTCGCTTGGCGGCATCCGCGACATGAACGGCATTCCCGATGTCATGTTCGTGATTGACGCCAACAAGGAAGAGCTGGCGATCAAGGAAGCCAATACGCTGGGTATCCCGGTTGTCGCGATCCTCGATTCGAACGTCTCGCCCGACGGCATCGCTTTCCCGGTTCCTGCCAATGACGACGCCAGCCGCGCGATTCGCCTCTACTGCGACGCGATCGCCGCTGCCGCGACCAAGGGTAATCGTGGAGCTGTCCAGGCTTCGGGCGTCGATCTGGGCGCGCTGGACGAGCCGCTTCCCGAGGAAGTGCCCGTGACGGTATCCGCCGAAGCCTAGGTTTCGCGAAACTGCAAAGTTGATCGGGTAGGGCGCGCTCTTTGAATGGGGACGCGCCCTCCCGCACATCTGACCTATAAGACAAAGGAATTTTCCATGGCTGACATTACCGCTGCCAGCGTCAAGGAACTGCGCGACCGTTCGGGCGCGGGCATGATGGACTGCAAGAAGGCGCTGACCGAATCGAATGGCGACATCGAGGCGGCAAGCGACTGGCTGCGCGCCAAGGGCCTTGCCGCCGCCGCGAAGAAGTCCAGCCGCACCGCCGCCGAGGGCCTGGTCGGCGTCGCCGTCGCCGGCACGAAGGGCGTCGCCGTCGAGGTGAATAGCGAGACCGATTTTGTCGCCAAGAACGAGCAGTTCCAGGACTTTGTTCGCATCGTGTCGCAGATCGCGCTCGACACCGGCGCTGCCGACGCGGAGACGCTGGCGGCGGCCGCCTATCCGGCCGGCGGTTCGGTGAACGACAGGCTGGTCGCCAACATCGCCACCATCGGCGAGAACCAGACGCTGCGCCGCGTCGCGCAACTCTCGGTCACGCAGGGTGTCGTCGTGCCTTATGTTCATAATGCCGCCGCGCCCGGTCTCGGCAAGATCGGCGTGCTCGTCGCGCTCGAAGGTGAGGCTGGCGTCGATATTCTTGAGCCGCTGGGCAAGCAGATCGCGATGCATATCGCCGCTGCCTTTCCGCTGGCGCTGTCGGCCGCCGACATCGATCCGGCCAGCCTGGAGCGCGAGCGCGCGATCGCTGCCGAAAAGGCCGCCGAATCGGGCAAGCCCGCCGAAATCGTCGCCAGGATGGTGGACGGCGCGGTCGCCAAATATGCCAAGGAAAACGCGCTGCTTAGCCAGTTGTTCGTGATGGATAATAAGACGCCGGTCGCCGATGTCGTCGCCAAGGCGGCAAAGGACGCCGGCAAGGCGATCACGCTCACCGGCTATGTCCGTTTCCAGCTCGGCGAAGGCATCGAGAAGGAAGTCAGCGACTTTGCGGCGGAAGTCGCGGCGGCCGCAGGGGTCTGATTTCCTCCCCGTTCCGGGGAGGAATTGAAGCCTTCACATCATGGCGCGCACTCCCTAAGGTGCGCGCCATTTCCTTGGTCCCTCCACATCGGAACGCCCTGCCGCATGACTCGTCCCGCCTTCAAGCGCGTCCTTCTGAAATTGTCGGGCGAGGTCCTGATGGGTTCCGGCCAGTTCGGCATAGACGCTGAAACGGTCGATCGGGTCGCGGGGGAAATCGGCGCTGCGAAGGATGCGGGCTTTGAGCTGTGCGTAGTCGTGGGCGGGGGCAATATCTTTCGCGGCGTCGCGGGCGCGGCCAAGGGCCTCGATCGCACCAGCGCGGACTATATGGGCATGCTGGCGACGGTCATGAACGCGCTCGCGGTCCAGAGCGCGCTGGAGCGGCTGGGCTATGACGTGCGCGTCCAGTCGGCGATCCCGATGGCGAGCGTGTGCGAGCCGTTCATCCGTCGCCGCGCGATGCGGCACATGGAAAAGGGCCGGATCGTCATCTTCGCCGGCGGCACAGGCAATCCCTTCTTCACCACCGACACGACGGCCGCGCTACGCGCCGCCGAAATGACGTGCGACGCCATCTTCAAGGGCACCAGCGTGGATGGCGTCTATGACGCTGATCCCAAAAAGGTGAAGACGGCGACACGCTATGATATAGTCACTTTCGACAAGGTGCTGAATGACAATCTCAAGGTGATGGACGCCAGCGCCATCGCCCTGTGCCGTGATAACAATGTGCCTATCGTCGTCTTTAATATCCGCGAAACCGGCAACCTGTCCCAGGTCCTTGCCGGGGGCGGGGTCGCGACGGTCGTGCAAAGCCAGGAGAGCTGAAAATGGCCCAATATGACAAAGCTGGTCTGGAACGCCGCATGGCGGGTGCCGTCGAATCGCTGAAGGGCGATCTCAACGGCCTGCGCACCGGGCGCGCCAGCGTCGCACTGCTCGATCCGATCACGGTGGAAGTCTATGGCGCGCATATGCCCTTGAATCAGGTCGCAACCGTCTCCGCACCAGAACCGCGCATGCTGTCGGTTCAGGTGTGGGACAAAAGCAATGTCACTCCGGTGGAAAAGGCGATCCGCTCCGCTGGAATCGGTCTCAATCCGATCACCGACGGCACCACGCTGCGCTTGCCGATCCCCGATCTGACCGAGGAACGCCGCAAGGAACTGGCCAAGCTCGCCAGCAAATATGCCGAAAATGCACGCATTGCGGTCCGCAATGTCCGCCGTGACGGTATGGATAGTCTCAAGACTGATGAAAAGAAGGGCGAAATCAGCGAGGACGAGCGCAAGAAGCTCGAAACCGAGGTGCAGAAGCTGACCGACGCCACCATCGCCGACATCGATTCTACCGCGTCGGCCAAGGAAAAAGAAATCCTTGGCAAATAAAGCCCGAATCGGCGCATAGCTTCTCATTGTGGCGACCCAGGCGAAACCAGAGACCCGGCATCAGTTGCCTGACCATGGCGCGCGTCACGTCGCGATCATCATGGACGGGAACGGCCGCTGGGCGAAAAAACGCTTTCTGCCGCGTTTCGCAGGACATAAGGCCGGGGTGGATGCCGTACGCCGCACCGCTCGCGCCGCCCGCGCCCTCGGCCTGGAATGCCTGACGCTCTATGCCTTCTCGTCGGAAAACTGGAAGCGACCGGCGTCGGAGATTGCCGACCTGATGGGCCTGCTTCGTCGCTTCATAGAGGCGGATTTGCAGGAACTCATCGATGACGGCGTGCAACTGCGTATCATCGGCAATTATCGCGCGCTGGAACCGTCGCTGGTGGTTTTGATCGACGAGGCGATCGCGCGCACGGCCGACAATGACGGCCCGATCCTGGCGATCGCGCTCAACTATGGTTCCCAGGACGAAATGGTTCGCGCCGCGCAGATGCTCGCCCATCGCGCCGCCGCGGGGGAAATCGACCCTGCCGCCATCGCCGCCGCCGATATCGATCAATATCTCGACACCGCCGGACTGCCGCCGCTCGACCTGATGATCCGCACCTCGGGCGAACATCGGCTCAGCAATTTTCTGCTGTGGCAGGCTGCCTATGCGGAACTGTATTTCACCGAGCTTCTATGGCCCGATTTTGATTGTGACGCGCTGGCGGCGGCGCTGCTGTGCTACAAACGGCGCGAACGCCGCTATGGCGGATTATAGGCGGATATATGACCGCCAAGCCTAACGATCTGCGCATCCGCGCCATCGTCGGCGTCGCGCTGATCCTCGTCGCGGTGGCCGCGCTGCTGCTAGGCGGCATCGCCTTCTGGGTGCTCGCCTCCTTGGCGGGCGTGCTGATGCAGGGCGAATGGGCGGGACTGGTCGGCGCGAACCCAAATATCAAGCGTCTCTCGATGTTCGCCATCTGCGTGCCGCTTGCGATCATGGCGCCCGACCCGCTAGCCGCCGGACCCTCCTTTCTCGCCATTGGACTGCTCGGGGCGGCCTTCTTCTTCACCATGGCGGTGGGCCGTTCGGTCCCGCTCGCGCTCGGCATATTCTATACCGGCGTGCCGATCCTCGCGCTGCTGTTCCTGCGCGCGCAGGAACAGGGCCTGCTGTTGGCCTTTTGGGCGCTCGGACTGGTGTGGGCGACCGATATCGGCGCGTATTTCACCGGCCGCAGCCTGGGCGGGCCGAAGCTCGCACCGCGCATCAGCCCGTCGAAGACTTGGTCGGGGCTCGGCGGCGGGGTCGCCTGTGCGCTGATCTTCGGCTTCATCCTGCACATGGGCGCTGGCCTGCCGTTGCGCCTCGCCGCTGCCAGCGGCATCCTCGCGGTCGCCGCGCAGGGTGGCGACCTGCTTGAAAGCTGGATGAAGCGCAGGGCAGGGGTGAAGGATAGCAGCACGCTTCTGCCCGGTCACGGCGGCGTGCTCGACCGGCTGGACGGCGTCGTCGCCGCAGCCCCGCTCGCGGCTTTGCTCGTCGCGCTGCCCAATGTCCTGTAGGAGCCTTTCGTGACCCGCAGGCTTTCCATCTTCGGCGCGACCGGATCGGTCGGCTCTTCGACCCTCGATCTGATCGCGCGCGATCGCGCCGCCTATCAGGTGGTTGCGCTCACCGCCAACAGCGATGTCGCCGGTCTCGCCGCCGCCGCCCGTGCGCATGACGCCGATCTTGCCGTGATCGGCGACCCCGCGCTCTACCCTGCGCTCAAGGACGCGCTTGCTGGCACCCGCACCGAACCGGCTGCGGGTCGCGCGACGCTGATTGACGCCGCCCGGCTGGATGCCGACTGGACTATGGCGTCGATCGTCGGTTGCTCCGGCCTTGAGCCGACGCTCGCCGCGCTGGAGGGCGGCCGCACCGTTGCGCTCGCCAACAAGGAATCGCTGGTCTCCGCCGGCGCGCTGATGATGCAGGCCGCCACCGCCTCGGGCGCGACCCTGCTCCCTGTCGACAGCGAGCATAACGCCATCTTCCAATGTCTTGCTGGCAGCCGGATTCAGGATGTGCGCCGCATCACCCTCACTGCCAGCGGCGGGCCGTTCCGCACCTTCACCACCGACCAGATGCGCGTCGTCAGCCCGGCGCAGGCGGTCAAGCACCCCAACTGGTCAATGGGCGCGAAAATCAGTATCGACAGCGCGACGATGATGAACAAGGGGCTGGAACTGATCGAGGCCGCGCATCTCTTCGCCGTCGGCCTATCGAATATCGACATTCTCGTTCATCCCCAGTCTGTCATCCACAGCCTGGTCGAATATCGCGATCGCTCGACGCTGGCGCAGCTTGGCTCGCCCGACATGCGTATCCCGATCGCCCACGCACTCGCCTGGCCCGCAAGGATCGAGACGCCCTGCCTGCCGCTCGACCTCACCCGCATCGGCCGGCTGGATTTCGAAGCGCCAGACAATACGCGCTTCCCCGCGCTGCGCCTCGCGCGGCAGGCGGCGGAGAGCGGCGGCGACCGTCCGGCTGTGCTCAATGCCGCAAACGAGATAGCCGTCGCCGCGTTTCTGGCCGGGCGCATCGGCTTTCTCGAAATCGCCACGATTGTAGAGGACGTCCTCTCGGGCTATGACGCGACGACGCCAAGGGGGATCGAGGATATATTGGAGGCGGACCGGAAGGCGCGGGACGCCGCCGGACGCATCTTGGAAAGAGTGCAAGCTTGATAGAGAATCCCGGCATCCTGCTGACAATACTGGCTTTTGTCGCCGTCATCGGTCCGCTCGTCTTCGTCCATGAATTCGGCCATTATATCGTCGGCCGCTGGTGCGGGGTGAAGGCGGAGGTCTTCTCGATCGGATTCGGCCGGGAAATCGCTGCCTGGACCGACCGGCGCGGCACGCGCTGGCGCATCGGCGCCCTGCCGCTGGGCGGCTATGTGAAGTTCAAGGGCGACATGAACGCCGCGTCGCAGACCGACCCGGCCTGGCTCGAACTGCCCGCCCTCGAACGCGCGCAAAGCTTTCCCGCCAAGCCGCTGCACCAGCGCGCGGCGATCGTCGCCGCCGGGCCGGTCATCAATTTCCTGTTTGCCATCCTGTTGCTGGGCGGACTTGCCTATTGGAAGGGCGACCCCGAAAGCCCGCCGGTCGTCGGCGCGGTCGCCGCCGGGTCTGCCGCGCAATCGGCGGGGCTGAGGGCGGGTGACCGCATCACCAGCATAATGGGCCGCACCATCGGCAGCTTCACCGACATCAGCGCGATCGTCACGCTGCGCCCCAATGAAGTGCTGCCCTATAGCATCGTCCGCAACGGGCGCGCGCTGGACCTGAACATCGCTGCGGGAACGCGGATCGAAAAGGACCGGTTCGGCAATATATACCGCATCGGCCAGTTGGGTGTTCAGTCCACACCGATCGCGTTCCGCCCGATCGCCCTGTGGGAGGCGCCCGGCATCGGCCTGCGCAACACCGTCCAGATCTTCAAGTCGACCGTCGATGGCCTGGGCCAGATCGTCACCGGCCGCCGCTCGGTCAAGGAAATGGGCGGCCCGCTCAAGATCGCGGAAATTTCCGGACAGGCGGCGTCGCTGGGTTTCGCCAGCTTCCTGATGTTCATGGCGGCGATCTCGATTAATTTGGGGTTCATCAACCTGTTGCCAATCCCCATGCTGGATGGCGGGCATCTGCTTTTTTACGGGATTGAGGCGATTGCACGGCGGCCGGTCAGTCCACATGCGCAGGAATGGGCCTATCGCTCCGGTCTTGCGCTGTTGCTGACCTTGATGGTGATGGTGACTTTCAACGATTTGTCGTCTTTCGGGCTTTGGAAAAGCCTGTCCGGCTTGATCGGCTGACCTGTCTGGGGCAGGGGTGCGGGAGTCCGGGAGGGCGCTGCGGCGGGTTCCTGTCTTTTGGGCGACTGGCCGGTAACATATTTTTGCTAAGGGTGAACATCGGGTGACGATCAAGAGCAGCACTATCCGCAAGCCGGTCATAGCCGTGCTGCTGGCGGGCACAGTCCTAGCCGGGATGGCACCCGCCGCCATGGGCCAGACCGCTGCGAAGGCGCGCGCGACCCCGGCGTCAGCCGCAAAGCCGAGTCCCGTAACCACCGCAAAGCCGGCGTCGGCGGCACCCGCGACGCCGCCTGCGGCCCAGCCTGCCGCCGCACCCGTCCGCTCGATCACCGTCACCGGCGGGCAGCGGCTCGAACCCGATACGGTCCTGTCCTACACCAAGCTGCGCGTCGGCCAGTCCTATACCCGCGAAACGCTCGATCAGGCGCTGCGCGACCTGTTCGAGACCGAACTGTTCGCCGACGTCCAGATTCGCGACGATGCCGGCGCACTGACGATCGAGGTGAAGGAAAATCCCGTCATCAACCGTATTGTTCTTGAAGGTAATAAACGCCTCAAGGAAGACAAGATACGTCCTGAAATAAAACTGGCTCCGCGTCAGATTTATACGCGGTCGAAGGTGCGCGCCGACGTCGCCCGCATCATTGAACTGTACCGCCGTCAGGGCCGCTTCGCCGCCACGGTCGAGCCGAAGATGGTGCAGCTCGACCAGAACCGCGTCGATATCGTGTTCGAGATCAGCGAAGGCCCCAAGTCCAAGGTCCGCCAGATCAACATCATCGGCAACGAGAAGTTCAAGGACGGCCGGCTCGAAGGCGAGATGGCGACCAAGGCGTCGCGCTGGTATCGCATCTTCTCGTCCGGCACGAGCTACGATCCCGATCGCCTCGCCTATGACCAGCAAAAGCTGCGGCAATTCTACCTGACGCAGGGCTATGCCGATTTCCGCGTCATTTCCGCCGTCGCCGAACTGACCCCGGACAAGCAGGACTTCATCATCACCTATGTGGTGGAGGAAGGGCAGCGCTACAAATTCAGCGACGTGAAGGTCGAAAGCGACCTGCGCGACCTGTCGGCGGAGGGGCTGACCAAGCTGCTGCCGATGCACAAGGGCGAATGGTATAACGCCAAGCAGGTCGAGGATACCGTCGATCAGTTGAACGAGACCGCCGGCCTGTTCGGCTACGCCTTCGCCGACGTCTCGCCCGACTTCAACCGCAACAAGGACAAGCTGGAGATGGGGATCACCTTCCGCATCGCCAATGCGCCGCGCGTCTATGTCGAGCGGATCGACATCAACGGCAACACGCTGACCCAGGACAAGGTGGTCCGCCGCGAATTCCGCCTGAACGAAGGCGACGCGTTCAACAGCTTCCAGGTCAAGCGGTCGAAGGACCGCATCAACTCGCTCGGCTTCTTTCAGGAAAAGCTGAATGTCGAACAGAAGCCCGGTTCTGCGCCCGACCGCATCGTGCTGGAAACCAATGTCGAGGAAAAATCGACCGGTGAACTGTCGCTCTCGGCGGGCTTCTCCAGTCTCGAACGCTTCATCATCGCGGCCTCGATCACCCAGCGCAATTTCCGCGGCAAGGGTCAGGAACTGCGCGCCAGCGTCAACTATTCGACCTATAGCAAGTCGGTCGAGCTTGGCTTTACCGAGCCCTATCTGTTCGACAAGAATATCGCGCTGGGCGGCGACATCTTCCGTCGCGACCTCAACAGCTTCAACTATCTGGCCGATAACAGCCGCAACACCACCTATCAGCAGGTGTCGACCGGCTTCCAGATCCGCGCGGGTGTGCCGATTACCGAATTCCTGTCGCTCGCGCTGCGCTACGGCCTGACCTTCGACGACGTCACGCTCGATCAGGCGACCTATTATACCAACGGCGTCTGCGATCCGATCAAGGCGGGCCGCTATCTGTGCGACGCGATCGGCAAGCGCACCACCTCGTCGGTCGGCTACTCGCTGATCTATGACACGCGCGACAACCGCATCCGCCCAACCCGTGGCCAGTCGGTCACGCTCAGCCAGGATTTTGCCGGGCTTGGCGGCAGCGTCAAATATATCCGCTCGCGCCTCAACGCCGAAAAGCACTGGCCGCTGGGCGGGGGCTTCATCTTCGACCTGTCGGCGGAGGGCGGCTATATCTACTCGCTCGAAGGGCAGAAGTTCGATGCGACGGGCGCCGCGATCGACAAGGTGCGCCTGACCGATCGCTTCTTCCTGGGCGAACCGCAGATGCGCGGCTTTGACATTCGCGGTATCGGTCCGCGCGTGCGGCGTTTCTATCTGACGCCTATTACCGACGCCAATGGAAACACCACTGGATATGACCGCAGCACCGATAAGAACGGTTTCGTCGACGATGCGCTTGGCGGACGTGTCTATTATCAGGCGCGCGCGGAAATTCAGATTCCCTTGGGTGCAGGCGCGCGCGAACTGGGCCTCCGCCCTTCGATTTTCGCGGATGTGGGCGCTGTGGCAGGCCTGAAGAATCCGACGACAGTTGCCTTTGCAGGATATTGCACCGTCACGGCGGCCGACCTGACGACATCCTCGGTGCAGGCGAATGGTGCGCCCCGCGCGCCCGTATGTCCTGTCGGCGGCAATGGCGTGGCTGGCAGCTTCCAGTCGGGAAGCAATTTCGAAGAAGAATATGTCGGCGACACGCTCAAGCCGCGCCTTTCGGTCGGTTTCGGCGTCAACTGGAATTCGCCCTTCGGACCCTTCCGCATCGATATCGCCAAGGCCCTGCTGAAGGAATATGGCGACGACGACAAACTCATCACTTTCAACGTAGGGACTCAATTCTGATGAAGACCATTATCAAAGCTTTCGCGCTGGCCACTGCGCCCGTCGCCGCGCTCGCGCTGACCGCCGTTCCGGCCGCCGCGCAGTCCAAGTCCGGCATCGCTGTCGCCAATCTGGGTCAGGCGGTCGCCACGACCACCGCCTACGCCACCGCGCGCACGCAGATGAACACGACCTACAAGCCGCAGATCGATGCGTTCAACGCGCGCAAGACCGCGCTGGACACCGAATTGAAGACCAAGAGCGACGCGCTCCAAGCCGCGCTCAAGGCCGCCAACAATCAGCCGACCCCTGCGCTGCAGACACAATATGAGCAGTTGCAGCAGCGCAGCCAGCAGGCGCAGGAAGAATTGCAGCGTCAGGGTCAGCCGATCGCGCTCGCCCAAGCCTATATCGAAGAGCAGATCACCGCGAAGCTGGGCGACGCGCTGAAGGCGGCGATGGCCAAGACCAAGACCGATCTGGTGCTGACCCCCGACGCTACCGTGTCTTATGGCCCGGCCGTCGACATCACCGCCGCCGTCACCACCGAACTGAACGCGCTCGTCCCCAGCGTCGGCATCACGCCGCCCGCCGGCTGGCAGCCGGGCCGTCAGGGCCAGCCGGGTAGCGCACCCGCCGCCGCGGCCCCTGCGCCCGCAGCCTCGGGCAAACCGGCCCAGAAGCCGACCTCGCGCTGATAGGCTGACATGAGCGAAACGATCGACGGCGCGGCAACGAAGACTGTCCCCGAAACGCGGGGGCCGATGGACATCCGTGCGGTCATGGCCGCGTTGCCGCACCGTTTCCCGATGCTGCTGATCGACCGCGTGGTCTCGCTGGTGCCCAGCACCAGCATCCACGCGGTCAAGGCGGTGTCGATCAACGAACCCTTCTTCCAGGGCCATTTTCCTGACCGGCCGATCATGCCTGGCGTGTTGATCGTCGAGGCGATCGCGCAGGCGGCGGGGATATTGGCGGTGGAATCGCTCGGCCTCGCCGGGTCGGGCAAGCTTGTCTATTTCATGGGCATCGACGGCGCGAAATTCCGCGCGCCGGTCGAGCCGGGCTGCCTGATCGACTTCCATGTGGAATTCACCCAGGTGCGCGGCGCGATCTGCAAGTTCAGCGGCAAGGCCATGGTCAACGGTAAACTCGCCGCCGAGGCGCAATGCACCGCGATGATCGCCGACCCGCCGAAATAAAGCGAAAGCCGATGCCGAAGGGTGGCGCTCTTGCATTGCTCTCGCAAACCCGCTAACCGCGCGCCTTCGCAAAGATTATCGCATCCTTTAGGCCGGTCGGAACCGGCCGCCCCTGGAGCACCGCCATGAAGACCGATACGCATCCCGACTATCATTTCATCACCGTTCAGATGACTGACGGCACCACCTATCGCACCCGCTCGACCTGGGGCAAGGAAGGCGATACGCTCGCGCTCGACATCGATCCCAAATCGCATCCGGCCTGGACCGGCGGCACCCGCCAACTCGACCAGGGTGGCCAGGTCGCGCGCTTCAACAAGCGCTTTGGCGGCCTGACGCTCAAGAAATAGGCTGGAAGATATGTCGCCGGATCGCCGGTGAAGAAAAGGGCGTCCCGTGGGGCGCCCTTTTTCGTTGCGCGATGGATCGCTCAATGTGCACGGTGCCTGCAAGGCAGAGCGTGATGCGTTTATATATGCCCGTTCGTCCTGAGTAGCCGTTGAGCTTGTCGAAATGGCGTATCGAAGGACCGGCGTATGGACCTGATGCGCTTCGACAAGCTCATACTCTGCTCAGCACGAACGGCGGCAGAACGACGTAAAGTCATCACACTATATATGCGGATGAAAATCTTTACCCAATCGGCCGCGTAACCCGCTTCCCCTTGGTCCGGCTGGTCAGATGGAACAACCCGCACCGGTCGCACCGATAGTGCCGCAGCAGAATATCGGCGTTCCGTATCACCACCAGCGCGTCGGCTTCGGACTCATAGCGTATTTTCCGCGCGCATATGCTCAGTCGCGTCCGCACATCGTCAACCCGCCACCCGCCGCACGAATGCCGCCATGTCCATCAGCACCGGCGCCTTGCCGCGCAAGGGCCGCGCCAGCGCCGTGACGATGCCGACATGCCCCAACCCGCTATAGCGTCGCTCCGTCGCTTCCACGCCTGCCGCACGGAGTTTCGCGCCCAGCGCAACGCTATTTCGGGGTTCGACCACCCTGTCGTCGCTCCCGGTCAGCAGCAGCACCGGCGGATCGCCCGCGCCCGCCCAGTGGATCGGCTGCGTTTCCTGTGGTTTCGACCATGCCCCGAACGCTGCCACCGCCACCGGCACATCGAACGGCGCGAAGTCATAGGGTCCGGCCAGCCCGACAAAGCCCTTCACCGCGCCCCGGTCTTTGCCCAGCCAGCGATCATCCACGGCCAGCATCGCGCCGATATAGGCCCCGGCCGAATGACCCGACAGGACGATGCGCGCCGGGTCGCCGCCATAATCCTGTATATGAGCCTCGATCCAGCGCACCGCTGCTGCGCCATCCTCGACGAAGCCGGGATAGACCGTCTCCGGCCCGATCCGGTAATCGGGAATGACCACGACGAAACCCTGCGCCGCCAGTGCCCGCCCGGCAAAGCCATAGCCGGTCCGCGTCCCGCTCGCCCACGACCCGCCGTAGAAAAAGACGACCACGGGGAGGGATTTTTGACCCTTTGCCGCACCCTTCGTTCCGACCGGCGCATAAACGTCCAGCATCCGCCGCGGGCCCGCGCCATAGGGGACATCCCCCGCCACCTTCGCGCTCCCCGCATCCTTGGGCACCAGCGCATCGAAACTGCGCAGCGGGGTGCAGGCGACGGTGACCAGACCGATGGCGATCGCGGCTACAGCGCCGCTTATGATCCAGCGCTTCCCGGTCATACATCCGTTACGTCGTCACGCCGGCGCAGACTGGCATCGCGAGGAATCATGCGCCGCCCGAGACCCCGGCTTCCGCAGAGAATGGTGACAAGATACTCGCCCATTTACGGTCCCTCGCCCGGTCGCGCCGGCACCGCCTGCACCGGTGGCGGCGCCTCCGGCGCATCCCCGCCATCCTCACCCAGATCGACCGGAATGTCGTTGATCCGCAACCCGTCGCGATCGATCTTCACTGACATATTGCCCAGATTGCCCTCGATATTCACGTTGGATACTGCGTTGACCAGATCGGGATCGACTTCCTCGGGTGTCGCTTCTTCCTCCGGCTCGCGGATGGCGCGGCTCATATAATCGCGCCACACCCGCGCCGGGACGCCGCCGCCCGCAAAGCCCGGCAGCGGGCTGTTGTCGTCATTGCCGATCCACACCGTCGTCACCAATCCACCGGCATAGCCGACGAAGATCGCATCGCGATTATCCTGGGTCGTGCCTGTCTTGCCGAACGTGCTGGTGCGCAGCGCCGCCGCGCTGCCGGTGCCGCGATTGGCGGCTGACGACAGCAGGTCGCGGATCATTTCCAACTGGCTGGTGCTGAAGCTGGACTGCCGGTCCATCAATTTCTGAAACCAGCCCTGCTCTTGCGGGGGCAGGCCGTGCGCGGCGACCGGATAGGCCCCGGCCGCGACCGCCGCATAGGCTTGCGTCAGTTCCAGAATGCTGACCTCGGATGTGCCGAGCGCGCTGCTCAGATTCTCAGCGATCGGCGTGGTGATCCCCAGATCGCGCGCCGCTTTTATGACGTTGCGGATGCCCACCTTCTGCGCCAGCCGCACCGCCGCGACATTGCTCGACGCGGCAAAAGCCTGCCGCAATGTGATCATGCCGCGATATTTGCCCTCATGATTGGCCGGGCGATATGCGCCTTCGGCGAACGGCTTGTCTTCCACCATGTCGTCCGGGGTCATGCCCGCGCGAAAGGCGGCAAGATAGACGAACAGCTTGAATGTCGATCCGGGTTGCCGCCGCGCCTGCACCGCGCGGTTGAACGCGCTCTTGTCATAATCCTTGCCGCCGACCATCGCCACGACCGTACCGTCCGGCTTCATCGTCACCATGGCGATCTGCGCCTTGCCCAGCGGCGCGCGGCGCACGGCATCCTGCGCCAGCTTCTGCAACCGGCTGTCCAGCGTGGTCGTTACCGTCTGCGCGCCATAGACCGCACCCGCCCGATCGCGCGCCTGCGGCAGCACCCAGTCGACGAAATAGGTTCCGCTGATCTGCGTCGGCGTCGATTGCACGTCCAGCCGTGCGGGGGGCAAAGCGCGTTCGACCGCGGCGCTGATGAAGCCGGCCTCGACCATCGCCTGCGTCACCAGTGCGGCACGGGCGCGTGCCCCTTTTAAATTGGTGGTGGGGGCGAGCCGCGACGGCGCTTTCAGCAGACCGGCGAGTATCGCTGCCTGCGGAATCGTAAGCCGCTCAGGCCTACGGTTGAAATAATGCTGCGACGCCGCGCGCAGGCCATAGACATTGTCGCCGAAATAGACGTTCGACATATAGCGTTCCAGTATCTGGTCCTTGGTCAGCCACGCTTCGAGCCAAAAGGCGATCATCGCCTCGCGCAGCTTGCGCCCCATCGTCTGGTCGTTGCTCAGGAACACGCCTTTGGCGAGTTGCTGGGTGATCGTGCTGCCGCCCTGTGACGGCCCGCTGTTCCAGATATTGTGCCAGGCGGCGCGGACGATCCCGCGCGGATCGACCCCCCAATGGCTATAGAAGCGCCGGTCCTCGATCGCCATGAAGGCCTGCGGCACATATTTGGGCAGCGCCGCGACCGTCACCGGCTTGTCGATGATTGCCCCCTTTCGGGCGATCGTCTGTCCGTCGCTTGAAAGTAGGGTGATGCTGGGCGGCGCGATCGGCCTGAGCGAGCGGGAGAGTGGGGCCGTGATCGCCAGCCAGGCGACCAGGCACAGGAACAGCAGCAAAAAGGCCGCAAGCACCCAAGACGTGATCCGCAGCCTCTTCCGCCACCCGCCACGGCGCGCGAAATTGCTGGGCGGTCCTTCCCCGAAACCACGCTCGGTCATGGGCGGCGGGGGCGAAAGGGGGATATCGGTCATCGGCAGCGACCAAACTGTATTATTGTCATGATACAGTCAAGTCCCGACTATGTTCTACTTATAAGCTTCACAGTCCCTTTATCGCATCCGCGCCAGCAACTCCGCAATAGGCACAAACGCAAACGCCACCGCACTGTCCGAAACGCCGTAAGGCAGAAAAAGCTTATCACCATGCCGCATCGCCCCGCAGGTGTAGACGACATTGGGCACATAACCTTCACGGTCGTCATCCGCGGCCGACAATATCGGCTCGGGCGAACGCGCCAGCACCTTGGCCGGATTTGCCTTGTCGAGCAGCACCGCCCCGATTGCATATTTAC
>CAXUEQ010000038.1:0-24949 GCA_964250175.1 uncultured Sphingobium sp. | reverse complement strand
CGCCGACATTCTCGGTGTAAACGAGACGCTCTACCAACTGAGCTAATCGCCCCCATGAGGGTGTGCGCTATCTAGGCCAAAGTCGGCGTCGGTCAAGGCCGATATACGCGGTTTCTCTCACGAGCATCATTCAAAGCTGTTGCGCAGCAGGACCCGGCTGGCGGCGAACCAGCGCGTGATCGCGTCAGCGGCCTCGTCCGACAAAGCGATGAAGATGCGCCGGCCATCGTCGGGGTCGGCCTGACGGAGAAACAGCCCGCGATCCGTGAGCTGGCGAATCCAGCGCAGGGCCGTGGTGGGCGGCACCGCCGCAGCGATGCACAGGCTTGACACAGACACCTGCTCGTCCGTCAGGCGCGCGACCATCAGGTCGAGCATCATGTCCCAGGCGGGATCGGCAAACAGATCGGCCGGCAGGAACTGATCGCGCTGCCGCCGCACACGCAAAAGATCCCGGATATGATTTGGCTGAAGGGATGAAGCGGCGCGCGCGAACCCGACCGGCGTATCCGCCTCGCTCGTATAGCGGCTGCCGCGATCGGCGATGCAGGGCGTCTGGCCGCTATCATGCGGATAGGTACGCCCGCCGTCCATTCCGACCAGCGCGTCAACGATACGGGCGAGGCGGCCGACTTCCGTGCTCAATCGGTCGATGCGGGCAGCTTCATTCTCGCGGCCGCGATCCCACAGCCGCGCGCGCGCCTCCCGCCGCCGCAACGCCAGGGCGAGCGCGGTGGCGACGTCCAGCGCATCGGCTTCGCAGAGCAGTTGCACAGCGTCAGCCGTAAAGACGCCGAACGCCTGATCGATACATGCCATCCCACATGCGATGATAAGGACAGTGTCCCGTTCCTGCGCCATCCGGTTTAGCCGATCGAACAAAGGCGCCAGAGCCAGACCCGGCATATCCGCCTCGACCATCACGAGGTCGACCTGCGCCAAGTCATCGATACGCGCCGTTGCCTCTGCTACAGCCACACGTCCCAGCAGCCGCGCACCCGCCGCGTCGATAAGCGCTTCCTGCGCGCCCCGCCGGTCGGAGATCAGCAGCGCGGTCGGTCGGCCGTCCCGCACATGGTCAAGGTCCATGGCCGGGTTCGATGAATTGGCTGGCGAACATGCGTCCGCGAAGCCTTTACTCAAGATAACGCCATGATGCTCCATACCGGGCCTCCCGTGCCGCCGCTGCGCATTGCACCCAATTAACCTATGTTCATTATATGTTCCAATAATGGGTAGCTTGTCCATAAAATTTTCAAGCGCTGACACGCGTTCTATTTTTCGTGGCTCAACATTAAGATGCAGGCCGCTGTCTTTGTTGCAAAGCAGCAACAATATGGACATGAAAAGATACAGGCCAGCAATTTTCTCTTGTGCAGTGCAGTAGCCACCGGCATTTGGAAGCCGTTATCGGTGACCATGCCCCATCCAAAGGATAGAGATGGCAAGGACCGGTACGCAGGTGGGACGATCGCAGACCAACTCCAAGGGGAATATCATGCGTAAGTCCATTTCCGGCCTCACGGCCGCTCTTTTCCTGTCGGCCGCCGTGCCAGCCTTCGCTCAGGAAGCGCCCGCACCGGCGGTTACCGTCACGGGCGGTGCCACAGTCGTTTCCGATTATCGTTTCCGCGGAATTTCACAGACCGACAAACGCTTCGCCGTGCAGGGAACCTTTACCGTCGCGCATCAATCAGGCGTCTATGCCACCGTATGGGGCAGTTCGATCGACGATTATGTCGCAACGACGAATGGCAAGGCTTCGGATCAAGAAATCGACCTCATCCTGGGCTGGGCCAAGGATTTCAGCGGCACCAAGCTCGACCTGGGCGTACTCTATTATTATTATCCCAATTCGGGTGGCGGCAATACCGACTTCTTCGAGCCTTATGTGGCGGTTTCGCACACATTCGGGCCGGTGGGCGCGAAGCTTACCGCCAATTATGCGCCCAAGGCGAAGGCGCTAGCCGCCGCCGGAAAGTCCAGACAGGATAATCTGTATCTCGCCGGCGATTTTTCGGCGGCGATCCCGCAAACGCCCGTCAGCCTTTCGGCCCATGTGGGGCATAGCTTCGGTCCCAGCTATTTGACCGCCGGAAGCAGCTTTTCAAAAGGCTATACGGATTGGGGCGTCGGCGCGAGCTATACCTGGAACCATCTGACGTTCGGCGTCAATTATGTGGACACGGACGGTGATTTCTTCACCCCTTCAGGCCGCAACGCTTCGAAGGCCGGTGTCGTTGGATCGGTCGGCGTCGCCTTCTGATTTATGCGTTAAGCAACAGACGGTTAAGAAAAAGGGCTGCGCTCCCATCGGGAACGCAGCCCTTTTCGCTCTCAAGCTAAAATCAGCCCTTACGGCTAGCCTCAAAGAGAAACCAGGCGCGCTCCTCGGCCTGGTCGGTCCAGTCATCCACGATACCTTCGGTCGCATTGTCGCTGGCTTGCGTCGCCGCGGTCTTGGCTACGCGCAGCAATTCGACCAGCGACAGATTGTCGGCACGCAGTTCAGCCAGCATAGCATCGGGGCTGACATAATCGGCATCATTGTCGGTCACGCTCTGATGCCGTGCAATATCGCCGATCGAGCGCAGCGTGGTGTTGCCGGTCTTGCGCACCCGTTCGGCGATTGCGTCGGTGGTGGCGAGGATTTGCGCGGCCTGATCGTCGAACATCAGATGATAGTCCCGGAAATGCGGGCCGGAAACATGCCAGTGAAAATTCTTGGTCTTGAAATACAATGCATAGCTGTCGGCCAGTACGGCATTCAGCGCTTCTGCGACCGACCTGGTGGCATTGCTCTTAAGGTCGGTGGGAGTCTTGAGATCGGGGGCGGTCATCGACATTCTCCTGACAGCGAATTGGTTTCGCGACCATAATGAGTGAAATGCCATTTTGTGCCATTAATATTGTGCGCGACTCTGATCGATAGGATCAATCAGGCGTTGATCAGATAAGACCGACGGCAGTAAGCGCGACCGTGAAGCCGGCAATCAGAAACAACATGGCGGCGATACGGCGGACGGCGTTCAACCCCGCGCCTGAGAAAATCGGGCGGCGCAACATAATGACGGGAATATAAGCGACCGCGATGCCGATGCCGCCCCCGATCGCCGTCAATAGCGGATCTGCGGTACGACCAGCGACGCCGGCGAGCAAAAATTGCGCGCCATCGCCGAAGCCGAGAATGAAGAGGCCGAGAAAGGCGGTAAGAAACGGGCCGACGCGCCATCCTTCCAGCGCGTCAGGCGGCTTGGGGATGAAGAGCAGGCCGACCCCTGCAAACAGCAACGCCAGACCCAAAAACAGCGCGCGCGGATCGGGGCCGATGAGCTTGGAAACATACCAGCCCGCTGCGGCGGACAGTGCGGCGTTGGCAAAAGCGGCGGTGAGCACCCCGGCAATCACTATGCCGTCGTTGGAAAAGCGGCGTGTAAGCGCGAGCGTCAGTTGTTGTCCCTTGTCGCCCGTCTCGATCAGGAGACAGCCCAGCAAAGCAAGCAGCAAAGCATCCATATCAGGACGCTTAAGCCCCCATGCGCAACGACAGAACAGCGAGATAGGCGGCGCTGACTTCGGGTCCGACATCTTCGCAACCGGCCGCATCGCGCATCATGTCGAGATAGGACAATATGACCGGGCCATGCCCATCAAGCGCGATTGCCGATTCCAACATCGATGCGATGCGTTCGACCGGCTCCAGCCCATGACTGCGCGCGATATGCCGAATCTGGTCTATCTCCTCGCATATCCGCGCGAGGCTGAGATGCCCGCGCTGTGCGGCGATGCCGTCGATACGGTTCAATATGTCCGTACGGATCATCAGCATGGCGTCATATTTCACGGGCCATACTCCCTTTTGCCCTTTGCCTCGAAAACAGCATGCGCCGGGATGGTTAACAGGCCGTGAAGGGCATGTGATGCTGGTGGCAAGCTGAACCGGTCTTGACAGAATCGCAGCTATGCCGCATGGGCCGGCGCTGAAACGGGGCGGCTCCAACGGCCGCCTTTATTTTTCAACAGATTCGCGGGGGTCGCCTGGGCCTTCGTCCCAACGAAGGATAGGGCCATGGCCAAGCCAGCCACCGTCAAGATCAGACTGGTCAGCACCGCTGACACCGGCTTCTTCTACGTCACGAAGAAGAACCCGCGCACCACGACCGAGAAGTTCACCTTCCGCAAATATGACCCCGTCGTGCGCAAGCATGTCGAGTTCAAGGAAGCCAAGATCAAGTAAGCCCGTCTGCCCGCAAGGGCGGACAATGTGCATAAGATACGAAAAGGCCCGCCCGGTCACCCGGCGCGGGCCTTTCGTTTGCTGCTCGCCATCACCCTCCCGCCGTCCGGCTTTGACCGGAACGGCGGGGGGGGCAATTACCTAATTTCCGACCGGCTGCGCGTCGGTGCGGCGCACGACGATGGTCGAGGAGCGCGGCTGCGATCCGGCGACCGGCCAAGCTCCTTCGGGATGCTGGATGTTGATGAAGAAATTCTTCAGATCCGGCGTATAGGCGATGCCGGTGATCTCGCAGCCCACCGGGCCGACCAAGAAACGCTTCGATTGTTTCGACGTCTGATCGATATAATACATCGAATTATTGCCAAAGACGTCGAGCAACGTCTTGCCGGGAACGCCGGAGGTGCTGGTGATCGAATGGTCCGTCTCTACCCACAGGCGACCCTTGGGATCGATGCGCAGGCCGTCGGGGCTAGAGAAGGTGTCGCCGTTGATATTGCCGACCAGGTTCGCATTGCCGCCATTGGCCGCGCTTTCCGATGGATCACCGGCCAGCAGGAAGATTTCCCAGGTAAAGCTGGTCGCCAGCGGCGAATTGCCCGTTTCCTTGAACTTGATGATAGACCCGTTGCGGTTGACGGTGCGCGGGTTGGCGGCGTCGGCGACCTGACGGCCGCTATTGTTGGTCAGTGTGCAATACACCGCGCTGTTGTCGGGCGCGACGGTCAGCCATTCCGGGCGGTCCATGATCGTGCCGCCGGCGACGCGGGCGGCCGCCTGCGTTTTGGTCAACACGTCAGCCTGGTTCGCAAAGACCACGGCAACTGGCGTGGTCGGACCCTGGCTGACATTGCCCGGATCGATCGCGGTGGCGGTAAGGCCGTTTTCGCCCTGAACCAGACGACGCCATTCGCCAGTGCCGTCGGCATTGAACCGCGCGACATAGAGCGTGCCATTGTCGAGCAGATCGGTGTTGGCCGCACGGTTCGCGGTCGAATAGGCGTTGGCGGGCACGAATTTGTAGATGCAGCCCGGCGTTGAATCATCCCCCATATAGAAGGCGGTGCGATTGTTGCTGTCAGCCATGAAGGCGACATTTTCATGGGAAAATCGCCCCATTGCCGTGCGCTTCGTCGGCACCGGCAGGATTTCGCCATAGGGATCAAGTTCGACGACCCAACCATAATTGATTACAGGCTGCGTGGGGTCGAGATAATTGTTCGTCGTCTCCTCGCAGGTCATATAGGTGCCCCAAGGCGTGCGGCCGCTGGAGCAGTTGTTGAGCGTACCCCTGATTGTCGTCGATAGCAGGCCTGCGGCCGGGCCGCTGGGGCGATAGTTGGAATTGCCCGTGTAGCGCTTGTTATATTTGGACCCAGCCTTGACCGCAAACTTGCCGTCGCTACCCTTGGCGATCTCGATGACCGAGACGCCGACGGCGGAGAGCGCCAGCGCCTTTTGCTCGGCAGTCGCGGTGGCGGCGTTGTAGCTGCCGGAGAAGAGAATATTATAGTCGGCGACCTCGTGGTTGATCGCAAGGAGGCCACCCGTATTGGGATCGACGCCCGCCAGCTCGTAAAATTCCATGCCGTCATGATTGCCGCCGGCCTGTTTCTCGGTTTCCGTAGAAGGCTGGAACGCGCCCTTATAACCCGGCGCACCGGTTTCGACGACATCGCCGGCCGAGAAGATCACGTCGACCGTATAACCGGCAGGGACAGTGACCTTGTCATCCTTGTTGGCGGCGACCGAAGCAAAGGCAATGGCATAGCTGACCGCCGGGGTCAGCGGGGGAGTAGGCGTCGGGGTCGGGGTCGGCGCAGGCGTGTTATCATCGTCACAGGCGGCGAGCATGCCCATTATCGGCAGCACCGACAGGCCGAGCAGTCCGTTCTTCAAAATCGAGCGGCGCGCCGGATTGGCGGCGATGATCTCTTCCAGACTGTTGCCCGCAGGCACGATGGTCGGTTCGAGCGCGCGATAAGGCTCGCGCGCAGCGTCGGTGATATAGGACATGACATACCCCTGTATGATGACACCGGATTGGGTCCGGTCCAGTGCGCGAAATGACAGGCGGACATGACGCGGCGAGGTAATGACGGAGACGATTCAGGGACGATTGGGTTACGGGTTCGTTACATCACCGTTGGGGCTAATCGCTAGCAGGCCATTCACGACGTCAAGGAATTTGAGCACCGAGATCGGCTTCGACACATAAGCCTCCGCGCCTGCGGCACGGATACGGTCTTCGTCGCCCTTGCCCGCATAGGCGGTGACCGCCATGACCGGAACTGGCGCAAGCGCGGCGTCGGCCTTGAGCGCGACGATCAGGTCGAGGCCGCTGACATGGGGCAGGTGAATATCCATGATGATGAGGTCTGGCGCGAAACTGCGGGCGCTGTCCAGCGCATCGCGACCGTCGCGCACCGGCATCGCTTCATGGCCGTGCACACGCAGCAGGTCGCAGAAAAGCTTGAGATTGAGTTCGTTGTCCTCGACAACGAGCACATGCTTTGTCACCAGTCGCTCCGAACCCCTGACCGGACGGTGCGCCGTCCAGCCACGAAAAAAGGCACTATAGATGCGATCCCGCGAAACGAACAGCATCGACGCGCATACCATGGCGCTGATGGCACTCGGCTGGGTGCTGGCCGACGAACGGCGCGCCGACCGGCTGCTGTCGATGACGGGCCTTGACCCCGACACACTGCGCGCGGGGATCGGCGATCCGTCGATACTGGGTGCAGTGCTGGCTTTTCTGGCGGGGCATGAGCCGGACCTGATCGGTTGCGCGGAGGCGATCGGCGTCGGTCCCGAGCAACTGGTCGCGGCCGGACAGGCGCTGGCGCTATGAACAGTCCGTTATCCAGGCCGTTGATCGTCACCGATTGCGACGAAGTGCTGCTGCACATGGTCGTGCCCTTCCGCGCTTGGCTCGCGGAAACGCATGACGTGCATTTCGACATGAAGGGGCAGGAATTCACCGATGCGCTGCGTCACAAGAGCAGCGGCATGGTGGTGGAGCGCGAACTGGTCTGGACTCTGCTGAGCGAATTTTTCGATACGGAGATGGGCCGGCAACAGCCGATCGCGGGCGCGGTGGAGGCGATCACGCGGTTGGGCCGGCAGGCCGACATCGAAGTGCTGACCAATATCGGCGAGCGTGCCCGCGCCGGACGCATCGAACAATTGCGCAAGGTGGGCATCGATCATCCGGTGCATTGGAACCAGGGTGGGAAGGGCGCGCCGCTGGCGAAGATCGTGGAGCGGGTGCAGCCGAGCATCGCTTTCTTCATAGACGATCTGGGTATCCATCATCAATCGGTCGCCCAATATGCACCCCAGGTGTGGCGCATCCACATGGTCGGCGAACCGGAGATTTCGGGACAGGTTCCGCCCGATCCCCATGCCCATGTCCGCATCGACGACTGGGCGGAGGCGGAAGCCTGGATCAGCGCGCGGATCGCCGATGGCGTTGCCCCGCCGCCGCCTGCAATGACCCAAATCGCCTGACCATCCTGACCGGAGATAGTGATGACCATCGAAGCCCGTATCGCCGCACTCGGCCTGACCCTGCCCCAGGCGGCCGCGCCGATCGCCTCTTATGTCCCGGCCGTAGAAATTGGCGGCCTTTTGTATATTTCGGGGCAAATTTCCTTCGCTGAGGACGGGTCGATCCTGACCGGCACCCTGGGCGCGGATCGCGATCTCGATTTCGGCGTGGCGGCGGCCAAGCGCTGCGGATTGATGCTGGTGGCGCAGATACAGGCGGCGCTGGGATCGCTCGATCGGATGGAGCGGATCGTCAAGCTGGGCGCGTTCGTCGCATCCACTTCAGAATTCAGTAAGCAGCCCGAGGTCGCCAACGGCGCGTCAGACCTGATGATGGCGATATTCGGTGACGCCGGCAGACATAGCCGCAGTGCGGTGGGCGTGCCGGTATTGCCACGCGGCGCGACGGTCGAGATCGACGCGGTCGTCGCGGTGCGCCCCGCCTGAGCGCGCCAGTGGATCGGCCATCGCCCGCTTTTCTGACCGAGCGCCCGTTTGCCCATCGCGGGCTGCATGGCGGTGCGGTTGTCGAGAACAGCCTGGACGCATTCACAGCGGCGATGGCGGGCGGGTTTGGCATGGAGTGCGACGTGCAGGCAAGCGCGGATGGCGTGCCGTTCGTGTTTCACGATGCGACATTGGACCGGTTGACCGGCGACAGCGGATCGATGGCGGCGCGGACGGCGCAAGCGCTGGATCAAGTGACTTTGCGTGGCAGCGGCGAGGGCTTGCCCCGGCTCGACGCGCTGCTGGCGCTGGTGGCGGGGCACGCGCCATTGCTGATCGAGGTAAAGGCGCCCGGCGCACGCGTCGCGATGCTCTGCGCTGCGGTGGCGCAGGCGCTGGCGCAATATGCCGGGCCGGTAGCGGTCATGTCGTTCAACCCGCAGGTCGGCGCCTGGTTCGCATCCCATGCCCCGCAGATCGTGCGCGGATTGGTTGTGTCGGAAGAAAATAAACGCGGGCTGCGCGGTTGGCTCGCGCGCGCCCTTGCGCTCTGGCGGGCGCATGCCGATTTCCTGGCCTATGATATTCGCGATCTTCCTACCTCTGCCTTTGCCGCGCAGGCCCGGCGGAAGGGCCTGCCGGTGCTGACATGGACCGTGCGCAGCGAAGCGCAACGCACCATAGCGGCAACCTATGCCGACCAGATTATTTTTGAGCATGGGTGACGGAGGTGACATGATCGTGCGTATCGGCGCAGGGGTCGCCGAAGTGTCGCGCGACCAGTGGGACGCCTGTGCCGGCGAAAATAACCCCTTTATTTCCCACGATTTTCTAAGCGCATTAGAAGAATCAGGCAGTGTCGGGCCGGGGACAGGCTGGCAGGCGCTGCCGATCTTGATCGATGGGCCGGACGGGCGGTTGGCGGCAGCAATGCCAGCCTATGGCAAAACCCACAGTCAGGGCGAATATGTGTTCGACCATAGCTGGGCCGATGCGTGGCAGCGGGCCGGGGGAGACTATTATCCCAAGATACAGATCGCTGCGCCTTTTTCTCCCGTGCCTGGCCCCCGGCTGCTGACGCGCGACCCGGCCCTGGCCGCCGCGCTGATCGGTGGGGCGGAAGTGCTGGTGGCGCAGAACGGGCTTTCGTCGGCACACGCGACCTTTATCGAGGAAAGCCAGATCCCGCTGTTCGAGGCAGCAGGATGGCTGATCCGCGAGGACAGCCAGTTTCATTTCACCAATCGCGATTATCGCGGCTTCGACGATTTCCTCGCCGAACTGTCGAGTGCCAAGAGGAAGAATGTGCGCAAGGAGCGCGCGCGCGCGATCGAGGGGCTGGAGATCGTTCATCTGACCGGCGGCGATCTGCGCGAAGCGCATTGGGACATATTCTGGCGTTTTTATCAGGATACCGGCGCGCGCAAATGGGGGCGGCCCTATCTGACACGATCTTTCTTCTCGTTGCTTGGCGAACGGATGGCGGACAGGATATTGCTGATCCTCGCCTATCGCAATGGGCGGGCAATCGCGGGGGCGCTCAACCTGATCGGCAGCGATGCGCTTTATGGCCGCTATTGGGGATGCGACGAGGAGGTGCCGCTGCTACATTTCGAACTCTGCTATTATCAGGCGATCGACGCGGCGATCGCGCGCGGGCTGAACCGCGTGGAGGCCGGTGCGCAGGGCGGACACAAGCTGGCGCGCGGCTATGCCCCGGCGGCGACCTGGTCGGCCCATTATATTGCGGATGCCGGGTTCCGGCGCGCGGTCGCGGGCTTCCTTGTCCAGGAGCGTGAAGCGGTAGCGCGGGATCGCGACTATCTGGAAGAACGCACGCCTTTCAAGAAAGGTTAGGCTTTTAAAAAAGGGTTAGGCGGCACGGCGGCTGGTGGCTGTGATCCAGGCGCGGGCCTGGCGTTGGGCTTCGGCGATTTCGCGCGCGGTCATTTCCTCGGATATCTCGGCGCGCATCGCCTGGCCCTGTTCGCTGCCACGCGCGGCGGCGAGGTTGAACCATTTATGCGCCTCGATCAGATCGACGGAAACGCCGCCCGTGCCGCAGCTATAGGCAATGCCCAGATCAAAGCAGGCGTCGATATTGCCGCGCGCCGCATCGGCCCGGCGGCTTTCCATCAGAAATTCTGCACTCTTGATACTGTTACCCATGATCGTCCTACCCCAACAAATCCGTCCCCCCTTGGACTTCGACAAGGGTCAGATTGGCGATCTGGCGTGAAGAAATGGTTAACGGCGCTTTGCGATTTTCAGCGCTTCGTCGCATATTCCGGACAGAATCAGGGTTAACGGATCGACCGGTTAGGCGGGATCGACCGAAATATTGTCGATCAGTCTGGTTTTGCCCAGTTTTGCCGCCCCGAACAAGCGTGCTGGCGGCGTGAATGTTTCGAGAGGAACAAGTGTCGTCGCATCGCACAGCGCGACATAATCTATGGGATCGAACCCATGCGACGCCAATGTCGCTACCGCTTTCGCCAGCGTCGCTTCGACCGGTTCACCGCTGCCGATCCGCCGCGCCGCTTCGCCGAGTGCGCGCGGCAGGACGAGTGCAGCCTTGCGCTCCTCATCGGTCAGATAGGCGTTGCGCGACGACAAAGCGAGACCGTCTTCGGCGCGCCGGGTCGGCACGCCGAGGATTTGCAGATCCATGTCGAGATCGGCGACCATACGGCGGATCACGGCAAGCTGCTGATAATCCTTCTCGCCGAACAGCGCGACATCGGGGCGGACCTGATTAAACAATTTCGCCACCACGGTCGCGACGCCGTCGAAATGACCGGGACGGGCCGCGCCGTCCAGTCCCTCGCCGATACCGCCCACCGAGATATTGGTCGCGAACCCCGCCGGATACATGACGTCGACCATGGGCGTCCAGAGGATCGCCACGCCCGCTTCGGCCAGCAGCTTCGCATCGCTCGCCTCGTGGCGGGGGTAGGCATCCAGATCCTCGTTCGGACCAAATTGTTTTGGGTTGACGAAGATCGAGGTCACGACGTGGCGCGCATGGTCCCTGGCCTCCTCGACCAGCGCCAGATGCCCGTCGTGCAGCGCGCCCATGGTCGGCACCAGCGCAAGCCCACCGCCATCCGCGCGCAGGGCCGCGATCGCGGTGCGCAGCGTGGGAAGATCACGGATGATTTGCACGGCGATGAGCGCTCCGATATGGGCAGGGAAAGGAGCGCCTTTGCTAGGCACCGCCGGCGCGTCCGGTCAAGATTCAATGCGATGAAGGGTCAATCGGGTCAATGGCGCGTGCCACACATCATATCGTCTTCGCCAATGAAAAAGGCGGCACCGGCAAATCGACGACTGCGGTCCATACCGCCGTCGCGCTGGTGTCGATGGGGCATAAGGTCGGGATGATCGACCTCGATCCGCGTCAGCGCACCGTGACCCGCTATATGGAGAACCGCGCCGACACCGCGAAGCGCCGCGCGATCACCTTGCCCGCCCCCGATTTCGCCGTGCTGAAGGGCGACAGCATCGCGGCACTGGACGAGGAGGTCGCCGCGATCGGGGACGACAAGGATTTCCTGATCATCGACACGCCTGGCCGCGACGATCCGTTCGCGCGGCATATGGCAGCGCGCGCTCATACGCTGGTGACGCCGATGAACGACAGTTTCGTCGATTTCGACCTGATCGGACAGGTCGATGCCGAGACGTTCAAGGTGAAGCGGCTGTCTTTCTATTCCGAGCTGATTTTCGAGGCGCGCAAGAGCCGCGCCAAGGCTGACGGGGTGTCGATCGACTGGGTGGTACTGCGCAACCGGGTACAGCATCATGACGCGCGCAATAAAAAGCGGGTCGGCGACGCGCTGACCGAATTGGCGCGGCGCGTCGGCTTTCGCGTGATTCCCGGCTTGTCGGAGCGGGTGATCTTTCGCGAACTGTTTCCTTCGGGCCTGACGCTGCTCGACAAGGGGCATCTGGGCGACCTGGGCATCAGCCACATCGCCGCGCGGCAGGAATTGCGCGAGATGGTCGCCGGTCTCGCCCTGCCTGCGGTCGTGCAACGCGAAGTGGAAGAGGCTGGTATAGAAGACGCCGCGATCCAGGAGCTCGGGGTCGACTGATGGGCCTGCTTGCAATCCTGGTGATAGGGCTTGCCGGCTGGCTGATCGTCACCGGCCGGTTGCAGCGCATGACTGCGCGTGACGGAATGATGCTGGGCGTCGCTATCGTAGGCGCACTAATGGCGGCGAAGGGCAAGCCGATGACCGGGGCAATTCCGCTGCTGGCGAGCGCTGCCTATTTTGCCTGGCGCAGGCAGAGGGACGCAGGCGCCAAAAGCAAGTCTACGTCCGAGTCCACAGCGGGATTCGACGACAATATGGCCAATGCCGAGGCGCGCGCCCTGCTGGGCCTGCCCGCGGATGCCGACGCAGACGCTGTGCGCGCAGCGCATCGCCGCCTGATCGCGAATGTCCATCCCGACAAGGGCGGCACACCCGCGCTGGCTGCGCGTATCAATGCCGCACGCGACCAGTTGCTGCGCGAAGCCGCGGCACGCGCCGGGCAGAATCGCTGAGGCGGATAGCCATGGCGCATCGCTTCAACCCGGCGATCCTGCGAGAATATGACATTCGCGGCACGTTCGGGCACACACTTCACGCGGCGGACGGCTATGCCGTCGGGCGTAGCTTTGGCACAGTGGTACGTCGCAGGGGCGGTTCCCGCGTCACGGTCGGCCGCGACGGGCGGCTGAGTTCGCCCGCGTTGGAAGCAGCGCTGCTCGCTGGGCTATGCGACAGCGGGATCATAGCAGTGGCCATCGGTGTCGGCCCTACGCCAATGCTAAATTATGCCGAGGGCGTGCTGGATGTGGAGGGCGGCATCCAGGTAACCGGCAGCCACAATCCGGGCGACGACAATGGCTTCAAGCTGGTCCTTGGCAACGACTGCTTTTTCGGCGCCGCCATCACGGCGCTGGCCACGATGGCGGCGGCAGGAGACTGGGAGAGCGGCACGGCCCGGATCGAGCGTGTCGGGATCATGGACCGCTATGTCGCGCGCATGATGGAAGGGTTCGATGGCGCGGCCTGGCGCATCGGCTGGGACGCGGGCAATGGCGCAGCCGGCCCGGTCGTAGAGAAGCTGGTCAAGCTGATCCCCGGTGAGCATCATCTGCTGTTCACCGATGTCGACGGCCATTTTCCCAATCATCATCCCGACCCCAGCATCGACGCGAATCTGGCGGACCTGCGCGCCCTCGTCCTTTCCAAAAAGCTCGATTTCGGGGTGGCTTTCGATGGCGATGGCGACCGAATCGGCGTGATCGATGGCAAGGGCCGGACGATCGCGGGCGACCAGTTGATCGGCTTGCTGGCCGAGCCGGTGCTGAAAGCGCGGCCCGGCGCACCAATTGTGGCTGATGTGAAAGCCAGCCAGGCGCTGTTCGACCGGATCGCGGAGTTGGGCGGCGAACCGGTGATGTGGAAGAGCGGGCATAGCTGGATCAAGTCCAGAATGAAGCAGATTGGCAGTCCGCTGGGCGGCGAGATGAGCGGACATATCGTCTTTGCCGACGATTATCCAGGTTTCGACGATGGCATCTATGCCGCCGTGCGCCTGATTCGCGCCGCCGCGTCGTTGCGCAAGAGCGTCACGCAGATGCGTGACGCGATGCGTGAGATGATCAACACCCCCGAATTGCGCATTCCCGTCGATGCGGACCGCAAAGATGTGGTGATCGAAGAGATACGTGCACGGCTGAAAGCAGGCGGAGCGCGGATCGATGAAACCGACGGCGTTCGAGTGACGAGAGAAAATGGCTGGTGGTTGTTGCGCGCATCGAACACGCAAAATGTTCTGACGGCGCGCGCGGAGGCGACGACTCAAAGTGCGCTCGATGCCTTGGTAGAGGAAATCGATTCACATCTTGAAGCTTCGCATGTGATGCTTGCGCAAGTATCGCCTTGACCCTCATTTTTTACTGCATGCAAATATCCTATGCTTTAATCACAGTCATAATTTCCGTTACGGAAGCCGGTATTTCTTATCGAGGTTGCATTTTTTGCAATTGCCTATGCGTTCTTCGCATTTGCGAAAACCCATGCTGCGCTGCACAAAGACTGCGCCTTTCAGGCATCCTCTCCTAAAACTTTCCGGCCATCCTTCGGGATGGCCTTTTTTTGTGTCCCTGACTTTGGGTTTGCGCACCCTATATCAGGCATAATGTCGTCGCTTCCCGCACCCTTGGATACATGGTTCGCCGCGCGTGGCTGGTTGCCGCGACGGCATCAGCTTGAGATGCTGGGCGCGGCACGAACGGGCAGCCATGCGCTGCTGGTTGCGCCGACCGGAGCCGGCAAAACGCTCGCCGGTTTCCTGCCGGCATTATGCGACCTGATCGCGGAGCCGGCGTTCGAGGGCATCCACACGCTCTATGTTTCGCCGCTCAAGGCGCTGGCGGTCGATGTGCAGCGCAATCTTCTGACGCCGATCGCCGAAATGGGTCTGCCCATCCGGGTCGAGACCCGCAGCGGCGACACGCCCGCCGACCGCAAGGCGCGGCAGCGCGCACGGCCGCCGCAGATATTGCTGACCACCCCCGAATCGCTGTCGCTGCTGCTCAGCCATGCCGACAGCTTTATGTTGTTCGCCCGTCTGCGCACGATCATCATCGACGAGGTGCATGCCTTCGCATCGCAGAAACGCGGTGACCTGCTGGCATTGTGCATGGCGCGGCTTCAGACGATCAATCCGGCCCTACGCCGGGTCGCGCTATCGGCGACGGTCGCCGACCCGGACGCTTATCGCGCTTGGCTCGCACCCGATGGCGACATCGACATGGTAACGACCATTCTGGGCGATCCGGGGGCCGACCCGAAGATCACGATCCTCATCCCGGAAGGACGCATCCCATGGTCGGGCCATTCGGGCAAATATGCCGCAAAACAGGTGATGGCGGAAATCGGGCGGCGGCGCACGACATTGGTCTTTTGCAACACGCGCGGCCTGGCAGAGCTGATCTTTCAGGAATTATGGTCGGCCAACGACCATAATCTGCCAATCGGTATCCATCACGGCAGCCTTTCGCGCGAGGCGCGACGCAAGGTCGAGAATGCGATGGCGATGGGCCAGTTGCGCGCGCTGGTGGCAACCGCAAGCCTCGACCTGGGCGTGGACTGGGGCAATGTCGACTGCGTGATCCAGATGGGCGCGCCCAAAGGCAGCTCGCGCCTTTTGCAGCGGATCGGCCGCGCCAACCACAGGCTCGACCAGACGAGCGAGGCGATCGTGATTCCGGGCAATCGCTTCGAATATCTGGAGGCGCGCGCGGCGCTGGACGCCGTCGAAGCGGACGAGCGCGACGCTGACGATTTTCGCCCCGGCGGACTCGACGTGCTGGCCCAGCATGTGATGGGCATGGCCTGTGCCGCGCCGTTCGACCAGGTGGAATTGCTGGACGAGATCCGCTCTGCTTTGCCCTATAGTGCGCTGACCGACGATGCGTTCGAACGGGTGCTGCATTTCATAACGGGCGGTGGCTATGCGCTGAAGGCCTACGACCGGTTCAAGCGACTGGTGCGCGATCCGGCAGGAAAATGGCGCGTGTCGCACCCGCAATTCGTGCAGCAGCACCGGATGAATGCCGGAATCATTGTCGATCAGCCTGTGCTCGACGTGCGCTTCGCCAACGGACGCAAGCTGGGCACGGTCGAGGAAGGCTTTGCCGCGCAACTCGCGCCGCACGACTGTTTCTTCTTTGCCGGCACCGCGCTTGAGGTGGTGAAGATGGACGCGGCCGACCTGATCGTGCGCGCCACCAGCCGCCCCGCGCGGATTCCAAGCTGGGGCGGCACGCGCATGGCGATGTCGACGCGGCTGGCGGACCGTGTGCGGCAGTTCCTCGCCAGCCCGGAGGAATGGCATCGCTTTCCGCAGGATGTGCATGAATGGCTGGACATGCAGCAAGCCCGTTCCGCGCTCCCCCAACCCGGCCAGCTACTAGTCGAGACCTTCCCGCATGAAGGACGGCATTATATGGTCGTCTATAGTTTCGAGGGATGGAACGCGCATCAGTCACTCGGCATGCTGCTGACCCGCCGCATGGACGCGCAGGGGCTGATGCCGATGGGCTTTGTGTCCAACGACTATGCGCTGGCGGTCTATGGCCTCAAGCCTATCACCGATCCGCAAAGCCTGTTCACGCCCGACATCCTCGATCATGAATTCGTGGAATGGGTCGAGCAGTCGAGCCTGCTCAAGCGCGCCTTTCGCGACGTGGCGGTGATCAGCGGGCTGATCGAGCGGCAGCATCCGGGCAAGCGCAAGACCGGGCGGCAGGTGACCTTTTCGACCGACCTGATTTATGACGTGCTGCGTAAATATGAGCCGGATCATATGCTGCTGAAAGCCGCCTGGGCCGATGCGCGCGCGCGGATGACCGATGTCGGACGGCTGGGCGACCTGATCGACCGCGCGGCAGGGACGATGCTGCACGTTGTGCTGGAACGGGTCAGCCCGCTCGCCGTGCCGGTGCTGATCCTGATCGGACGCGAGATGGTGGCGACGCATGACGTCGATGACGCGCTGCTGATCGAAGCCGAGGCGCTGGTGCAAGAAGCCATGCGCCCGGATTGAGCGTGTCCCAGCTTCGTGATACAGTTCGCCCATAAAATAAAATGGGAGAGGTGCCATGCTGCGCGCGTCCATTGGCTTTGCCCTGCTGCTGGCTGCCATATCGTCCGGCGTTGCAATGGCGCAGTCTCTCGACCCCGTTGATCCGCCCGTCCTCTTACGCACCATAGACGACGCGGATCGGCGGGTGACGATCCCGGTCAGCATCGGCGGCAATGGTCCTTATTCCTTCGTGGTCGATACCGGTTCCCAGCGCACGGTGATTTCGCGTGAGTTGGCGGACCACCTGAACCTGTCCGCCGATGCGCCGGTGCGGGTGGTCAGCATGACCGGTTCGGCCGATGTCGCGACCGTCACGCTACCCGGTCTTTCCTTCGGCACCACCACCATGGCGCCCGTGCAGGCACCGGTCTTTTCCGATGAATATATCGGCGGACCGGGGTTGCTTGGGCTGGACGGGTTGCGCGCCAAGCGGCTGGTGCTCGATTTCCGTCATGGCCGGATGACGATCGACGCCAGCCGGGCGACCGTAGCGCGGGACCCGGACATGATCGTCGTCACTGCGCGCAGCAAGGCGGGTCAATTGATCCTGATGGATGCCGAAGCCGATGGTTGCCGCGTGCAGATCATCCTCGACACCGGATCGGAATATAGCGTCGGCAATAGCGCGCTTCTTGCAAAGCTGACGAAGAAGCAGCCTGGCCGCTTCGCCGACACGGTGACGATGACCAGCGTCACCGGCGACACGCTGCGCGGGCAATGGGGCGCGCTGGACCGGGTAAAGGTCGGCAGCCTGACGCTGGCCCATGTTCCGGTGATGTTCGCCGAGGCCAGCCCCTTTGCCGAGCTTGGCCTGTCGCACACGCCCGCCTTGTTGCTGGGCATCGGTGCGCTTCGTGTGTTCGATCGGGTAGCAATTGATTTTGGGCGCAAGCGGGTGGATTTCCTGCCCCCCGATCAAAGCGCCCTGCCGTCGATCCGGCTGGCGGTGCTCAGTCGCGGTCTGCCGGTCAACTAAGTGCGTCGATCGCCGCCCAGCCGCTGGCACCAAGCGGGGCGAGCGTCTTTGCCCGGCGCGCAGAGACGCCCCCTAACGCGATGACCGGCAGCCGCGCCTGATGCGCGAGCAGACCGAAGCGCACATGACCGAGCACCGGCGCGTCAGGATGCGATCGGGTGGGAAAGAGCGGGGAGAGGAAGAGCAGGTCCGCGCCATGCCGCTCCGCGCTACGCATTTCGGCGATTCCGTGCACGGGGGCGCTGTGCAGCATCGGCCGGGCGGGATATCCGCACTTCCGGCCATGCCAGCCGTCCGCACCCCATATCTGTGCCTGAATGGCAGGCCCAGCGAGCAGCAGGATAAGGCGGCGGCGGCGTGCGATGATGCGCACCGCGTCGAACAAGGCGCGGCGCGCGGCGCGCGGCAAAGCGTGATGACGAAAGACGATGCCCGCGCCGCGCGGCAGGCGGTGCAGCGCCGCGAACAATGCCGCGTCGTTTACCCGTGCGTCAGTGAAAAGCCAGACAGATGGCATGGCTTTTTTGCTGTGGCCCGCGCGCATGGCCGCGCTTATAGCAGCCGCCATGCGCTACGCCACGCCCATTGCCCGCCCGATCGCCGAAACGCCCTCCGGCCGCCTGACCGCGGTCAACGATCTGATCGCGCGTGCCGCGCGCTATGCCGGGCGCAGTGCCGGCGACGTGACGCTGATCGCCATATCGAAGACGCATGATGTGGAAGCGATCCTGCCGCTGATTGCCGCAGGTCAGCGCGTGTTCGGCGAGAACCGCGTACAGGAGGCGCAGGAGAAATGGCCTGCGTTGCGCGATGCGACGCCCGGCATCGCCTTGCACCTGGTCGGCCAGCTTCAGTCAAACAAGGCCGCCGAAGCCGTCACCCTATTCGATGCGATCCACAGCCTCGACCGTTCCTCGCTGCTGACCGCGCTGGCGAAGGCGATGGACAGGGCCGGGCGGCAAATACCCTGCTTCCTGCAAGTCAATATCGGCGCGGAAGACCAGAAGGGCGGCTGTCCGATCGCGGACGTGGCCGCCATGATCACCGCTGCGCGCGCCGCAGACGTGCCGCTGGCCGGGCTGATGTGCGTGCCGCCGGCGGGCGTAGAAGCCGCACCCTATTTCGCGCTGCTGGCTAAGATCGCCCGCGACAATGGCATAGCCGGACTGTCGATGGGGATGAGCGGCGATTACGAGACCGCCGTCATGCTGGGCGCGACCCATGTGCGGGTGGGTACGGCTTTGTTCGGCGAAAGATAGCATAAGCACCCGCCCCACACCGTTCGCGCTAAGCTTGTCTAAGCACCACTTTTCTTTGACAGATATATGGCTTTTCGACAGGCTCAGGACGAACAGCAGTAAAGGTATTTGCTCTTAAAATTTCCCCCGCAGTGTCACGCCATAGGTGCGTGGTTCGGCGAGATAGGCGGAGATCAACTGGTTGGCCATCGGCGCACCGAGGGCGAACTGACCCGTGGTCGAAGTTCCCGGACTGCTCGACTGGAGCGGGCTGCTGAAGGCGACCTGGGTGTAATCCTTGTTGAAGACATTCTGGCCCCAGAATTCGACGGCCCATGCCTGTTGTGGCCCGCGAATGCCGACGCGTGCATTGACGATCGCATAGCCGTCCTGTGTCTTTTCGGGGACCAGGTCCGACCCGGTGTTATAGTCGCTGGTCATGCGGGTATCGACGTAAAACAGGCCCGACAGGCCACCCGTTCCCAGTTCGGGCGTCCAGGCAAGGCTGGCGGTGGCGACGAATTTGGGCGCATTGCTGTTCTCTCGTCCCGGTAGCAGAAACAAGGCCGGGTCGAGCGGCACCGTGCCATTGCTGCTGCCCACCAGGCGATTGGCATAGTCCGCCTTCGCATAGGTCAAACCGCTGGTGAAGCGGACATTGCGGATCGGGCTGGCGGTCATTTCGAATTCGACGCCCTTGCTGATCAGGCCGGGACCGACCTCGCCGCTGGCGCAGCGCCCGCCGCCCGCCGCATTCGTGCCCGGCGTCAGCGCTCCATCGCAACCATTGATATTCTGCACAACGAAGCTGGTGCCGTTGAAGGTGTTAAGCTGGAAGTTGCGGAACTCTTGGCGGAAGGCCGCGATGTTCAAGCTCCATTTGCGCTGGCTATATTTGAAGCCGACCTCGAACGCGTTCACCTTTTCCGCAGCGAAGCGAAGCGATGTGACATCGGCATTGGAACGGGGAGAGAAGACGGCCGGAACTAGATTCACCCCGGTCGAGCCAAGCTGGAAACGATCGAGATTATAGCCTCCCGCCTTGTAGCCACGCGAGTAGCTGCCATAGAGCAGGCTGTCGGGGTCAGGCTTCCATGACAGGACCGCCGTGCCGGAAAACTCGCCGTCGCTCATCTTGTCGCGCAGATTAAGTGCGTTGAGGCCGGTGCTGCTGTTGCCGAGGCAACCGAGCGTCAGGATGCCGCCCGCCAGCGTCGCGGCGCTGCCAAGTGCCGGATTGATCGCAATGCCGGGCAAGCCCGACCCCTGTAGCGCGGCGCAGGTCGCATTATTATTGTTGAAGCTGGCGCTGAAATCCTTGGTTTCATGCGTATAGCGCAAGCCCAGCGTCAAATCGAGCGTGTCGGTAATGTGCACGATATTGTGGGTGAACAAGGCCCAGTTCTTGCTCGTCTGAAAATAGCGCGAAGCCTGATCGCCCGCGCCGCTCGGAATATTGGCGAGTGCGGTCAGCCCCTGACCAAGGCCGGTGGAAATGCCCGCCGCCTGCGCGTTGGCGACCGCAGTGGCCTGCGCCGGGGGAACGCCCTGACCGATCAGGCTGGCGCGGATAGCGGTAGCAAGGCCTGCATTGAGATTGGCCTGCGTACCGGCGATCAGTGCCGCCGTCCCCGGACCACTGGCGCAGGCGCCAAGCTGGGCTGGCGACAAATTGCTTTGCGCGCCCGCGCCCGCCATCAGGCGGCAGGCGGCGAAGCGGCCATAGTCCGCGCCGAAGCGGATATTATCCTCCAGGTCCAGCTTCTCATGCGCATAATAGCCGCCGATCAGCCAGTCGAGCTTGTTGCCGAACGCCGATCCCTGCAACCGCAATTCCTGCGTGAAGGTGCGGAACTGGCGATAGGTGTTGGGGTCACGATAGAGCAGGTCGGCGGTGCCATAATCATAGTCGCCCGAATCCTGGCTTTTGTAATTGCGATAGGCGGTGATGCTGGTCAGCTTCGCGCCGCCCAGATCATAATTGATCTCGCCCGACACCCCCCAGTCCTTGAGCTTGCTGGCATAGTCGCGGCCGGGCGTGATCGACAGGTTGCGGTCGTAGACGTTGGGCGGGAAATAGGCGCCCTGTGCCTGCAGAATCGAGACGATGCGGTTGGTGGGGTTGCTGGTATAGCCGTTCACGCTGCTGCCGGGCGTGACGGGCAGGCGTTCGCGGGTCTCGATGAACGCCGCGCCGCAGCAGCTTTCGTTGCGGTGGGTATAGTCGCCGATCAGGCGGACCGAGAGTGCGTCATTGGGTTCGTACAGCGCCTGGCCGCGCAGAAAATAGCGGTTGCGGTCATTGGTATCGCCGACCTTCGCACCGGTCCGGTTCACCAGCGTGTAAAAGCCGTCGCGCTTGGAATAGACGCCATCGAGCGAGAGCGCGAGGCCGTCGGCGATCGGCCCGGTGACGCGACCGGCAAGCCGCCAATAATCATAATTGCCATAAGTGACCTCGCCATTGGCGTGGAAGCTCATTTCCGGCTTCTTGCTGACGATGTTGAGCAGCCCGGCCGATGCGTTGCGGCCAAACAGTGTGCCTTGCGGTCCGCGCAGCACCTCGACCCGTTCGATCTCGCCCAGCTCGTTGAGTCCCGCGCCGGTGCGCGAGCGATAGACGCCATCGATGAATACCGCGACCGAGCTTTCCAGCCCCGGATTGTCGCCCACCGTGCCGATGCCGCGAATGCGCGCCGATCCATTCGCCTCGGAGCCGGTGGAGGAGACCAGCAGCGACGGAGCAAGCTGGTTTAGCTGACGGATATCGCTCGCGCCGCTATTCTGCAATGATTGGCCAGTGACGGCCGAAACCGCGATCGGCACGTCGGACAGCGGGCTGTTGCGGCGTGTGGCGGTGATGATGATGTCGTTGCTTTCGGTCTCGACGCCGGTCGGCGCCGCAACATTCTGCTCCTGCGCCATAACGGGGAAGGCGATCGCGCTCGCAACTGCGGCCATAGCGGTGCTGAGTGACCAAAGACTGGATTTCATGATGAGACTTCCTCTCCTGCTGCGCGACTTTGTTGCCACGTCATCCACTCCTGCAAGTCTATGTTTTCCGTGGAAGGATGGCAAGCGATCCACGGATTTCCGAACATGTGCGACCTCAGGGCAACAGTCGCCCGGTCAGGATCATTCTAGCTGCCCTTTCCGTAAGGTTAGATTAACGGCGGCTTTAGCGTAGCGCTGGTGGTCACTGCGCCAATGGAAAGCATAATAGCTGGCCAGCGACCGGTAACAGTGCTTCGGCGGTCTGCCCCATTACCTTGCGGATCTCCACATGACCGGCGTCGAGACCGCCGGCCAGCGCACCGAAGGCAGGCAGCAGCAATTTACTGCGACTGCGCACGAAACAGCGGCGGGAAATGGCGCGGCCCCGCAGCGACAGGCGCAATTTGGGATGAAAATGGCCGGAAATTTCTGGGCGCGGATCGGCCGGATCGGCTTCATGACGCAGGACGATCCCATCGACCAGCGCTTCTTGCATCACCTCTCCGCCTAACCTGTCTCTCATCTGTGCATCGTGATTGCCGGTGATCCAGGTCCAGCGCAGCCGCGCCGTCAATTCCCGGATGCGCGCGCGCGCATCGTCCGGCAGCCGTAAAGCGCCCGAATTGTCGTGAAAGCTGTCGCCCAGACACCAGATTTCGCGCGCATCGGTTACCGCTGCCAACCCCTCAATGGCGTCAAGCGTAGCAGCGCTGTCATAAGGTGGCAGCATCTGGCCGAAATGCGCGAACCAACTGGCCTTTTCGAAATGCAGATCGGCCAGCAGCAGAGCGCGCCGCGCCGGCCAATATAAGGCGGGCGAAGACGCCTTGGTCTGGGATAGCGCGAACAGGGCGTGACCGGCGAACGAAAGGGGAACCATTCCGACTCTATGCGCACAAGCAGGAGCTAGCACAAGGCTTTCAACGGTTCGGCCTTGGCCCTATAGCGCGCCTTATGTCTTTTACTGTCGCCGCCTTGTATCGCTTCGCGCGCTTTCCCGATCCCGATACGCTACGTTCGCCGTTGCGCGCGCTGTGCGAAGCGGAGGCCGTGCGCGGGTCGCTGTTGCTGGCACCCGAGGGGATCAACGGCACGATCGGCGGGCCGGAAGCGGGCATTGCCAAGGTCGTCGCGCACATCCGCACATTGCCCGACTGCGCCGATCTGGATGTCAAATATGCCAGCACCGATACCCTTCCATTCGGCAAGATGCGTGTGCGACTGAAGCGCGAGATCGTGACGATGGGCGCAGGCGACCTCGACCCCACGACCAATGCCGGCACCCATGTCTGCCCGCAGGATTGGAACGCGCTGATCGCCGATCCGGACACGCTATTGATCGATACGCGCAACGCCTACGAAGTGGCAATCGGCAGCTTTCCCGGTGCGATCGATCCGGGGACGGCGCGGTTCGGCGATTTTCCACGCTGGTTCGATGCGCTTACCGAAGACCTGACCGCGCAGGGACGCACACCCAAAATCGCGATGTTTTGCACCGGCGGCATAAGATGCGAGAAATCGACCGCTTATGCCAAGGCCAAGGGCTTTGCTGACGTCTATCATCTCGACGGTGGCATTTTGCGCTATCTGGAAGAAATTCCGGAACAGGAAAGCGTCTGGCAAGGCGATTGTTTCGTGTTCGACAAGCGGGTCGCTGTCACACAAGGCCTGGCGCAAGGCGATCATCATATGTGCATGGCGTGCGGGATGCCGGTGCGCAACGGCGCAACGCACACCTGTGCCGAGAACCGGCTATTATCGAAAGCTTAGTTTCAGCAGTCCAAGCAAGCGCAAGGTCAGAATTTGAAGACGGTTCCCAGATAGAGCGCCTGACTGTCGGCGCGGGTATCGGTGATCGGGCTTTGACGACTTGGTGCGCGATAGCGCAGGCCGGCAGTGACGTTCAGATTGCGCGACAGCGAGTAGCTGCTGGCCAGATCGACTGCTTCGTTCTTTTCCGGGACTAGCATTTGCGGCGTCATTGTGCCGCCCTCACGCCTTATGTCGGTCAGCGCGCTCGTGCTGAAGCGGCTATGCTTTTCTATGCTGAAACCCTTGGTGGCGCTTAATGTTTCGACCATGACCGGATCGATTTCCTTGCGGCCGGCATCGATCACGGCGAGCTTGCGCCAGCCGCGCTGGACATTCAGGCTGAATGCCACCGGGGTAATGCCAAGGTCGGGCAGGGTGCGCTGGACGCTGACCCCGGTGTCACCACCGGCGCGCACGAGCACGGTCAACGAACGCTGGTTACCGATCGAACCCCCGACCGGCGTGAAGCGAAATCCTTTACGATTGCTTGCCTGTACGGCGCTGGCATAGGCTGCGGCAAGTCGCGGATCTTTGGTCGTGGGAGTGAATGCGGCGATTCGGCCTAGGCCGATGAGCGAAACGGCCGAACTATTCTGCGCGCGCATCAGGTCGCTGACGGCACCAAAAGCAGGCGACAAAACAAGACCCGCAGCGATAATCGCTACGCCCGTCCATGCCTTATGTCCCCATTTATACGTCATAAATCCCCTGAGTCGCGCCCCTGAATCACGCGATCTGATCTGTAGCTAACGCATTAGCATCGCAAATACGCCATTGGCTAGGCCGGTCAGGCGCTTTTCATTCACCCTGTTGCACACATCACACATAATTAGACATAAGCTGCTAAACACGCAGTTTCATTATGGCGGGCGCATGAAACTGTCTAGCGAGGGGTAAAAGGTTAAGGCAAACGCAGGCTTGCCGTCTGACGCGGGTCCATTATAGATGCCCCTTCGACCATAACGGGCCAAAGCCCACATTTCCAAGCTAGGAAGCGCGATGCCCCGCCTGCCCCTCAACCGCCCCTTTGCCCTGCTGTTGCTC
>CAXUEQ010000037.1:0-25764 GCA_964250175.1 uncultured Sphingobium sp. | reverse complement strand
GCCTGATCCATTATACGGTCGGCCAGCGCAAGGGGCTGGACATTGGCGGGCAGGACGAACCGCTCTATGTCGTGCGGCTGGATGCGGCGGAACGGCGCGTGATCGTCGGCCCGCGCCGCGCACTTGCGGTGCGATCGGCGACGCTGGGCGACATCAACTGGCTGGGCCGCGATTTTACCGGGCCGCTGACCGCCAAGGTGCGATCGATGGCAAAGCCCGTGCCGGCGCGGCTGGACGAGGACCGGCTGATCTTTGACGCGCCCGAATATGGCGTCGCGCCCGGACAGGCGGCGGTGCTGTATGATGGCGAGCGGGTGCTGGGCGGCGGCTGGATCGAAGCGACGCAGGCCGCCATGCCGGACATTGCCGAAACCCCGCATCTGGAGCCGCTATGACCCTGGTGAATCCGATGGACTGGGACCTGCCTGCCACGCTGATCGACCTGGACGGCAAAGCGCCCCTTATTTCGACGGTGCGCGAATGCTTCCGTCACTTCGCCCTGTTCACGCCGACCGCCAAGGCGCAGGCACGGATTCTGCTGACCCAGCCGGTGTTTCGCGCTGGGCGAAAGACCCGGACCTGGCTGATCGAACCCGACGAGATCGCTGATTTGACGGCGTTACTGGCGGCCGAGCCTGCGGCTTAATCGGCGTCGAGCAGGCAGCCGAAGCCGGGCTTGAAGCGCGCTTGCCGTGACGCCATCAGCGGCACACTGCCCGATACCGCCTTTTCCGCCGGGTTATCGGCGATCGACACGAAGGCCATGCCGGTTTCGCTATCGCCCTTGCAACTCGCCATGTCGCGCCCTTCGACATAGCGGCACGAACAGGTCATCCGCGCGCCATAAGCGGCGCCGACCCGCGCCTGCGCGCGCCAGTCGCTCCATTTCCAGATGACAAGCCCCAGAAAGAGGAGGGCGAGTGCCGTGGTGGCATATCGCCAGCGTCGTACGTTCGACATAGCTCCCCTTCGCTGCCCCGCAATGCTAATGGCGATTCATGAAGACGAAAAGACTGGCCGGCGCAACCCTTGCCATGCTGCTGATCGCGCTTGGCGGGCCGGCATCGCCCGGCATCGGACAGCGTGCGCCGCTCTATAGCATCCATGCCGATTCCGCCGCGAGCGAAGCGGATCTGCGCGGCGCGATCGATGCGATGTTCGACGCCGGCGACATGGGCGACACGCGCGCGCTGCTGGTGCTGCATGACGGCGAAATCGTCGCCGAACGCTATGCGCCGGGCTTCGGGCCGAACATGAAGATGCTATCCTGGTCGATCGCCAAGAGCATAACCGGCGTACTGGTCGGGCTGATGGTGTCCGACGGAAGGTTGGCGCTCGATGCGCCCGCGCCGGTGCCGGCGTGGAGCCAGGCGGGCGATCCGCGCGCGGGGATAACGCTGCGTCACCTGCTCACCATGTCCTCGGGCCTTGGTCATAGCGAAAGCGCCGAGCAGGCGGACGGCCGGATTGCGCGCACCGACACCGCGCGCATGCTCTTCACCGATGGCGCGCAGGACATGGCGTCCTATGCCGAAGGGAAATATCTGGTCGACAGGCCCGGCGCGGCCTTCAACTACAGCAGCGCGACGTCGGTCATCCTGTCCGACCTGCTGACGCGGATGCTGACCGACAGCCCCGACCCGCAGGTGCGGCGGGCGGCGATGATGCAGTTCATCGAGGGGCGGCTGATGCTGCCCGTGGGCCTCAAAAGCCTGACCCCCGAATTCGATGCGCGCGGGACGATGATCGGCGGCAGCATCATGCACATGACCCCGCGCGACTATGCGAGGTTCGGCGAGTTCCTGCGTAATCATGGTCGCGCCGACGGGCGGCAGGTGTTGTCGCCGCGCTGGATCGATTTCATGACTACGCCCTCGCCCCGCAACCCGGCCTATGGCGGGCATCTCTGGCTGAATCGCGCGGCTCCGAAAGCGGCGGGAGACAGCCCGCTCTTTCCGGGCGACGCATCGCGCCGCCTGTTCGCCTGCATCGGCCATGGCGGCCAATATATACTGGTCTCCCCGGCGCAGCGGCTGACGATCGTGCGGCTGGGCGTATCGACCGAGGAAGAGCGCGTCCCGCTGCGCGCGGCGCTGGCGAAGCTGGTGCGGCTCTACGCCCGCTAGAGCAGGAACGTCCCCTCCATCACCGCGCGGCAGCGACCGCCCAGGATCACCCGGTCGCCTTTCAGCGCGCAGGTCAGATGACCGCCGCGCGCCGAGGCCTGATAGGCGGTCATGCGGGTCTTGCCCAGGCGCTGCGCCCAATAGGGCGTGGCCATGCAATGGGCGGACCCGGTCACAGGATCCTCGTCTATTCCCGCGCCGGGCGCGAATACGCGGCTGACGAAATCCGTCCTGTCGCCTGGCGCGGTGGCTATGCACAGGATATTGTCGGCCTGCCTCATCGTAGCGAAATCGGGCGTCAGCGCCCGCACCGCCGCTTCGTCGGCCAGGACGAACAGCGCATATCCCGCGTCATGCCAATGACTTTCCAGAACCTTGCCGCCCAGCATTGCGGCAAGGCCGGGCATGGCCTTCGCTGCGGGCTGCCGGACCGGTAACGCCATGGCGTAGCCCGCCCCGTCGCGCCGCACATCGAGGATGCCCGACTGGCGGGTGCGGAAACGAATCGCCTCGTCCGTCATCAGCACATGCGCGCTCGCCAGCGTCGCATGGCCGCAGAGCGCGACCTCCACCGCCGGGGTGAACCAGCGCAGTTCATAATCCGCCGCGCCGGTCGCGTCGGGGATGGTGAAAGCCGTTTCGGAGAGATTGTTTTCAGCCGCGATGGCCAGCAAGATTTTATCGGGCAACCAGCGTTCGAGCGGCATCACCGCGGCGGGATTGCCCGTGAAGGGCGCTTCGGCGAAGGCGTCGACCTGAGTGATCGGCAGGCGGGTCATGGCGGCTCCTTCGGAAATCGGGCGGGCAGGATCGCAATTCGCAGGGCGTCGCAGCCTGTCGCCCTGCGACGATGCGCGTTTATTGGCTATCGTCCGGCCGGACAAGCAAATGTGCCGCCTCGGTCTCGGCCAGCGGATCGCCGCTGTCGCTATGCCCCTCCGGATCGGGGTGAATCAGGATTTCGACGCCGGGAAATTCATGCGCCAACCGCGCCTCCACCTCGTCCATCACGTCATGCGCCTGCGCGACGGTCATCGCCGGATCGACCCAGACGTGGAATTGCACGAAGCGCTGCGCCCCGCTCGACCGGGTGCGCAGGTCGTGAATGCCCTTCAGCTCGGGATGGCGCGCGGCGATGTCCAGGAAGCGCTGGCGTTCGGCGACCGGCCACTCCCTGTCCATCAACTGATCGATCGCGCCGTTGGCCGCGGTCCATGCCCCCCAGCCGAGCCACAGCGCGATACCGACCCCGAACAGCGGGTCGGCGCCGCTGAAACCCGCATATTGGTCGAGCGCCAGCGCCGCGATGACCGACAGGTTGAGCGCCAGGTCGGACTGATAATGCAGGCTGTCGGTGCCGATCGCGAGCGACCCGGTCGCCGCGATCACGCGCTTCTGATAAGCGATCAGGCCAAGGCTGAGCAGGATGGCCACGATCGACACGCCGATCCCCGTTTCGGCCGACGCCGTTTCATGGGTTCCCGACAGAAAAGCGATCGAGCGCCAGGCAATCCCCCCCGCCGCGACCGCGATCAGCGCGACCTGAAACAAGGCCGCCAATGCTTCCGCCTTGCCATGACCGAAGCGATGGTCGCGATCCGCCGGAGCGGCGGCGATGCTGACGCCCAGCAGGGTGACGAGGCTGGCGACAAGATCGAGTCCGGTATCGGCCAGCGATCCCAGCATCGCGACCGATCCGGTGCGCGAAACCGCGACGAGCTTCAGAACCAGCAAGATCGCTGCCACGCCGACGCTCGCCATCGCGGCGCGTTTTGCTGTCGGCTTGCTCATATCCGCGCGTTCATGGGTATAGCTGGCCCGTCGTCCAGCCGTCGCCCAGAGGGGTGTAGAGCCAGCGTTCGTGCAGGCGGAACGCGCGGTCCTGCCAGAATTCCATCCGGCGCGGCACGACGCGAAAGCCCGACCAGTGCGGCGGGCGTGTCACCTCCTGCCCCGCGAACCGCGCCTGCACTTGCGCGAAGCGGTCCATGAACAAGCCGCGCGACGGCAGCGGGCGCGACTGGTCGGACGCCCAGGCGCCGAGCTGGGAATCGCGGCTGCGGGTCGCGAAATAGGCGTCGGCGACCGGGTCGGCGACCGGCGTGACATCGCCCTCGATACGGATTTGACGGCGCAAGGATTTCCAGTGGAACAGCAGGGCGGCATGCGCATTGCCGGCCAGGTCCTGCGCCTTGCGACCCTCGAAATTGGTGTAGAAGACAAACCCGTCCGGCCCATGCCCCTTCAGCAGCACCATGCGCGCCGACGGGCGGCCTTCGCCATCGACCGTCGCCAGCGCCATCGCATTGGGATCGTTCGGCTCCTTCGCGCGTGCTTCTTCGTACCACAGGTCGAAGAGGGCGAAAGGATCAGTGGCGGGCGCGTCGGTCGCATCGGTCATGACCGGTATCTAGGGTGCCGATCCGTGCTTGAACAGCGACAACAGGCTTGCCACATGATAGCGCGCAATACGAACCCAGAAACGAACCGAGGATTTTAAGGGCGAAAATGGCCGATCCCTACAGCATATTGGGCGTGGCGCGCGGGGCGGGCGAGGCTGACATCAAAAAGGCCTATCGCACGCTCGCCAAGGAACATCATCCCGACCGGAACAAGGATAATCCGAAAGCCGCCGAACGATTTTCGGAGATTACGCGCGCCTACGACCTGCTGACCGACAAGGACAAGCGCGCCCAGTTCGATCGTGGCGAAATCGACGTCGATGGCAATCCGGCGATGCCGTTCGGCTATGGCGGTGCAGGCACAGGGGGCCATCCCGGCGGGCGCGGGGGCTTCGAATTCAGCGAAGGCGGCGATTTCGGCGATATGTTCGAAGGGTTGTTCGGCGGCGCGCGGCGCCAGCAGGGCGGCGGCTTCAGCGGTTTTGGACGCGGGCGCGGCGCGGCGCCGCCAAAGGGCGCGAACGTCGCCTATCGATTGGCGGTCGATTTCGTCGATGCCGCTACACTCGCCCCCCAGCGCATCACGCTGCAGGATGGCAAGACGATCGACCTCAAGCTTCCTGCGGGCGTCGATTCCGGCACACAGATGCGGCTGACCGGCAAGGGTCAGCCGGGACCGGGCGGGGCCGGCGATGCGATCGTAACGATCGACGTGCGCAAACACCCCTTCTACACCCGCGATGGCGACAATGTCCGTATCGACCTGCCCATCACCCTCGACGAGGCGGTGAAGGGCGGCAAGCTGAAGGTGCCGACGGTCGATGGGCCGGTGATGCTCGGCATTCCCGCCGGCTCTGTATCGGGCAAGACGCTGCGCCTGAAAGGGCGTGGCTTTACGGGTAAGGACGGTGTGCGGGGCGATCAACTGGTGACGGTGATGATCGACGTACCGGCCGACGATGCGGCGCTGAACGCGTTTATCGAAAGCTGGAGCGACACGCGCGCGGTGCGCGGCAAGCTCGGCCTCTGACGCCGCTTGAGAGACCTTTCCCCCGTATCGCCCGAGGCGCGCAAGAAAAGCCCGGTTCCGCACAGCCTCGCGCGGCTGGGCGTCAGCGCGCGGGCGTTCGAGATCGTCAAGCGGGTGGCGATCGGCGTCTATACCGACGGCTTCATCCATGCCGGCAATCTTGCCTATATGGCGTTGATGACGCTGTTTCCCTTCTTCATCGTCGCGGCGGCGATCGCGAGCATCTTCGGCCGGACGCAGGATGGGCTGGCCGCGGTCAACGCCTTTTTGCTCACGGTGCCGCGCGGCGTCGCCGATGTGTTGCGCGCGCCGGTCGAGCAGGTCATCAACGCCCGCGTGTCCAGCGGCCTGATCTGGCTGGGCGCGCTCGTCGGCCTGTGGACGGTCGGCAGCCTGATCGAGACGATCCGCGACATATTGCGCCGCGCTTACGGGACCAAGAGCACGCGCGCCTTCTGGCAATATCGATTATGGTCGATCGGTATCATCATCCTCAGCGTAATCGCGGCGATGGTCGCGCTGTCGTTGCAGGTGATGGTCAACGCCGCCGACGAATTCGCGCACCGCATCCTGCCCTTCCTGGATGGCGCGATCCGGCCCTATGCCGAAAATGCCGTGCGCATCATCGCGCTGACCAAGCTGGTGCCGATGGTGGTGCTGACCTTTGCCCTGTGGTCGCTGTTTCTATCGCTGACGCCCAGCGCCTATCGCGGCCGGCAGTTCCCGAAATGGCCCGGTGCGCTGCTCACGTCGCTCTGGTGGTATGGGACGTTGCTGCTCCTGCCGCTGGCGTTGGCGCACCTCACCAATTACGACCTGACCTATGGCAGTCTTGCCGGCGTCATGATTACGCTCATTTTTTTCTTCCTCGTGGGGCTTGGCGTGGTTATTGGCGCTGAACTCAACGCCGCGCTGGCCGATTTCCCGGACGAGGACGACCAGCGCGCACCGCAGTTACAGGAGTTGCATACCCCATGACCGCCGAGACGAAAGGCACCCTGATGCAGGGGAAGCGCGGCCTGATCATGGGGCTTGCCAACGACAAATCGCTTGCCTGGGGCATAGCGAAGCAACTGGCCGCCCATGGCGCGGAGCTGGCCTTTTCCTATCAGGGCGAAGCGCTGGAGAAGCGCGTGCGCCCGCTGGCCGCCGAAGTCGGGTCCGATTTCCTGATCCCGTGCGACGTGTCCGACATGGATGTCCTCGACGCGACGTTCGACGCGATCGAAAAGCGCTGGGGACGCCTCGACTTCGTGGTCCATGCGATCGGCTTTTCGGACAAGAATGAATTGCGCGGCGGCTATGTCGACACCAGTCTGGAAAATTTCCTGCTGACGATGAATATCTCTGCCTATAGCCTGGTCGCCGTCGCCCGGCGCGCACGGCCGCTGATGCCCGAGGGCGGCTCGATCCTGACGCTGAGCTATTATGGCGCGGAAAAGGTGATCCCGCATTATAATGTGATGGGCGTGGCGAAGGCGGCGCTGGAAACCAGCGTCAAATATCTGGCGATGGACCTTGGCCCCGAAAATATCCGCGTGAACGCGATCTCGGCCGGCCCGATCAAGACGCTGGCCGCGAGCGGCATCGGCGACTTCCGCTACATTCTGAAATGGAACGAACTGAACGCACCGCTGCGCCGCAACGTGACGATCGACGATGTCGGCGGCGCGGGTCTCTATATGCTGAGCGACCTGTCGAGCGGCGTGACCGGTGAAATCCACCATGTCGACGCGGGCTATAATGTGGTCGGCATGAAGGCGGAAGACGCACCCGACATCGCTTTGGACAAATGAGCAATCCCCTCTCCCACAGGGGGAGAGGGAGGGCCCCGCTCGGTGTAGCCGAGTGGGAGAGTGGGCCTGTGAAGCGCCCGGACCATGACAAGCCGGATTCGCTGAATCGTGCGCGCGCGATGCGTCACGAAGCGACCGGGCCGGAAAAGCACCTCTCGTCGAAACTGCGCAACCGTCAGGTCGCCAACCTCAAATTTCGCCGTCAGGTCTGGATTGGACCCTGTATGGCCGATTTTTTCTGTGCCGAAGCCAAGCTTGTCATCGAGGTTGACGGCGACACCCATATTATTAGGAAAAAGCAGGATCAAAAGCGGTCGGCATGGCTGGCAAGCGAAGGATATTATGTCCTGCGTTTTTCCAATACTGATGTAATGACCAATATTGACGGGGTGGTGCAGACGATCTTGGCTGGCGCGCAATTCAGGCCCTCATTTTCTCATTCGCCTTCGGCGATCGGGCCCCTTCCTCTCCCCCAAGGGGAGAGGAGAATATGAGTTTCAATACATTCGGGCGCGTTTTTCGCTTTTCGACCTGGGGGGAGAGTCATGGTCCCGCCATCGGTGCGATGGTCGATGGCTGCCCGCCCGGACTGGCGTTGCACGAAGCCGACATTCAGCCCTATCTGGACAAGCGCAAGCCCGGCACCTCGCGCTTCACCACGCAACGGCGCGAGGCCGATGAAGTGCGAATCCTTTCGGGCGTGTTCGAGGGAAAGACCACCGGCACGCCGATCAGCCTGATGATCGAAAATACCGACCAGCGATCGAAGGATTATTCGGACGTCGCCAAAGCCTATCGCCCTGGCCATGCCGATTATGCCTACGACGCCAAATATGGCTTCCGCGACTATCGCGGCGGCGGGCGGTCAAGCGCGCGCGAAACCGCGTCGCGGGTCGCAGCAGGTGCGGTGGCGCGGTTGGTGATCCCGGACGTCGATATCTTCGCCTATGTCAGCGAGATTGGCGGCGACCCTATCGATTATGCGCGTTTCGACGCGGCGGCGATAGACGAAAATCCCTTTTTCTGCCCCGATCCGGAGGCCGCAAAGCGCTGGGAAGCGCTGGTCGACGGCGCGCGCAAGGATGGCTCCTCGCTGGGCGCGGTCGTCGAGTGCATCGCCAGCGGCGTGCCGGCAGGCTGGGGTGCGCCGCTTTATGCCAAGCTGGACAGCGAGTTGGCGGCGGCGATGATGAGCATCAACGCGGTCAAGGGCGTGGAGATCGGCGACGGCTTTGCGGCTGCGCGGTTGCGCGGCGAACAGAATGCCGATCCGATGCGCCCCGGCGCAGATGGCCTGCCGCAATTCGGCGCGAACCATGCGGGCGGCATCGCAGGCGGCATTTCGACCGGCCAACCGGTCAAAATCCGCGTCGCGTTCAAGCCGACAAGTTCGATTCTGATCCCCGTCGATACGGTGACTCGTACGGGCGAGGCCGCCGACATCATCACCAAAGGCCGTCATGATCCCTGCGTCGGCATACGCGGCGTGCCCGTGGTCGAAGCGATGATGGCGCTGGTATTAGCGGACCAGCGGTTGCTTAACCGCGCCCAGTGTGGCGAATGAACCCCGTCCAAAGGCAACATTAGCGAACATAGTGCGTTTTAACCTGCACAAGACGAGCGCGACAATGCGCACTGCAGGAGACGACCCATGTTGAAATATCTGATACCGATGACCGCACTTGCACTGGCCGCCACGGGCGCACAGGCACAGCTTACCGGCGGAGGACAGGTCGGTGGGGCCGTCGGCGGAACCGTTGGCGGCGCAACTGGTCAGGTCGGCGCGAGCGGATCGGGATCGACCGGCGTCACCGGCCCGGTCGAACAGACCACCGGCAGCGTCGGCTCGACCGCCAGCGATACCGCCCGCGCGTCACGCAATGAAGCACGTGATGCCGCTGCGCAGACCCGCGCCGAAGCCCGCACCGCACGTCAGCAAGCCCGCGACGAAGCCAAGGCGGCACATGGAACCGCGGCCGGTACCGACGTGGGGGTCAGTAGCAGCGGATCGACCTCGGCAACGCCCGGCGCGACATCCGGCACCGGTTCCGTATCGACCGGCGCATCGGCTCCGGGCAGTTCGGCGGGTGTCAGCGCCGGCGGCTCTGCCGGGACGACCACGACGCCCTGACCCAAAAACCGCTATCACTAAAGGTCAATTATCGGGGCCAGTCATCGCAGGATGGCTGGCCCTCTCCTTTATTGCTTTCTCGCCATGCTGTTACCGCGCCGGCGGCTTGCGTTGCGATATGTGCTCCTGCGCGTTAGGCTTGCAACGCACGCACATCATTTCGGGGTTCTAATGGCCAAACGCCTGACTTCCATCATCCTGGCCTGCATGATCCTGGGTGTCGTCGCCGGTTATGTCGCCCATCGGCTGGTCGGCGCGGATCATGTCTTGGCCAAGGAGGTCGCGAGTTATTTTCATCTGCTGGCCGACATCTTTTTGCATCTGATAAAGATGATTATCGCGCCACTGGTATTCGGCACATTGGTCAGCGGCATCGCCCATATGGGCGACAGCGCAGCGCTGGGACGGATCGGCGGGCGCGCGCTGCTGTGGTTCATCGTCGCCAGCCTCGTTTCGATCGGCCTGGGCCTGTTCTTCGTCAACCTGTTCGAGCCGGGCGTCGGTCTCAACCTCGTGCGCACCGGCGGCGCGGCGACCGTGGACACGACGGCGCTCAATTTCCGCGACTTCGTGCTGCACATCTTTCCGACCTCGATGATCGACGCAATGGCGACCAACGCGATCCTTCAGATCGTGATCTTCTCCCTGTTCGTCGGTGTCGCGCTGTCGGCGATCGGTAAGAGAGGCAAGCCCATCGTCGCGCTGGTCGAAGCGCTGGTCGAGCTGATGCTGCAGGTCACCACTTATGTCATGCGCATGGCCCCGTTCGCGGTGTTCGGAGCGTTGGCGTCGGTCATCACGGTGCAGGGGCTTGGCGTGCTCGCCACATTCGGCAAGCTGATCGGCGAATTCTATCTCGGCCTGTTGTCGCTCTGGTGCATTCTGGGGCTGGCCGGATTCCTGGTGCTGGGCAAGCGGCTGTTCACGCTGCTCAGATATGTGCGCGAACCGCTGCTGCTGGCCTATACCACGGCGTCGTCCGAAGCCGCCTATCCCAAGATGCTCGAACAGCTCGACCGTTTCGGCGTGCCGCGCCGTATTTCGGGCTTCGTGCTGCCGCTGGGCTACAGCTTCAACCTCGACGGGTCGATGATGTATGCCAGCTTTGCGACCATCTTCATTGCCCAGGCCTATAATATCCATTTGCCGATCATGACGCAGATCACGATCCTGCTGGTGCTGATGATCACCAGCAAGGGCATAGCGGCGGTGCCGCGCGCGTCGCTGGTCGTGGTCGCCGCGACGCTGGCGCAGTTCGACCTGCCGGTCGAGGGTATCGCCTTCATCCTGGCGATCGACCAGTTTCTGGATATGGGCCGCACCTGTACCAACGTGTTGGGCAACGCCATCGCCACCAGCGTCATCACCCAATGGGAGGGAATGCTGGAGGTCGAGGAGCCGGACTATGTCGAACCGCTGCATGCGCCAAGCCATACGGCAGCCCATGGAGCGGCGGGGCTTGATCTGGCACACGGCATGGCTCCGGATAGCAGGGGCTAGTCCCCCGGCTACAGATATAGCCGGATCGATATCCTGTCCGCACAAGTCTCTTGCGTGACATTTGTGATGTTGTATCATTTCTTTGCGCCGGCCAATGGTGCGCAAAAAATGGGAGAGATGCGATGCAACGGGTTTCGCGGAAGGAACAGGAACTGGGCGGCTATGGCGCACGGAAAGCCTCGCCGATCGGCATAGGCGGCGCGATCGCCGTACATGCCGTCGTGGTGGGCGCGTTCCTGCTGATGCCCAGGGAGGGTATCGATCATTTCACGCCTGACCCCATCTGGGTCTCTCTCGTTCCAAACGATCCGCCACCGCCGCCGCCAAACGAGGCCGTGCGGAAAAAGGCGGAAACGCCGCAACTGCAGAAGCCGGTCAGCGACTCCTATAGTCCGCCGAAGCGGATCGATCTCGATACGGGCGCCAGTGTCGCGGGCGGCGATCCGGTCGATACGGGCGCGCTGGGCGGCAATGGCGGAGACTATGTCCGCCCGGCCGATCCGCCACCCATAGCGGTGCTGGTCGATGCGATGAACGATCCGCGCTACGCCCGCGATTTCCAGCCCGCTTATCCCCCCGCGATGCAGCGCGCCGAGCAGGAGGGCAAGGTGACCGTTCGCGTGCGGATCAGCGCCGAAGGCCGGGTCCTCGCGGTCGAGAAGCTGTTTGCGACCAACGACGCCTTCTGGGACGTGACGCAAGCCCAGGCGCTGCGCAAATGGCGCTTTCGTCCGGCGACGCGCGACGGACAGCCGGTCGAGGGGGTCCGCATCCTGACCGTGCATTTCCAGATCGAGCGCTGAGCGGACACGAAACGGGCGGGCGGCGGTCTTTCCTCGCCGCCCGTCTGGCCCTATATGGGCGTCATGTCGATATTCCCCCGTCCCGTTTCGCCCAAAAGCGCGCTTGGCGACTTCTGGAGCTATTTTTCCGAACGGCGCGCGCATAAATGGCCGCTGGTCGGCCTGTCGATGGCGCTGACCTGGGTCATCATCTGGGCGTTTCTGGCCGATTCCAACACCAACACCATGCCGACACGCAACAAGATATTCTATTTCCAGAGCTGGAACGCCAACCGGTCCGACGCGACCATCATCCTGCAGCAGAAGATGGACCTGGCTCGATCCGAACTGGCGCTGCGCAAACAGCAGAAAAGGATGCAGGCGTTCGCCGACATGACCGGGGTGGAATGGCGCGAGGAAGCGGCGCGCAACGGTGCAAAGCGCGCAGTCGCGATCAAGGCGATCAACGAACAACTGGACGATCGTCTGGCCAAGGCCGAAGCGAGGGGTGGCCTACCCGAAAAGCCCAAGGCCGCGCAGCCCTGACTGCGATTATGGCGAACGCGGATGCCGACCGCCGCATCATGGCGGCCGCGATCGCGCTGTCGCGGCGCGGCCGGGGACTGTCCACGCCCAACCCGGCGGTCGGTTGCGTCATCGTGCGCGACGGTCATGTCGTCGGGCGCGGCTGGACGCAGATGGGCGGGCGGCCCCATGCCGAAGCGCAGGCGCTCGATCAGGCGCTCGACCGGGCGCAGGGCGCGACCGCCTATGTCACACTGGAGCCTTGTTTTCATTTTTCCCCACGCGGGCCGCGCTGCGTCGACCTGCTGTTGCGCGCGGGCATTGCCCGGCTGGTGATCGCCGCGCGCGACCCCGATCCGCGCACCGACGGGCAAGCCATCGCTTATCTGCGGGCGCGGGGCATGACGGTCGAACAGGGTCTGCTCGCAAAGGAGGCGGAACATGCCATGGCGGGCTTTTTCCTGCGCCAGACGCTGGGGCGGCCGCATGTTACGCTGAAGCTTGCCACCTCGCTCGACGGGAAAATCGCGCTGGCCAATGGATCCAGCCGCTGGATTACAGGCGCCGCGGCGCGCGCGCACGGCCATCTGGAACGCGCGCGGCATGACGCGATCATGGTGGGACGTGGCACCGTCGCCACCGATGCTCCGCGGCTCGACGTGCGCCTGACCGGGCTGGAAAGGCGGTCGCCCCGCCGCATCATGCTGGGTAGCGGCGACCCGCCGCCAGGGTGGGACATCATCCGCGCCCCACAGGACATCGCGACACTCGAAGCGGTCGATCATCTGATGGTCGAGGGTGGCGCCAAGACGGCGGCCACCTTCCTGCGCGCGGATCTGGTCGATCGGCTGCTGCTGTATCGCGCGCCGATCCTGATCGGGGACGGTCTGGCTTCGCTGGGCGATATCGGCCTTGCGTCCCTCGATGCCGCGCATGGCCGCTGGACCGCGACCCAATCGCGCATGCTGGGACCGGATCGGCTGGAGGTTTACGCGCGCGTCCCGAGCGCATAGGGAAAGGCCATGTTCACCGGAATCATCACCGACATCGGCACCGTCCGCAGCATCGAACAGCGGGGCGACCTGCGTCTCGTCATAGGGAGCGGCTACGACATGGATAGCGTGGCGATCGGCGCGTCGATCGCCTGTTCAGGCGTCTGCCTGACCGTCGTGGACAAAGGGCGGGACGATGCGGGCGGTGGCTGGTTCGCGGTCGATGCATCGGGCGAGACGATTTCGCGCACCGCGCCCTTATGGGTGCAAGGGTCGCGCCTCAATCTGGAACGCGCACTCAGGGTGGGGGACGAACTGGGCGGGCATATCGTGACCGGCCATGTCGATGGCGTCGGCACCGTCAGCGCGCTGGAGGACGAAGGCGATTCGCTGCGCCTGACCATCCGCGCCCCTCGATCCCTCGCACCGTTCATCGCACCCAAGGGATCGGTGACGCTGGATGGCATTTCGCTGACCGTGAATAGTGTGACAGACACAAACGACGCGGTGATGTTCGGCCTGAACATCATTCCGCACACCGCAAGCGTAACGACGTTCGATACATTGGCGGTCAGTCGCTCGATCAATATCGAGATCGATGTGCTGACCCGCTATCTGGCGCGTATTCAAAGCCTCTCTGCCGCCTGAAATGAAAATGTGATTGCGGTCTTGCAATAATCACATTGCGATGTGATATGCGGCGAACAGATTCACTACAGGCGTTCCCCAAATGGCAGCTCTACTCATCGATACCATCCGCACTCTCGTCACCGAGGGTGGGATGTCGCGTTCCGGCCTGGCGCGGGCCGCCGGGTTGCACGCCAACAGCCTGCGCCGTCTGGGTGAAAATGACTGGAACCCGACGGCGGACACGCTCGGCAAGCTGGAGGATTATCTGATCCGGCGCGAAGGCGGCACCGCCCTCGCCTCGCCCGAAGAAATCATCAACGAGGCGCGTAACGGCCGCATGTTCATCCTGGTTGACGACGAGGATCGCGAGAATGAGGGCGATCTGGTTATCCCCGCGCAAATGGCGACGCCCGACGCAATCAATTTCATGGCGACGCACGGACGCGGCCTTATCTGTCTGGCGCTGACCAAACAGCGGGTGGACCAACTCGGTCTGGACCTGATGAGCCGCGCCAACGGCACCCGGCACGAAACCGCCTTCACTGTGTCGATCGAGGCGCGCGACGGCGTGACCACAGGCATCAGCGCCGCCGATCGCGCGCGCACGGTGGCGGTGGCGATCGATGCGTCGCGCGGCGCGACCGATATCGTGACGCCCGGCCACGTCTTTCCGCTGGTCGCGCGCGACGGCGGCGTGCTGGTCCGCACCGGCCATACCGAGGCAGCGGTCGACGTCTCCCGCCTGGCCGGTCTCAACCCGTCCGGCGTGATCTGCGAGATCATGAAGGATGACGGCACGATGGCCCGGCTCGACGACCTGATCCCCTTCGCGCAAAAGCACCGGCTCAAGATCGGCACGATCCGCGACCTGATCGCCTATCGTCGCCGCAACGATCATCTGGTCGAAAAGCGCGTCGAGGTATCGTTCCAAAGCCGCTGGGGCGGCGCGTGGAAGGCGCTTACTTTTTTCAACAGGGCAACCGAAACCGAACAGATCGTGCTGCAGAAGGGCAGGATCGATCCGGACATGCCGACGCTGGTGCGAATGCACCAGACCGCGCCGTTGAGCGATATTTTCGGGATGGAAGGCGCGCGCAGCAACCTGCTGGCCAAATCGATGGACATTATCGCGCGTGAGGGGGCCGGGCTGATCGTTCTGCTGAACCGCCGCACTCCCGACAGTTTCAGTCGCACCATCCAGTATGAAGCGGCGGGCCAGCATGAGGGATCTGGCGCGGCGGAGCCGGGCGAGATGGACGAATTGCGCGATTATGGCGTCGGCGCGCAGATTCTGGCCGAAATGGGCGTGCATGACATGATATTGCTGACGAACAGCCATCACAGCCTGGTCGCGCTGGACGGCTATGATCTGGCGGTCGTCGGCGAACGCAAATTCGATATCTGAAGGAAGAAGAGCATGGCCAAATTCCTGATCGTCGAGGCGCGCTTCTACGACCATCTCAACGACCTGCTAATCGAAGGCGCGACCGCCGCGCTGGAGGATGCCGGACATCGTGCCGAAGTGCTGACCGTTCCGGGCGCGCTGGAGATTCCCGGCGCCATCGCGCTGGCGGCGGAGAGCGGCCGCTATGACGGCTTCGTCGCGCTCGGCGTAATCATTCGCGGCGAGACCTATCATTTCGAAGTCGTGTCCAACGAAAGCGCGCGCGGCCTGATGGCACTGTCGCTCGACGCCATTCCGATTGGCAACGGTATCCTAACCGTCGAGAATGAGGCGCAGGCGTTGACCCGCGCGAAAAAGACCGAGAAGGACAAGGGCGGCGAAGCGGCCAAGGCGGCGATCGCCATGTTCGACCTGAAACAGCGCTTCGGCTGACAGACGAAAGCCCGCCGCGCCGGTCGTGACCGGGCGGCGGACCATCGGTTCAGGCGTCAGTCGATTCGAGCGCAGGATAGTCGGTATATCCTTCGGCGCCCTGGGTGTACCAGGTCGCCATCTCCGCCTTGGCGAGCGGCGCTTTCTTCGCCAGCCGCTCGGGCAAGTCCGGGTTGGAAATGAAGGCGCGGCCAAAGGCGATCGCATCGGCGACGCCCGCATCGAGATCGGCCTGCGCCCGTTCGGCGTCATAGCCATTGTTCAGCACCAGGGGGCCACGGAAATGGCGACGAATCAGCGGCGACTGGCGCGGCTGGTCGGTGCGTTCGAACGCATCGTCCGGTCCCAATTCCCGCAGGTCCAGAAAGGCGATGCCGATCGCGTCGAGCGCGTCGGCCGCCACGGCGAAGACCGACGCCGGATCGCTGTCGATCACGCCCTGCGTGTCGCCGTTGGGAGAGAATCGCACGGCGGTGCGCCCTGCCCCCGCCTCAGCCACGACCGCGCGGGTCACTTCGCTGAGCAGGCGCACACGATTGGCGGGACTGCCGCCATAATCGTCGGTCCGCTGGTTGGCGCCGTCGCGCAGAAACTGGTCGATCAGATAGCCGTTGGCGGCGTGGATCTGCACACCATCGAACCCGGCGGCCAGCGCATTGCGCGCGGCATGGGCATAATCGTCGAGGATGCGCGGAATTTCCTCGCTATCGAGTGGCCGGGCCTGCGCATAGGGCTGCTTGCCATTATAGGTATAGGCCTTGTCCGGCGCGGTTGTCGCGCTGGCCGACACCGGCGGCGCGCCATCGAGGAAATCGGGGTGAACGAGCCGGCCCATATGCCAGAGTTGCACGACGATGCGGCCGCCGGCGCTGTGCACCGCATCAGTCACCGGCTTCCACGCTTCGACCTGTTCGTCGGACCAGATGCCGGGCGCATAAGGCCAGCCGGTCCCTTCCTGTGAAATGCCGGTGGCTTCGGTGATGATAAGCCCCGCGCTGGCGCGCTGGCGATAATAATCGATCATCAGGTCTGTCGGCACATGGGTTCGCGAAGCGCGTCCACGCGTCAGCGGCGCCATCACTATGCGGTTGGGCGCGGCGATCGCGCCAAACTGGATTGGGTCGAAAAGCGTGGGCATGGTCTGGCTCCAAATAGCGTAGCGAAATGCAACGGGACTTTATCGCTCCCGCCAGCTAGGGGCTGCGCATGACGCTTTCAATCCCCGCACCCGGTCAATCGTTGGAACAGGCGGATGACCGCCCGGTTCCCGTGCGTCCGCCGCGGCTGGCCTTCGCCGCGCTGGTTGCCGCGAATATATTGCTGTCCTTCGGGCCTATGCTGGTGCGCCTGGCCGATGTCGGGCCGACCGCCGCAGGCTTCTGGCGACTATTCCTTGCCCTGCCCCTGCTTTTTCTATTCATGCGCCTGCGCCGACAGAATGTTGCTAGGCTGACGCCGATGCTCTGGGCGCTGATTGGACTGGGCGGTATCTTCTTCGCCGCCGATCTTGCCAGTTGGCATGCGGGTATCCTGCGCACCAAGGTCGCCAACGCCACATTGTTCGGCAATCTGTCCAGCCTGCTGCTACCGCTATGGGGCATGGCGGTGCTGCGCCAGCGGCCAAGCGCGGGCCAGATCGTCGCGCTGGCGCTGGCGGCAGCGGGAACGGCGCTGCTCGTGGGCAACAGCTATGAAGCCTCGCCCCGCTATTTGGTGGGCGACCTGCTCTGTATCGTCGCGGGCATTCTCTACACCGGCTATATTCTCGCCCTGCAGCGTGCGCGCCGGATATTGGGCAACTGGGCAGTGCTGGCGGTGTCCAGCGCGACCGGCGCACTGCCGCTGCTGCTATTGGCGCTGGCCAGCGGGGAACAGGTCATGCCGCATGACTGGACGCCGCTGGTGATCCTGGCCCTGTCCAGCCAGGTGATTGGCCAGGGCCTGCTTATCTATGCGCTTGTGTGGTTCACACCGCTGATCGTCGGGCTGACCTTGCTGATCCAGCCGGTGATCGGCGCGCTGGTCGGCTGGCTGCTGTTCGGCGAGACGATGACGCCGCTCGACGGTGTGGGCGCGATGGCGATCGCGATCGCACTGATACTTGTCGGCCTGCCCCGGCGCGCCTAGAACAGGGGCCATGACATTGGATATTCCCGCCGACTTCACCCTCGACGAGCTTCGGCCCGCGCTCGCGCCGGTCGTGGCGCGCAACGCCGCCTTCGACGGCTGGACACAGGCGGCGGTGGAAAGCGCCGCGCAATCCGTCGGGATCGATCCCGCCATTGCCCGCCTCGCCTTTGCCGATGGGGCGGTCGCGATGATCGACGCCTGGTTCGCGCATATCGACGCGGCGATGCATATGCGCCTGCCCGCCGACTTTCTGGCTGGCCTGAAAATAAGCGACCGGATTACCGCGCTGGTCGAGGCGCGACTGGCATTGCTCGCGCCCGATCGCGAAGCGTTGCGGCGGGCACTTGCAATGCTGGCAATGCCACACAATCTCCGTGCGTCGGCCCGGCTCGGCTGGCGTGCGGCGGATGTGATGTGGCGCGCGGCGGGCGATATCGCGACCGACTATAATCATTACAGCAAGCGCACGATCCTGGGCGGGGTCTATGCTGCGACGCTGCTTGTCTTCCTCGACGACGAGAGCGAGGGCTATGCGGACACGCGGGCTTTTCTGGCACGGCGAATCGCCGGGATCATGCGGTTCGAAAAGGCCAAGGCCCGACTGACCGGCGGGACGACCGAGCGGTTGAGCCTTGCCCGCTTCATCGGGCGGCTGCGTTATCCGGCGATCTGAGCCGACGCCGATCCTGCCGCAAATGATACTGGCCTTTCCGGCGGGATATTGATAATCAGTCGCAAATCATGGATTTCAAAGCCCGTCCCTTGCGCCTGACCCTGCTTCCCCTTCGCCAGCCAGCCTATGTCGACAGCATCGACTGGGACAGCTTGTCCCCCGCCGAGGGGCAGCGGCTGCGCGAATTCGGCCTGTGCGAGGGGGCCAGCGTGGAGGCGATGCACCGTATCGGCCTGTTCGGCAAAGGCCCGCTCGCCTGCCGTATCGGCCGGATGACGGTGGCGATGCGCCACGCCCATGCCGCCGCGATCGAGGTGCGAACCGGCCCTGAGGCCCTAAGCACGACCGGCAAGGCGGCATGAGCACGCTCCCGCTGGTGGCGCTGGTCGGCAACCCCAATGCCGGCAAGAGCGCGCTGTTCAACGCGCTGACCGGCGCGCGGCAGAAGCTGGGCAATTATCCCGGCGTCACGGTCGAACGCAAATCGGGCCGGTTGTCGCTGAGCGACGGGCGCCCGGTCGAGCTGGTCGACCTGCCCGGCACCTACAGCCTCGATCCCAACAGCCCCGACGAGCAGGTGACGCGCGATGTCGTGCTGGGCAAGCAGGCGGGCGAGAAATTGCCCGACGCGCTGGTGATCGTGGTCGACGCGGCCAATCTCGACAATCATCTGCGATTCGCGCTGGAACTGCTGGAGCTTGGCCTGCCGAGCGTGATCGCGCTCAACATGGTCGATCTGGCGACCCGCGACGGACTGGAACTGGACGCTGTGATCCTGTCGCGCGAACTGGGCGTGCCGGTGATCCCGACCGTCGCGGTGCGCAAGCGCGGCCTCGATCATCTGCTGACCGAAGTGGACCGGTTGATCGGGGAAAGCCCGATCATGCTCCGTCCCTCGCGCGCTGTTCTGGAGTTCGGGGCGCGCCAGCGCGAGGCGCAGAGGATTGCGCGTGCCGGCATCGTCGCCGAAACGCCGTCCCGCCGCTTGACTGCGGCGGTCGACCGGATCGTACTGCATCCGGTGCTCGGCTTCATCGTGCTGCTCGGGCTGATGTTTCTGATGTTCCAGTCGGTCTTCGCCTGGTCTGCCGCGCCGATGGGCATGATCGACGGCTGGGCGAAAGCGGCGGGCGACGCCGTTACCGCCGCGCTGCCTGATGGTATCCTGCGCTCGTTCCTGGTCGATGGCGTCATCAACGGCGTTGGGTCGGTGGTCGTTTTTCTGCCGCAGATATTGATTCTCTTCTTCTTCATCCTGATATTGGAGGCGACCGGCTACATGACCCGCGCCGCTTTCATGATGGATGGGCTGATGGCGCGCGTGGGGCTTTCCGGCCGAGCCTTCATTCCCCTGCTCTCTTCCTTCGCCTGCGCCGTGCCGGGCATTATGGCGACGCGCACGATCAGCGATCCCAGGGACCGGCTAACGACGATCCTGATCGCGCCGCTAATGACCTGTTCGGCACGGCTTCCGGTCTATACGATGATTATCGGCGCCTTCATTCCGGCACGCAGCGTGGGAATGATCGGGCCTTTGGGCATCGGCCTGCAGGGGCTGGTGCTGTTCCTGCTCTACGTCGCGGGCATCGTCGGCGCGCTCGCCGCCGCAGTCGTGCTGCGCCTGACCGTGGCCAAGGGCAAGAGCGGCGGTTTCCTGATGGAAATGCCCAAATATCAGTGGCCGCGCCCCCGCGACGTGCTGATCGGCCTATGGCAGCGCGCGGTCATCTTCCTGAAGCGCGCCGGCACGATCATCTTTACGACGACGGTGATCCTGTGGCTGTTGCTGAGCTATCCCAAGCCGCCGGATCATGCGACGCAACCGGCAATCGATTACAGCATCGCCGGGCGGATCGCCGGTGGACTGAATGTCGCCCTCGCGCCGATCGGCTTCAATCGCGATATTTCGCTGGCGCTGATCCCGGCGATGGCCGCGCGCGAAGTCGCGGTGTCAGCACTCGCCACCGTCTATTCGCTCGAAGCCAGGAATGATGACGAAGCCAGCATGGAAAAAGGGCTGGGCGACCGGTTGAAGGGGCGCTGGTCGCTGCCGACGGCGCTGGCGTTCCTCGCCTGGTTCGTCTTCGCGCCGCAGTGCATTTCAACCATCGCCGTCACGCGGCGCGAAACCAATGGCTGGCGCTGGCCGCTATTCATGGTCGGCTATCTTTTTACGCTCGCCTATATCGCAGCGGGGATTACGTTCTGGACTGCAACCGCAGCGGGATTGTAAGAGCGGCCTTTACGGTTTCGGAGGCATCATGGCAGGCTCGGTCAACAAGGTCATTCTCGTCGGCAATCTGGGCGCGGACCCGGAGGTCAAGTCGTTCCAGAATGGCGGCAAGATCTGCAATATCCGCATCGCGACATCGGAAAGCTGGAAGGACCGCATGTCCGGCGAGAAGAAGGAGCGCACCGAATGGCACAGCGTCGTCATCGGTGGCGAGGGCTTGGTCGGCGTCGCCGAGCGCTTTTTGCGCAAGGGATCGAAAATCTACATCGAGGGACAATTGCGCACCCGCAAATGGCAGGACGCTTCGGGCAATGACCGCTATTCGACCGAAGTGATGGTGCAGGGTCCCGGCGCGGTGCTGACCATGCTGGATGGCGCGCCGGGCGGCGGTCAGGGCGGGGGCGGTCGCTCCGGTGGCGGTAATGACGGCTGGGGCGCAAGTTCCGGCGCGGGCGGCGGCTATGACAATGATTATGGCAATGGCGGGCGCGCTTCAGGCGCGGGCGGCGCCAAGGGTGCAAGCGGACCCAATTTCGACAATGACCTGGACGACGAAGTTCCGTTCTGACCGGTTCGGGCCTGTTCGACTATGCGCTGCCGTCCACCGCACGGCGTCCGAGAGCGGGATCGTCAGTGAAGAAGCCGTCTATCCCGGTCGCGATATAGCGGCGGATTTCGGCGATCGACCCCTCTTCGTTTCTCGCATTCTCACCACCGTCATTGCGATAGTCGGTGGCGAGGAAGCGGTTTTCGGGACGGAAGGTCCAGGGCCGGATCAGCAGGCCGGCAGCATGCGCGTCCGTCACGATCGTGCGGGCTTTGCCAAGCTTGCCCGTTGCGTCCAGCGGAATGATGGCGCGCGTTGGCGGCCCTAGGACGTCGGCATAGGTCGCGATCTCGCGCAGCCCGTCAGGCGTCACCATCTGATCGAAAGTCAGTGCCCCGCCCGTCTTTGCAACGTCAGCGGGAATGATCGGCCCTTCCGCCACCAGTTGGAACAGTTTCACATTGGCCGGGCGTCCAAACTTGCGCCGCAGATAACGCAGATTCGCGATCTCGAAAGACTGGACCTCGACAGGATTGCGCCTTGTATAGTCATGCGCGGCCAAGGTCGCGACGAAGCGATCTTCCAGGGGCAAGCCGATGCCTGCAAAATAGGTGGAATGCTTGAGTTCGGGCACCAGCCCGATCACCCTGCCCCGCGCGGCCGCTTCTGCCGCTGTGAAGTCGATCATCTCTTCCAGCGTCAAAATCTGGAACTGGCCGTCATAGCTCTGGCTTTCGGGCCGGACAGCGCCCAGCCGCTCGATCGCGCGCAGCGTCTTCAACTCGGCAAGCGTGAAGTCCTCGGTGAACCAGCCGGTCAGCGCCTGCCCGTCGATCGTCTTGGTCGTCTTGCGGCCCGCAAATTCGGGGTGGCGCAGGATGTCGGTGGTTTCGGCGATATTATTCTCGTGCCGGACGATGAGCACGCCATCCTTCGTCACCACCAGGTCAGGCTCGATAAAATCCGCGCCATCGGCGATCGCCTTGGCATAGGAAGCCAGCGTATGTTCGGGTCGCAGTGCCGAACATCCGCGATGCCCGAAAACGAGTGGCTTCGACCGGACCGGGGGCCGAACCGGGAGGTCGGCCCCCGGAACCCGGTCCGCCGAACCAGCGATGATCGCAGCACCCATCGTGCCCAGAGCCTGTCTGCGATTCATCGCTACCGGTCCTCGTCAAAAGCCGACGCTGATCGTGCCGAAGACCTGGCGCGGCGCAAGCGGGAACTGGTTGAAGGTTGCCGTGGCCGCCGCGATGCTGAGCGTAGAGGCCGCACGCTTGTTCGTGATATTGGTCACATTGAGGCTGACGTTTACATTGTGCACGAAACTGCCTTCGCTCAACGGTATCGCCGCACCGATCCGGCCCGCCATCGTGAAATAGCCCGGCACCGACAGATCGTTGGTGAAGGTCGTGAAGCGGCGGCCCATATAATCGCCGGTCAACTGGACGTCGAAAATACCGTAATTGGCGCTGGCGATGAATTTGTATAGCCAGTCTGGCGACCCCGGCACATTCTTGCCCGCGGTCGGCACGGTGGTGGTGCCGGTGACATAATTATCCTGATAGCGCGACCGGTTGTAGGACAGTGCATTGTAGAGCGAAAAATGGCTACCGAAGCGAAGAGTCCCCGCAATGTCCACGCCATCGGTCTTTACGCTGCCGACATTCTGCAACAGGGCCGCGCCGCTCACGATTGAGGTGATGACCGGATTGGGACTGATCGAAAGCAGCCGGTTGCTGAAATCGACATGATAATAGCTCACCTGCCCGTCAAAGCCGGTTAGAAAGCCGCCGTCGATCGGTAGCTGGAAGCGCAGGCCGCCTTCATAGGTCCAACTGCTTTCGGGTTTGATGTTCGTCTTGAACAGGTCGAACGCCGCCTGGCTGCCAAGCGCGAAGGGCGACAGGCCACTCGCCGCGCTGGTCTGGAACTGGCGCACATTCTTCTGGGCATTGACGAAAATCTGCCCCTGACCATTCACGTTCCAGAGCAGGCCGAATTGCGGCAGGAAGCCCTTGGTGGTCTTGATCCGGCCATTAGGCAGCGCGGTCGAACCGGTGAACGACCCAGGTATCGGCTGGACGACGACGCGCTGGGTGCCGTTCTGATAGGTCGCCTTGAAGCCGGCCATCAGCGTCAGGGTCGGCAAGACCTTCCAGCTATCCTGGATGTGGCCCTGCAACTCGGTCACACGCACTTCACTGCCATATTGAGTGATCAGTGGCTGGGCAAGGTCGTGCGGACGGGTATAGGGCGAGGACGGGTTGTTGACGTCCAGCGCATACCAGCGGCGGAAGGCCGACGAACTCTGCCGCTCGAACCAGCCGCCCGCCTCGATGCTGTGATCGCCGATCTCGGCCCTGACCACCGACAATAATCCACCGCGATCGATACGATATTCGGTCGTGCGGGTGGCGATGCCCGATCCGCCGAAGATACCGCTCAGGCGCGCAAGGTTGGCGGGGCTGTTCGCATTGCTGTCTGCGGGGTTGGGATAGTAAAAGGAGAAGAGCTGGGGCAATCCGGCGGCAGTGATCGGTCCGGCGACCACGCCGACGCCATCGTCATGATGGTAATAGGCCTGGTTGGAGAAAGTGATCTTGTCGCTGACGTTCCAGTCATATTTGATATAGCCCAGATAATCGGTGCGCTGCGCATCGCTGTAGTAATTGCGGTAGTTGGAGCCGGGCGCGGCGTTGATAGCGGCATATTCAGGCGACTTGTAATAGGCCACCGCGTCGGTGAAATTCGGATAGATGAAGGGGCGCGCATAGGGCGCCGTGGCGCGATTGTCGACGGCTGCGGTGGTGCCGGTAGCAGGGCGCACGACGATCGCAGTGGCATCCTCGTTCGGCTCGGTCTTGTCCGAATAGGCGGCGTAGAGCGTCAGCTTGCCGGTCAAATCGTCATGCACGAACTTGGCGTTGGCCTGATAGCCGCCCTGCTTGCCCTTGAAATCCCAGGCTTCGGCCTTTTGACGGACGCCCGAAACATACAGGCTGTTGCCATTGCCGAACGTGCCGGTGTCGAACCGGACATAGGTGCGGAACGTCTTGTGACTGCCGAAGGTCTGGGCGAGCGTGCCGCCCCTGTCCGCCTTCGGATCGCTGGAGAAAGTGTCGATCGTGCCGCCCAGATTGCTGGTCGACGCCGTGCCGAGATCGCCCGCGCCCGACGCCAGCGTCACCCGGCCGACATTTTCCGAAATGATCGCGCGCTGCGGCGACAGGCCGTTATAATTGCCGTAGGTCTGGTCGCCCAGCGGCACGCCGTCGAGCGTGTAGCCCAGTTGCTGCGCATTGAAGCCATGCACGAACAGCGAGATATTCTGTTCGTTGTTGCCCCACGGGTCGGCGGTCAGAAAGGTGACGCCCGGCAATGTCTGGATCGCCTTAAGCGGGCTGATGCCGGGCAGTATCTTCTGAATCTCGACGCCCAACACCTGTGTCACCGAGCGCGTCGTCCGGCCTGTGACGACGATGGCGTCACCCGCATCGTCCGCAGCCAGCCCATCGGCGGGAACGGCCGGCGCTGCGGCAGCGGGCGCATCGGCCGCCAGCGCGGGAACCGCCATACAGGCGGTCATCGCGGTGCCGGCCAGCGCGATGGCCAGCACATTTTTGAAACTTGTCATTGGATGGTCCCCTTCGATCTCTTGTCGAGGGGCGCGCTAGGGCCGGTGCGCTACGGAATGATGAAACTTTGATGGCAGTTTTATGATGCGCCGCAGCTATCGCAACAGTGGACCGATTTTTACCGACGCCCTATTTTGGGAGAGCCGGTAGCATGGCGAGAGTCTGAATTTAACAATAGTGTGGATAGCGGAGCGGCAGGGATTTGACCTAAATAATATCCTACAGCGGCAGGCCGACGTAATTTTCCGCAATCGCGGTCTGCATCGCGGAGGAGTGCGCGAGATAGTCGAGTTCGGCGATCTGCATCCGCCGCTCGAACGGGCTTTGCCCCGGAAAACTGTGCATCAGCCGCGTCAGCGTCCAGCTAAAGCGTTCGGCCTTCCAGATGCGCGCCAGCGCGCGGTCCTGATAGCCCAGCAGGCCGCTATCGTCCTCCCGGCCGTAAAAGGCGATCAGCGCGTCGGACAGATAGGCGACGTCGGACGCGGCGAGGTTCAGCCCCTTCGCCCCGGTCGGCGGCACGATATGCGCGGCGTCCCCGGCGAGGAACAGCCGGCCGTGGCGCATCGTTTCGAACACGTAGGAGCGCAGCGGCGCGATCGACATTTCGAGCGCGGGGCCGCGGGTCACGCCATGGGCGGACAGCGGGGCAAAGCGCCCCTCCAGTTCATCCCACAGCCGCCCCTCGGGCCAATCCTCCAGCCTTTCGCCCTGCGGCACCTGAATATAATAGCGGCTGCGGGTGGGCGAACGCATCGACGCCAGCGCGAAGCCGCGCGGGCCGTTGGCGTA
>CAXUEQ010000036.1:3228-25976 GCA_964250175.1 uncultured Sphingobium sp. | reverse complement strand
ACATGCACTCGGACGTCGAGACGCTCGAGCGGATCGAGCTGATCCGCGACCTGCGCCTGGGTGTCTATGACGTGCTGGTCGGCATCAACCTGCTGCGCGAGGGGCTGGATATTCCCGAATGCGGGCTGGTCGCGATCCTCGACGCCGACAAGGAAGGCTTTCTGCGCAGCGAGACCTCGCTGATCCAGACGATCGGCCGCGCCGCGCGCAACGTCGACGGCCGCGTCATCCTCTATGCCGATCGCGTCACCGGCAGCATGGAGCGCGCGCTCAACGAAACCGGGCGCCGCCGCGAAAAGCAGAAGGAATATAACGCCCTCCACGGCATCACGCCGACCACGATCAAGCGCAACATCGGCGACATCATCGCCCATGTTTCCAACAAGGACAGTGTGCTGGTCGAGACCGGCGACGCCGACCGCCCCCACATGGCCGGCCATAATCTGCGCGCCTATATCGAGGATCTGGAAAAGAAAATGCGCGCGGCGGCGGCGGATCTGGAGTTCGAGGAAGCCGGGCGGTTGCGCGACGAAATCCGCAAGCTGGAGGCGGACGAGTTGGGGTTGCCGAGCGACCAGCAGGTCGCTGCGCTGCGCGGCCGCGCCACCGAAGGCAAGCCGGGCACGCGGAAGATGCGTTATGGAAGGACGCAGCGGAAGTTCGGGGGTTGATAGGATCGCTGCGATCGCCTAGATAATAAGCGTCAAGGCCGACAGGCTATCGTGAAACGGCGAACGATCTGACGCAGGCAAAGCCTTTTATATCCATCCGTTGTCAAAGGCGGATGTTGCCTAGGACTTTGTCATGCCCAAATCCGCCAAACTCTTGCAGCGTCTGCTCCAAGGCAGCCGCAACCTGACATTCCGCGATTTTCAACGCCTGCTGGAAGCGTTCGGCTTTCGCCTCACGCGCGTCAGCGGCAGCCACCATGTCTATGGCCGAACCGGGATCGACCGTCCGATGATCGTTCAGCCGAACGGCAAGGATGCAAAGGCATATCAAGTCGAGCAATTTCTTGATATGGTGGAAGCTTACGGTCTAACGCTGGAAGACTGATGAGCCACCATTATCATATCAACGTCTTCTGGTCGAAAGAGGACCATGTCTGGATCGCCGACGTTCCGGATTTGAAGCCTTGCTCGGCGCATGGCGACACACCGGTCGAAGCGATTGCCGAAGCGCAGGTTGCAATCGGCATGTGGCTCGATTTCGCGCGCGAACATGACCACCCTATCCCCGAACCGCGCTACCGACCGGCCATTTACGCCGCTTAGATTGCTGGTCACTCGTCCCTTACGCAGCAATTGGCGGTTACGGGGAGCTGCTGTCCTACAAAATGCGGTGCTGGTAAAAGGCCGTTATGCGCGGCACATTTCCAGTCGCCTTGGCTCTTTCTCTTGTCCGTTTCTATACACCACGCCTTCTCATGGCGCGAAATAATATTTCACTACATACGCGTGAATCCTTATGAAATTTCTCAATGTGCGGGAAAACTGTGAAGCTAAGCGATTTTTTTCCAACATACCGACCCGACCTGTTTGTCCGCTCTCTATCCAGCCTCCCGTTTAACAGTTGAGGGCTGGAGGCCGCTGGGCCATACAGGCGCGCATGCGCTTTATCGCCCCCATGAAGCTTTCCGTCCTGGCCCTGGGCTTCGCGCTCGCCTCCTGTGTCGCGCGCCCCGCTGAGACGCCTCGGCTCGCGCCTTTGCGCCCCACTACGGCATCACCGCAGCTATCGCCCGCGCCGCCGCCGGTCGCGAGCAACGACTGGACCGACTGGCCGGTCACGCCGGGCGACTGGCGCTATGCGACGGAGGCCGGGGGATCGACTGCAAGCTTTGGCCCGACGGGAGCAGCGCCGCTGCTCACCATCCATTGCGACAGTGCAACCCGCCGCATCCTGTTCGTCCGCAGCGGTGGCGCGACCGGCGGCGCGCTTACCATCCGTACCAGTTTTGGCGCGGTGCAATGGCCTGCGACCGCAAGCACGACCGGACTCGTCGCGGCCCGCGCGGCCAGCGACGAGGCGCTTGACCAGATCGCGTTCAGCCGGGGCCGCTTCGTCGTCGAAACGGTGGGTGCTGCCCCGCTGGTGCTGCCCGTCTGGGCTGAAGTGACGAAAGTGGTGGAGGACTGCCGGGGATGAAGCGATTGCTCCCGATCGGCGGACAGATGATTATGATTCGAAAAAAGATTATTACAAGTCTTGATAATGGTTGCCCGATGATTCACAAATCGGGTGTCGCCGGATGAGGGCAACCCCAAGTCCGGCTGGCGGGGTTTTCAACATAGCGAAAGGAGGTGATCCGATGTCTCATGGTTCAGCAATGGGGTCGGTCAAGTCCAATCGGGGAATGCGCCGCTAAGCGACGCCGCAGAGGCGTCACCCTTCCCATATCGATGCGGCGACAGGCCTTTCGGGGTAACGCATTCATCGGGAAGCGAGCGCGAGAAACATTCCTCCTGGGCGGCACTTCCGGCCGCTGAACATGCATGACGGGCCGTCGGGCATCGACCCGGCGGCCCCTCTCATTGCAGGTTTTAAGCTAGGGGTCAGCGAAACGCCCCGAACCGCCTGGCCAGTCCCGCCTGCCATAGCATCAGGCAGGGCACCACGCCCAGTTCCATGCCCAGCCCCAGCACATGGCCCGTCCCCGGCACGCCGACGCTGAGCAGCGACACCAGCCGCGCCAGCCCGCCCGCGACCACGAAGCCGCCCAGCATGCGGAAACGCGCGCCCTTGGTCTCCAGATCGGGGACGCAGGTCGCGAAGGCCACCCCCACCCCAAAGAAGATGCCGCTCATATAGCGGAAGTGGCTGTCCAGATCGACCGGCACGGGTCCGACCCCGTGCAGCGACCCCGGCCCGCGGATGATGCCCATGCCGCCGGTTATCAGCGGCACGATGCAGGCCAGCGCGATGACCGCCTGGAGCAATCGTCTTTCAGCCTGTGGGGTCATCGGGTTCGACCTTGTGATAGAGGACTTCATTGCGGATATGGATGGTCCGCGACGCCAGCCTGATCTCGACAATGAACGTCGCGAAAGCACCTGCGAGCAGGATCATCGCCAGGCTGAAGAGCGCCGCGATCCAGCGGCCGAGCCGCGTGTGGAACAACTCCGACGCGAACAGCAGGATGACCACCAGACAGATCAGGCACGCGCTGGCGACGGTCAGAAAGATCGCGGTGTTGACCACGCTCATCCGCCGGTCGAGTTTGCGGATTTCGCTGACGGCGCGGTCATGTTCCTTGCCGCGGGTTTCCATCACCAGGTTTTCGACCAGGCGCGCCCTATCGATCACGCGCGCCAGCCGGCCGGTGCAAACATTCAGGAAGGCGCCGATACCCGCCAGCAGGAAGACCGGTGCCAGCGCCAACTGGATCGTCTGCGCGACCTGGCTGACCTGGGGCAGCGGGATTACGCTGTGCATGTTGAGCGCAAGGGCGGCAATGGCGTTCCTTCGGGTCTATGGTCTTGACAGGACGCCGCCGGACCATGGCCCGGCGGCGTCGTTGGATGCCGGCTCAGATCGCCGCCTTGCTCGTCGGCGTATTGACGCCCATGCTTTGCAGATATTTCTTCACATTGCGCGCGGCCTGCCGCAGCCGTTGCTCATTCTCGACCATCGCGATCCGAACGAACCCTTCGCCATCCTCGCCATAGCCGACGCCGGGCGCAACCGCGACTTTGGCATGAGTCAGCAATTGCTTGGAGAATTCCAGACTGCCCATGTCCTTGAGTGCCGGCGGTAGCGGCGCCCAGCAGAACATCGACGCTTTGGGCGCGGGAATATCCCACCCCGCACGGCTGAAACTCTCGACCAGCACATCGCGGCGCTTGTGATAAAGTTCGCGATTCTTCGCGACGATGTCTTGCGGCCCGTTCAACGCGGCGCAGGCTGCCGCCTGAATCGGTGTGAACGCGCCATAGTCCAGATAGGATTTGACCCGGGTCAGTGCGGCGATCAACTGTTTGTTGCCGACCGCGAAACCCATGCGCCAGCCTGCCATCGAATAGGTCTTGCTGAGCGAGGTAAATTCTATCGCCACATCCTTCGCGCCCGATACCTGCAGGATCGATGGTGTCGGATTGCCGTCATAATAAAGCTCGGAATAGGCAAGGTCGGACAATATCCAGACCTTGTTTTCCTTCGCCCATGCAACCAGCCGCTCGTAAAAGGCGAGATCGACGGTTTCGGCCGTCGGATTGGACGGATAACCGACCACCAGGATCGACGGCCGCGGCACCGTGAACGCCATCGCCCGATCGAGCGCGCGCCAATAATCCTCGTCCGGCGTAGTCGGCACCGATCGGATCGTCGCCCCGGCGATGATGAAACCGAAAGTATGGATCGGATAGCTGGGATTGGGTGCGAGCACGACGTCGCCGGGCGCGGTGATCGCTGTGGCGAGGCTGGACAGCCCCTCCTTCGATCCCATCGTCACTACGACTTCGGTCTCGGGATCGACATCCACGCCGAAGCGGCGCGCATAATAATTGGCCTGTGCCTTGCGCAGGCCCGGAATACCCTTGGACGCGGAATAGCCATGCGCGTCGGGCTTTTGCGCGACTTCCACCAGCTTGGCGATCACATGGTCGGGCGGCGGCAGGTCGGGGTTGCCCATGCCCAGGTCGATAATGTCCTCTCCCGCCGCGCGCGCCGCTGCCCGCATCGCGTTGACTTCGGCGATGACATAGGGAGGCAGGCGTTTGATGCGATAGAATTCTTCGGACATGATACGAAACTTTCGTGTTTCCCCGTTGGTGGAGCATGATGGATCGGCGCGCATCCAAGACAAGTGCTTGGCGAGCGACCGTGACGGGATATATACCGGGGATGCTGCGCTTGCCAGAAGAGAGATTGGCCTGGGCGCACGCCTATGGGTAGCGACAGGAGAAACGCGCATGGCCGACCAGTCCCCCCTGAGTGATAGCGCATCCGCGTCGACCGGCTTGTCCTGGCTCGCGCCGCCGTCGCTTGAGCAGATGCAGCAATGGACCCAGTCGATCGGCCGCGCCCAGCAACTGATTTTGGAAAAAGCCTCTCGCAACATGGCGCAGGCCGGCGCATCGCCCGCAGCCGTCCTGCCGTTTGCGCCGGAAATCGTCACGCGCATACAGTCCGACTTTGTAAGCGAGAGCATGGCCTTATGGCAGCGCTTTCTGGATATAGGCGGGGTGGGTGGCACCGGTCCGCTGCCCATAGCTGAAGGGGTGGTCGTGACGAAAGACCGGCGCTTCGCCGATCCCGCCTGGACGAAACATCCGTTGTTCGACCTTATCCGGCAGGGCTATCTGCTCGCGTCCGACTATATGATGCAACTGGCCGACGCGGTGGATGGCGTCGATCCACGGCAAAAGGAACAGATACGTTTTGCGACGCGCGGACTGGCGGATGCGCTTTCGCCGAGCAATTTCCCCCTGACGAACCCTGCAGTCATCGAACGCACATTGGAGACCGGGGGTGAGAATCTGGTCAAGGGCATCCGGCATATGCTTGCCGATCTTGGCAAGGGACAACTGACTCATAGCGACGGCAGCGCATTCGAACTGGGGCGTAACATCGCGGCGACGCCGGGCAAGGTCGTTCATGAGACGCCGCTCTACCAACTGATTCAATATACACCCACGACCAGCACCGTGTTGAAGACGCCGCTGGTCATATTTCCACCGTGGATCAACCGCTTCTACATTCTCGATCTTTCGGCGGAAAAGAGCTTCGTCAAATGGACGGTGGATCAGGGCATCACGACCTTCATGGTCTCGTGGAAATCCGCCGACGCGGACATGGCCGACATCGAATGGGACGATTATATCCTGAAAGGTCAAATCGATGCGATCGATACGGTCCGCGACCTGCTCGGGGTGGAGAGCGTTCACACGATCGGTTATTGCGTCGCTGGGACGACGCTGGCCGCCACGCTCGCCTTGCTGGACGCACGGGGGGAAGCGGACAAGGTGAGAAGCGCGACTTTCTTTACTGCCCAGGTCGATTTTACCCACGCCGGCGATCTCACCCTCTTCGTCGATGACGATCAGTTGGCGCTGGTCGATCAGCTTAGCGACAAGGGCTATCTGGACGGGCGCTATATGGCGGCGACCTTCAACTTGTTGCGCAGCCGTGACCTGATCTGGTCCTACGTGGTCAACAACTATTTGCTGGGACAGGATTATCCGCCGTTCGACCTGCTGCACTGGAATGGCGACACTACCAATTTGCCGGCCAAATGGCACCGTGCCTACCTGACCGACCTCTATCGGGACAATAAGCTGGCGAAGGGCGAGATGATCGTCGACGGTACGCCGATCGCCCTTGGCCGCGTCAAGACGCCGGCTTATGTGCAGGCGGGCAGGGAAGATCATATCGCGCCGCCGGATAGCGTATGGAAATTGACCGAGCATTTTACCGGCCCTTTGAAATTCCTGCTTGCCGGGTCGGGACATATCGCGGGCGTGGTCAATCCGCCTGCCTCCGGCAAATATCAATATTGGACTTGCGACACATCCATGCCTTCGCTTAGCGAATTTATCGCACATGCGAAAGAAACAAGGGGGAGCTGGTGGCCTGATTGGTACCAATGGCTGGAAGAACTCGACCCCGAACAAGTTTCCGTGAAAAGCGCGCGTAACCCCGGAAAGGGCAAGTTGAAAGCTATCGAAAATGCCCCAGGACGCTATGTTCGTAGCCGTTAAGCGCAAATTTTAGCCTTTTCGGTGCTCCATCATTTCTTTTTGACGCACTGCACAAAAAACTCTTGCAGATTTTATCGACTCCCTTTATTGTGCAGTGCAGCAATTGATGGAGACGCTTTGTGGCGAACGTGCCGAAAAGTACTGGATCGAAGTCTTTGGGGAAGACCATTGACCCCACGGCTTCCGCCGTCAGCAAGATCGTAGCGGAGAAGCCAATTGCCAAAAGCGAGACCGTTTCGCTGACCGCTGCTCAAGCGTTGAAAGCCGCCGATCAGGCAATCGGCGCGCTGGCGACCGCCAAGCGCAAATATGTGCGGAATGTGCCCGCTACGCCCGCGACCCCTCCGCCTGCGGCCCTTCGCGACGCCGGGCCGGTAATCGCGAAGGCCACCATCGCTAAGCCCGCTATCATCGAAACGCCGGTCGCGCCAAAGGCTGTGCCGGTGATCGCTCCCAGCATAATAGCAGAAGAAAAAACCGTGGAAAAAGCTGCGGACGTCTTGGCGCCAGCCACTTCGCCCATTGCAGCGTATACAGAAGGAAAGATCATAGTGACCGACATCATCGAGAACACCAAGTCATATACCGAAGAAGCCAAGACCCGTTTCCAGACCGCCTTTACCGACATCAGCGCCAAGACGAAAGCCGGCGTCGAAAAGTCGACCAAAGCCGTCGAGGAAATTGGCGACATTGCCAAGGGCAATGTCGAAGCGTTCGTCGAGTCGGGCAAGATCGCTGCCAAGGGCTTTGAGACAATTGGTCAGGACGCCGCCGAATATGGTCGCTTGTCCTTCGAAAAAGCCACTGCGACGCTCAAGAGCCTGGCCGCCGTCAAGTCGCCTACCGAGTTTTTCCAGCTTCAGAGCGAATTGCTGTCAAGCGCGTTTGACGGTTTCGCCAAGGAAGCTGCAAAGAACAGCGAAGCTTTCCTCAAGCTGGCTGGTGACGTTGCCCAGCCGATCAGCAGCCGCGTCGCGCTGGTGACTGACAAGGTCAAGTCGCTCGCTGCCTAATGGCGTCGCGCTGACCATATGAACAAAAAAAGGCGGCTATTCCCAAGGATGGCCGCCTTTTTTGCATTCGTCTTTAGTGCAGATTAGGACGGTGCCGGTTTTGTGGGCCTGAAGGCGCAACGCCCCCCCCTTGCGCCCGCCCGGACAATTGCCATATCCTGCGGCACAATGAACAGCATCGCATCATCTTACCTCCAGCTCTTGGCCATGGCGGACCGCAAGGATGACGGCGACGGCAATGGGGAAGGCCCCGGCGTCGGTATCGCCACGCGCACGCGGACCCGCACCAAAAAGCCTTCGCTCTACAAGGTGCTGATGTTGAACGACGACTACACACCGATGGAGTTCGTCGTTCATGTCCTCCAGAGCTTTTTCAGGATGGACATGGAGGAAGCGACGCGTGTGATGCTCCATGTTCATCAGCGCGGCGTCGGTATATGCGGCATCTTCAGCTATGAGGTCGCCGAGACCAAGGTCAATCAGGTGATGGATTTCGCCCGCCAGAACCAGCACCCGTTACAATGCACGTTGGAGAAGGCGTAACAGATTTCTGTCAGTCGCGGTTGGGCGCGCCCAGCGGAAAGTTGACGCGATAGGGGCGGCCTTCCGCCACTGCACGCGCGAAGGATGGTCTCGCCAACAGGCGTGAGCGATAGGTCCGTAGTCCAGGAAAGCGGGTATCGATCGGATGAACCCAATCAGCGTAGAAGAGTGACGGCGCTGCGGCGCAGTCGGCCATGCTGAAGCTGTCGCCTGCCGCCCATGTCCGGCCACCCAATCTTTGTTCCAGCCAAGCATAGGCGGTGTCGAGCGCCTTGCACGCCTCTACAAGCGCTTCTTCCCTGCGCCCCGTGTCCCCGCGCAACGCTTCGAGCACGGGCTTCTGAATCGCGGTCATGACATGATTGTCGAAGAAGCGGTCCATGAACCGCACCTCAAGCGCGGATCCGCGATCGTCGGGCAGCATCCGCACCGGCCCCGCGTGATTCAGATCGAGATGCTCGATTATGATGCTGGACTCGGCAAACATCTGCCCTTTGTCGACCAGCACCGGGAAGCGGCCGATGGGCCAGAGACAGCCAAGCTCTTCTCCCGCCCCTGCCTCTTCCAGATGGCGGTAGGTGAAGGCGATATCATTTTCCCACAGCGCGATGAGCACTTTTTGGCAGTAGGAAGAGAAGGGATGCGCATAGAGCGTTAACGACATCGCTATTCTCCACGATTTGAGCGAGCATATTCTACCTAACCGAGCGGCGCTGCACTGCCAATCAAGCGCATCGGTCAGCATAGGGTAGCCGGAAGCGAATCTACCCCAATGCCGCTGCCGTGCTTTGCCCCAGTTCCGGTATGCCGATCGACCGGCGACCGCTAAAATCGGTGCGCGCGACGATGACGCCCTGCTTTTCCATATAGTCGATCAGCCGGCGCACACGGCCGGGCGAACTGGTGCCATAGGCGCGGGCTAGTGCATCGTCGTCGGGGCAGGGTTCCCCTGCAAGGGCTGCACGAGCGATCAGTAGGAAGGGAGCCAGCATATCCTCTGGCAGTAGTGCGCCAACCGCGATTGCGCCCTGCCAGCGAATATCCGCAGCGTCGAACATGCCCGCGCGCGCCATCGCGAAGCGATTGCGAAAAGCCGGGAGATCGAGCGGAGTCTTGCCCAAACGATGCATGCGGCAGCGCACGCTGAAATCCTGGAACAGCACGGCGGTTGATTGAAAGACACAGGCGGGATCGGCGACCATTTCCTCCAGCACGGCGATCACGGCGGTAGCGGTTTTGCTTTCGTCGGCTTGGGTTTCGCTGCGTTCGGGCGAAGGGACCGAGAGATCGGGACCGGAAAGGGTACGGATCAGTTCTTCGGCCGCGACGGGCTGAGAGCGTGGTTCGGCGCGGGGCGGGAGGGCATCCGCTTCCATCTCCGCGAACAGCATCGTGCGGACATTCTCCGGTGCGGCGACCGGCATCGGCAGTAGGCTGTGGGTGCCGCCGCGCGTCGATGTCCGCACCGCGCCGATCTTCACCGCGACCGGGCGGCGGCAGATGGCAGGACCCAGCGCGAGAAAGCGCCCGCGCTCCAGATCGCGAATCTGCTCGGCCTGCCGCCGCTCCATGCCCAACAGGTCGGCGGCGCGGGCCATGTCGATGTCGAGGAAGGTGCGGCCCATCAGGAAGTTGGAGGCCTCGGCCGCGACGTTCTTGGCCAGCTTGGCGAGGCGCTGGGTCGCGATGATACCGGCCAGCCCGCGCTTGCGGCCGCGGCACATCAGATTGGTCATTGCGGCCAGGCTGACTCGGCGGGCGTCGTCGGACACGTCGCCGGCGGCGGCGGGGGCGAACATCTGTGCTTCGTCCACCACCACCAGCACCGGATACCAATGGTCGCGCGGCGCGTCGAACAAGGCGTTCAGGAAAGCGGCGGCGCATTTCATCTGCGCATCGATCTCAAGGCTTTCGAGGCTGAGTATCACCGAGGCGCGATGTTCGCGAATGCGCGCCGCCATCGTCGCGATCTCCCGCTCGTTATAATTGCCCGCGTCGATGACGATATGGCCGAAGCTGTCGGCCAGCGTCACGAAATCACCCTCGGGGTCGATCACGACCTGCTGCACCAGCCGGGCGCTCTCCTCCAGGATACGGCGCAGCAGGTGCGACTTGCCCGACCCGCTATTGCCCTGAACGAGTAGGCGGGTCGCCAGAAGCTCTTCCATATCGACATATACGGGGCTGCCCCCGCCGTCGGTTCCGATCTCGATTGTGGCTGTCACGCTTCTGCCTTTGCCGTCGTCATGCGGGCCGTGCAAGCGGCGCGTCGCGCGTCATTCTTTTTCAACGGATTTGCGTCATGATGAGGAAATGATGAAACGCACCCTACGATATTACTGGATTATCGCGTCGCGAACGGCGCTGATACGGCGTAAGGGCAAGGCGTCCCTTGGGATGCTTGCGCCACTCGGCGCGCTGTTGCTGCTCTCGGTTCTCAGTATGGTAACGATCCTGACGCTGCTGACACGGCAGATGGACGACAATGCCGAACGCTATATGACGCGCATGATCGCCAGCACATTAAACCGCGAGACGGCCGGTGGCGTGGAATCAGTGACGTTGCTTGCGCAATGGGATGACGCTGTCGCCCATGTCTACGGCAATATCGATACGAAATGGGCGGCGGCAAACATCGATTATCACCAGCAGGACAGTTTTATCGTCGATGGGAAAGGGCAAACCCTATGGTCGAAAAGTCCGGACGGCAAAAGTCGTCGGATGGACCGCGCTTCGCCCGACGCGTTGCGGTATATGCTAAAGCTGTTGCCCAAGGATATGACGTCTGCGCTGCACCGTAAGCATGGTGTCGCCCTGTTGACCATGTATGACGGCCGCCCTGCCATCATCGCGGCGATGACGATCATCCCCTGGACGGGGCAGCCACCGGCGCAGGGTACCACGCCGCGCTACCTGTTCATGGCCCGCCCGCTTGACGACGCGGCAATCCGCGCCATGGGCGAAACGCACGGTTTGCGCTCGCTTCGCTGGGCACGCGGGCCGACGCCGGACGATCATCAAAGTTATATTGTGCGCGATATGAATGGAAAGCAGCTTGGCACTTTGGTCTGGCGGCGGCTCGATGCCGGCTGGAGCGCGCTGAAACAGGTCAGTGTTCTCGTCCTTTTCGCAACGCTGCTGTTCGCGCTGGTTTCCGCCTGGCTCGTGCACCAGATATTCCAGGCCAGTCGTGCGTTGCAGCGGGAAAGCGCGCATGCCGTCCGTTCGGCAGAGGAAGCGCACCGCGCCGCAGACGAAGCGAAGGTAGCGCTGGGCGAGGCGGAAAAGGCGCGCTGGCAAGCGACGCAAAGCGCGTTGCGCGAAGCAGTCGAGCAGCGCCGGCACGAGAATCAGTTGCGCGACAATGAACGTGTGATCGCCGAGGGGCTGGAAAAATCGATGGCGGAGCTGGTCGGGCAACTGCTCGAAACGGCGGGCGAAATGGAGCGAAGCGCCGACCGGACGCTCGACAGCATCCGGGCGCAGCAGGATCAGGCGGCGATCGTCACGAACCGGTCCCGTGATACGGTGCAGGCGGCGCGCGACATTGCGGTGACGATCACGCAGCTTACCGGATCGATTGGCGACATCGCGCGGGCGGGTGAAGATATACGCGAAGCGGCCGATGCGGCGAGCGACCAGTCCGCGCTGGCGCTGAATGCGAACGATAATCTGCGGCGGCATGTTGGATCGATCAACGACGCCACCAACCTTATCGCGGAAATTACCGGCCAGACCAACCTGCTTGCGCTTAACGCCACGATCGAGGCAGCGCGCGCAGGCGAGGCGGGACGCGGTTTTGTGATTGTCGCTAATGAAGTCAAGGCGCTTGCGGGACAGACCGCGCAGACGACGCGCGACATTCATGAACGCGTTGCCGGCATCGAGAGCGCGGCCGGCGCGACTTGGGACCTGGTCGGTTCGGTCGACACCATATTGCGGCAACTGGCCGCCGCCATCACCGTTACAGCGGGGACGGTCTCCCAGCAATTCGCGGCGGCGGAGGATATTCAACGCAATGCGCAGGGTGTCGCGACCCATGCTGATGCGGCCGACGAAGCGGTGGGCGCAATTTCGCGTTCAATGTCCGACGTGGCCGACGCCGCCACGCGCACCAAGCAGCACGGCGCTGCGGTGCGGGAAAGGGCCGAACTTTTGGAAGCGGAATTTTCCCGCCTGATCGGCGCGCTCAAGGTGGCGTAATCGCTTGACCCTTTCAGTGTTGCGATGCAGCATCACGGCCCTATGGCCAGCACCGCATCTTACTCGCCGATCCCTGCTGTCACGCAGAATCCCGACATCCGTTATCTCGGCCGCCTGCTGGGCGACGTGATCCGGGCCTATGGTGGGGACAATCTGTATCGCCAGACCGAATATATCCGGTCCGCGTCGGTCGATCGCGCGCGCGGCGTGGCGGGGGCCGATCTGGTCGATACCGGGCTGGACGCACTCAGCCTGGACGACACGCTTGCCTTCGCGCGTGGCTTCATGCTGTTTTCGATGCTCGCAAACCTTGCGGAGGATCGGCAGGGCGTTTCGGTCGAACCGGGCGCAGATGTCGCTTCCGCCGTTGCAGCGCTCAACGAACATGGTATCGGCACCGACGCTATCCTCGCACTGCTGAACAACGCACTGATCGTCCCCGTGCTGACCGCGCACCCGACCGAAGTGCGGCGCAAGAGCATGATAGACCACAAGAATCGCATCGCCGACCTGATGGCGCTCAAGGATGCGGGGAAGGTAGACACCGAGGCTGGGGAACAGATTGACGAGGCGATCGCCCGTCAGATCGCCCTACTGTGGCAGACGCGGCCGCTGCGCCGTGAGCGGCTCTATGTGCAGGATGAGATCGACAATGTCCTCGCCTATTTTCGCGACGTCTTCCTGCCCGTGCTGCCTGCGCTTTACGCGCGCTGGGAACGGGTGCTGGGCGCGCGGCCGCACAGTTTTCTGCGTGTGGGTAACTGGATCGGCGGCGACCGCGACGGCAATCCCTATGTGCAGGCGCCCCAGCTCAAGATCGCGCTTGGCAAGGCCTGCGAGGCGGCGCTTATCTTTTATCTCGATTCGCTGCACGCGCTGGGCGCGGAACTTTCGCTCTCGACCGAACTCGCGCAGGTATCGCAAGCCGTGCTCGACTTGGCCGAGGCCAGCGGCGACACATCGCCCAGCCGGCAGGACGAGCCTTATCGCCGGGCTTTGTCGGGCCTTTATGCGCGACTGTGCGCTACATATCAGAAGCTGATCGGAAAAGCGCCGCCGCGCCCCTCCAGCCTGCCGGCTTTGCCCTATGACGGACCGCTTTCCTTTCGCCGCGATCTGGTGACCGTGGCGCAGGGGCTTGCGCGTGAAGGCGGCGGAACGCTGGCGACCGGCGGCGCGCTGGGACGGCTGATCCGCGCGGTCGAGACGTTTGGCTTCCATCTTGCGACGCTCGATATGCGCCAGAATAGCGACGTGCATGAGCGCGTGGTCGCGGAACTGCTAAAGCAGGCGGGCGTCGAGCCGGATTATGCCGGACTGGACGAATATGCACGCATCGCGCTGTTACGCCGCGAACTGGCGAACAATCGACCGCTGGGCGGGTCTTTCGTCGCCTATAGCGAAGAGACCGCATCCGAAATGGCGATCGTACAGGCCGCGGCGGAGGCACACCGCATCTACGGCCCGCAATCCATTACCCATTATATCATCAGCAAGGCCGAGAGCGTGTCCGACCTGCTGGAGGTCAATATCATCCTGAAGGAGGCAGGCCTGTGGCGCGCGGGCGTCGCCGGCGGTCTGCCGCAGGCGGCAATCATGGCAGTGCCTTTGTTCGAGACCATAGCCGATCTGGAAGCCGCGCCCCAGATCATGTCCGCCTATTTCGGTTTGCCGGAAATCGGCGCGGTGGTGACGGCGCGCGGCCATCAGGAAGTGATGATCGGCTATTCCGACAGCAACAAGGATGGCGGCTACATCACATCGACCTGGGGTTTGCATCAGGCATCAAAGGCGCTGGAACCAGTGTTTGCGCAGGCTGGAGCGGCGATGCAACTGTTCCATGGCCGCGGCGGTGCTGTCGGGCGCGGCGGCGGGTCCGCATTCGCCGCGATCCGCGCGCAGCCGCCCGGCACGGTGCAGGGGCGCATCCGCGTGACCGAGCAAGGCGAGATCATCGCCGCCAAATTCGGTACGCGCGACGTCGCCATGGTCAATCTGGAGGCGATGACCAGCGCAACTCTGCTCGCCAGCCTGGAGCCGGCCAAATTGTCCGACCGTGACGCCGCGCGCTTTTCGGGTGCGATGGACCAACTGTCGAAGGCCGCCTTCACCGCCTATCGCGATCTGGTATATGGCACCGAGGGTTTTCGCGAATTTTTTCGTCAGATGACCCCTGTGCAGGAATTGTCGGGCCTGAAGATCGGCTCACGTCCGGCCAGCCGGACGAAAAGCAACCGGATCGAGGATTTGCGCGCCATTCCTTGGGTCTTTAGCTGGGCGCAGGCGCGCGTGATGCTGCCGGGCTGGTATGGCGTGGGCCATGCGCTTGCGGCCTTTGAGGACAAGGCGCTGCTACACGACATGGTGCAGGTCTGGCCCTTCTTCCAGTCGGCAATGGCGAACATGGAAATGGTGCTGGCTAAATCCGACCTGGGCATAGCGCAGCGCTACCTTCCGCTGGTCGAGGATCAGCCACGCGCCGAGACGATATTCGGGCGCATCCGGGAGGGCTGGGCGCTGACCCATGACGGCTTGCTGGCGGTAACGGGGCAGGCCCGACTGCTCGAAAAAAATCCGGCGCTAGACATGTCGATCCGACTGCGGCTGCCCTATATCGAGCCGCTTAACCTGTTGCAGATTGAGCTTTTGAAGCGTCATCGCGCGGGAGAAGATGACGCGCGGATCAAGGAAGGGATCGAATTGTCGATCAACGCGATCGCGACCGCGCTCCGGAATAGCGGATAGTCGGTCTTTTCGGAGTCTAACGGACGGGCGGATCGAAATCCGCCCGTCCGCCATATATTTAGAATTTCGCAACCAGGCCCGCCGTCGGACGGATCGAGTGGAAATTGCCGAACGTGTCGGCCTGCACACGCAAGCGCAAATTGCTACGGTTCGACAGCATGCCCATGTCAGCCGCCGACAATTCGACGCCCGCACCATAAGTGAAGCCGTCGAAATCCGGGCTGTTCTTGCCCAGCGCGTCAAAATTGACCCACTGATAACCGACCTTGCCGAAAATCAGGCTGTCCTTGCCAGCCTTCACACCAACTCGTCCGGCCGCGCCATATTCCCAATCGATGTCGCCCGACACGCCCTTGGTCGCATTGCCTTCGACGCCGACCACCAGGGGGCCTGCGATATTGATATTGACGCCGACAATGCCCTCTACGATGCGGCCTTTGTATCCAACCGGCGGAATACCCTGTTTGTTGGGTTCGCTGTCGAAATTCTCGATGCCGCCCAGAACGCCGACATAGGGTTCGAAGCGACGGGGAGCGGCATCGTCCTGCGCAATGGCAGCAACAGGGAAAGCGGACGCAGCGGCAAGGGCTGCGAGAAGCAGAGTCTTCATAGGAACGACCTTTGTAATATTGGGAAATCGCGCGGGGAGAAATGGCCGGCGAGCGCTGCGGGGCGCTGAAAGCGGTCCCGTCTGGCGAGGGGATAATGTCCCCCCCGGCCCTTATGTTTCGTGCCTTGTCCACAAAAGCGCAGAAAAGAGCCAATTGTTGCTTTGCAGCATCGGTTTCTAAACCCAGGATGAACAAAGGCATACTGTCCTTGGCTCCGTCTGAACGGAGCAAGGGTAGTGTTCACAACCAATTCAACCCCTGTGCGTTACCTTCATCATAACAAGCATCGCGATGCGAAGGAGACGGACATGGCATATCTACGCGCACGACTATGGGCGGCGAGCGGACTGTTGATGCTGGGTGGCTGTGCTACCGACGGTTATTATGGCGGCATCGACGCGGGTTACGGCTATGGCGGCGGCTATGGCAATTATGGCCCGGCCGCTTATGGCTATGGGGGGCTGGGCGGATGGTATGATGACGTCTACTATCCGGGTAGCGGCTATTATGTCTTCGATCGTGCTGGCAATCGCCGGCGCTGGAACGACAATCAGCGCGGCTATTGGGAACGGCGGCGCGCCGAACGTCCGAACGGCAATGCAGCGGATGTCCGGCCGGGCACCGGTCGACCGGCTAACGGGCAGTGGCAGGGGAACCGCCCCGGCAATGGCCGTCCCCGCTCAAACGACCAACCCAACAGCGTTCCCATGAGCAAGGCGGATCGCAGGAGCGTACGCGAGTTCGGCGCGACAATAGAACAACGCCGCGCCGCTGACGCCGCTTCGTCAGGCCGCCCCTATGTGTCGGGCGGCGGATATAATGGTCCGGTACAGGCGGGCGGCAATCGTGGCGACGGCAACGGAGGGGGCCGCCAGGGCAGGGGCGGCAATCGCGAGCGGCGCCCTCGCTGATGCCGGAGCGCTGATGCCGGAGCCGTTCAAATCCGGAGATTTCGACAGCTATCGGGCCATCGTCGCTTGATCCAAAAAATCCCGCCCCCTAAACCGAGGGGCGGGGCTTTTCGTTTAAACTGTCGTGCAGATCAGGCGACGGTCGCCTTGATGATCTTGCCAGGGCTACGTGGCGGCTCGCCCTTGGGTAATGCATCGACATGCTCCATGCCCGACGTCACTTCGCCCCATGCCGTATATTGGCGATCGAGGAAGGTCGCGTCGTCGAAGCAGATGAAGAACTGGCTGTTGGCGCTGTTCGGGTTGGACGAGCGCGCCATCGAGCATACACCGCGCGTATGTGAGAGCGTGTTGAACTCGGCGTTGATGTCGGGCAGCTTCGATCCGCCCATGCCGGTGCCGGTCGGATCGCCGCCCTGCGCCATGAAGCCGGGGATCACGCGGTGAAAGACCACCCCATCGTAAAAGCCTTCTTTGGCGAGCGTCGTGATGCGCTCGACATGGCCGGGTGCCAAGTCAGGCCGCAGCTTGATGACGACATCGCCTTCGCCATTGCCGGTGTCCAGGGTGAAGGTCAGCGTGTCTTCGGCCATAATAGGGAACCTCATTTATCGTCGGTAGATAGTGCCGTCCATATAGGACGTTGCGCGAATGATGGAAGTGCCGCCGACTATCGGAGGCAAAGGGCGTCGAACCGAACCTAACGCCATTGCTTTTGGATGCTGCATGCGCGAAAGCGTGGCCATGACCGAAGGTAGCGACAGTAGGGAAGACGGAGGCGGCGATGAGCGAACGTGCGACCGACTCCTTCGACCGGGACGGGTCAGAGGCCTTTGAGGCGGAGCTTCATGCGGTAACGGCGCTCGCCGACTCGCGGCACGACGAGGATGACCGGCTAAAGCCCGAATATGTCGATGCGGTGCTGGACGCGGTGGCCGACGGGGATGCGGAAACAGCGCGCGAACTGGTCGCGCCGCTCCATCCCGCTGATATTGCCGATCTTCTGGAACTGACCCCTTCGGACCAGCGCGGCGCGCTGGCGGCGGCGCTGGGCGATCTGGTCGGCGCGGAAGTTCTCTCCGAACTCAACGATTATGTCCGCGACGATATCATCGACGCGCTCGCGCCCGAGCAGGTTGCCGAATTTGCGTCCGAACTCGATACCGACGACGCTGTCGCGATCATTGAGGACATGGACGATGAAGACCAGCAGGCGGTGCTGGAAGCGATGGACCCGGAAGACCGCGCGGCGATCGAAAGCGCGCTATCCTTCCCCGAGGAGTCCGCCGGCCGCCTGATGCAGCGCGATCTGGTCGCGGTGCCGGAGCATATGAGTGTCGGTCAGGTGATCGATTATCTGCGCGACACGTCCGATCTGACCAGCGACTTCTGGGAAATCTTCGTCGTCGACAAAGGCCATAAGCCGATCGGCACCTGCCAGCTTAGCTGGGTGCTGACCTGCCCGCGCGAGGTTGCCATGGCCGACCTCATGAAGCGCGAGCAGACGCTGATCCCGGTTGACATGGACCAGGAGGAAGTCGCGCTGCGCTTCCAGAAATATGCGCTGATCTCCGCCGCCGTGGTCGACCGTAGCGGCCGTCTGGTCGGCATGATCACCGTCGACGATATATTGCACATCGTCCAGGAGGAAGCAGGCGAGGACGTGCTGCGCCTGTCCGGCGCGGGCGAAGGTGACATCAACCAGCCGATCCTGATGACGGTGCGGACGCGCCTGATCTGGCTAGTGGTCAATCTGGGCACGGCGATGATCGCCGCGTCTGTGGTCGGCCTGTTCGAAGGGACGATTGCGCGTTTCGCGCTGCTCGCGGCGCTGATGGGCATCGTGTCGGGCATGGGTGGCAATGCGGGGACGCAGACGCTGGCGGTGGTCGTGCGCGCGCTCGCCACCAACCAGTTGACCAGTTCGAACACCGTGCGGATGATCGGCCGCGAATTCCGTATTGCCGCCACTAACGGCGCGTCGCTGGGTATTCTGATCGGCATCGGCTCTTATCTGCTTTATGGCCGTGCCGATCTGGCGGGTGTCTTCGCGCTCGCGATCCTCATCAACAATATGGTGGCGGGCCTGGCGGGTGTGCTGATCCCGGTGACGCTGGAGCGCAGCAATGTCGATCCGGCGGTTTCATCCGCAGTGTTCGTGACGATGGCGACCGACTGCATGGGCTTCTTTTCTTTCCTCGGCCTTGCGACTTTGTTCAACCTGCATTGAACGCGCATTGATTGGGGCGGGGCAATCGCCCACATTCAACCTATGCCGCTCCATCTAACCAAGATCGCTTTTCGCAGCGAAAGCCCTGCAACGCTGCGCGCCTGGCTGGAATCGCATGCAGGTGTCGGAGAGGCGCACCTCAATACCCGCTATCTGCCCAAGCGTGTGGGCGAGATGACCGGTGGGTCGCTCTACTGGATCCACAATCGCATGCTGGTCGGGCGTAGTCCCCTACTCGGCTTTCAGGAAACGCCCGAGGGCCGCTACTGGATCAGGCTGGAACCCCGGCTGATCGCAGTGGAAGCAAGGGCAAAGCGCGCGCATCAGGGGTGGCGCTATCTGGAAGAAAAAGACGCACCGCCCGATTTGGGTGGCGGTGCGGAGGGGGCGGAAGCGATGCCGGTAGAGATGCTGGGAGAGTTGGCGCGGTTGGGACTGGTTTAGCGGTCGTTATTCTTTCTCGGCGCGTTCCAGCTCATCTGGCTTCCGCTCGGCGAATTTCTCCGCCAGCGCCTGTTCCTCCTGATCGGTCAATTCCTTTGCCGCGTCGGGAAACATCTCCTCTTCCTCTTCCTTGATATGATGAAGGTAACGATGCTTGAGCTGGCCGAAAATCTCCTCCCAGTCCGCTGATCCGACCGTATGTTCGGCCATATCCTCGATATAGTCGTCAATTTCCTTATGCTCGGACACGCTATGCTGCGCATCTTCGCGCAGGTCGGGGCGGGCAAGCATGGTGGCGTAGAGTGTTTCTTCCTCGGCGGCGGCATGGGCCGTCACTTCCACCCGGAATTGCTCGAACAGCTTTTCGCGGCGGTCCCGGTCGCCCTGCGCGTCCGCCAGTTTAGCCAGTAACTGGCGATGCTGGTCATGATCCTGTTTCAGGCGTTCGAAGATATTTGCGTCGGCCATGACGGTTTCCTTCAAGTTTCACTTGAGAGGGAAAACGCTGCGCGTTGCCAAAAAGGTCCCGGATCCTGACCAGACAGACGTATCAGCCGAACAGGAAGCGGCTGACGACCGATACCGATATCCAGAGAAAGGGCGCAAGCAGCACCGCACCCCAGACTTGCAATAAATCTATGCGAAAGCGGGTGGTGAGGCCCACGTCAGGCAGGCCGCTAAGGGCTAGGCGCTTCCACCGGCTTTCCATTGCGCGCGCCGCGGCAGCATAGAAGCCGACCGCCAGCACGATGCCGAAATGCATGAGTAGCGATCCGCCGAGCTTGGCCACCACGAAAATCTGTAACAGCGCGAAAATGACCAGCGCGGCCGCGAGATGACTACTCATCCGGCGCGCGAGATCATGTTCGTTTGCCCGGCCGGCAAATATCGACGCCATCTCGACCGCTCCCGACTGATTAGGCAATTAACGTTTCACGTCTCGCCTTGCGGATCAACAGAAATAACGCCTGCGCGCCTATTTCATTGCCCTCAGGGCAACCGACCCGTCGCGGCATTGCATGGAGTCGGTAAGCGGCTTGCCCTGCACGGGTGCGCTATAAGGGGGAACCGCGAGTGATTGGCCAATGCGCAGCGCGCGGAAACGGGGCGCGGCGATCCCGGCGCAGCGGCGGAACAGGTCGAGCATGCGCGGTGGCGTATCATAGGCTTCGTAGGACAGGCGAAACGTTCCCCAATGGATCGGGATGGCTGTCGAAGCGCCAAGCTTCCGGAAAATCTCGACCGCCTCGCGTGGTCCGATATGCGCGCCCGCCGCCATCTGCCCAGGAGCAAAGCGGAAAGCGCCGATGGGCAATATCGCCAGCCGGATCGGTCCCAGCTTCGCCGCCTCTGTAGGCCAGCGCATGTCGCCAGCGCCGGTATCGCCGGAGAAATAAATATTGCCGGCGCGGGTCTCCACGAAAAAGCCCGACCACAGCGCCCGGTCCTTGTCCGTGCCCCACCGGCTACCCCAATGGTGCACGCGCGTCACATGGACGCGATAGTCCGGGCAATGCTCGTAATTCTCGCACTGGATCTTCCAGCCCGGCCCATTGCCGCTCAGCGTGCCGCCATCGACCGACTTGCCCCAGTCGAGCGCTGTTGCGCCGATGCCATGCGCTTTCAGGATCGTGTCATTGCCCAGGCTGGTAACGATCGCCGGATGATCGCGGTCCCAAAGCCGCTTGAGTGTCGCCAGATCGAGATGGTCGTAATGATTGTGGCTGATGAGGATGAGGTCGATCTTCGGCAGGTCGGCGAAGCGGATACCCGGCGCGGCAACGCGGCGCGGCCCGATCGGAGGAAAGGGGCTGACGACATCCGACCAGACCGGATCGGTCAGGATATTAAGGCCGCCGGCCTGCACCAGAACGGTCGCATGCCCTACCCAGGTTGCGACCATGCCCTTGGGCGCCGCGAAGGGGGCCGGCTTGGCCGGGCTGACGGCGACGGTCTTGGGCCAGGGCGGGCGATCATCGCTTCCAAGAAGCCAGCGCGCGATAAAGCCCTGCCGCGATCCGGACGGTGCGGGAAATTCGATTTCGCCGTCGCTATTATGGAAATACTCGCCGTTGAAGTGGCCGGTGGGCGCGCCGCGATAATAAATGCGGTCCAGATAGGACGGCAGAATTGTGACAAGAAGACAAAGGGTTATGACCAGGAGCAGTAGTCCGGTTCCAAGGGCTTTGGCGATGCGTTTCAATGGATGCTTCATGCCTGCTCCTGTTCGGGACGAGCATGCAGATAGCGTCGGATGGCGTCAGGGCAAGGCCCGAAATCCCGTTGGCGTCAGTGATGCGCCGGGTCGATCGTGACCGCCGCCTCCTGGCATTTACCCTGGCTCGTCGCGGGATTGGGACCGCGGCCCATCGACCAGTTGGCCTTGACCCGGACCAGCGGATTGGGCGCGCACCAGATTTCGCCGGTCTCGTTGATCGCCGTCACCCAGATGATATTATGTTCCTGCCCATAATCGATGACGGCGAAGGCATAGCCATCGCCCTTGTCGAGCACGGTGAGCGGTATGGGGGGATCGAGCTGGGTGAAGGACATGGGAACGCTCCTGTGTTTTTCCGAAAAGCGAAACCCGGCTATTACGGGGCAGTTCCTGTCCTTGATCCTTATCAGGATGTTTTCGTCACGCCTTTTCGAGCAGTTTCTCCCGCGCGATCTTCTCGCGCCATACCAGCGGGGCGAGATGGTGGACGCTCTCGCCCGCCGAATCGACCGCGACGGTCACCGGCATGTCCTGCACCTCGAACTCGTAGATCGCTTCCATGCCGAGATCGGCGAAGCCCACGACCTTGCTGCCCTTGATCGCCTTGGCCACCAGATAGGCCGCGCCGCCGACTGCCATCAGATAGGCGCTCTTATGGTCGCGGATGGCGTCGATCGCCATCGGACCACGCTCGGCCTTGCCGACCATCGCCAGCAGATTCTGCTCCAGCATCATCCGCGTGAACTTGTCCATGCGCGTTGCGGTGGTGGGACCAGCCGGGCCGACAATCTCCTCGCCGACCGGATCGACCGGGCCGACATAATAGATGACGCGCCCGGCAAATTCGACCGGCAGCGGTTCGCCGGCGTCCAGCATCGCCTTGATCCGGGCATGTGCGGCGTCGCGGCCGGTCAGCATCCTGCCGTTCAGCAGCAGCCGGTCGCCATGCTTCCAGCTTTGCACCACCTCCGGCGTCAGCGTGTCGAGATCGACGCGGATCGCCGCCTTGTCGGGCGTCCAGTTGACGTCGGGCCATTCCGACAGGTTGGGCTGTTCCAGATAGGCGGGGCCTGATCCGTCCAGCGTGAAATGCGCATGACGGGTCGCGGCGCAATTGGGGATCATCGCGACC
>CAXUEQ010000036.1:0-3218 GCA_964250175.1 uncultured Sphingobium sp. | reverse complement strand
GGCTTCGACGCGGCATGCGTCGGATAGTCGATGATCTTGACGTCGAGGATGGTCGAAAGCCCGCCCAGCCCCTGCGCGCCGATGCCCAGCGCATTGACCTTGTCGAATATCTCGATCCGCAGCGCCTCAATGTCGGTCTGCGGCCCGCGCAGCTTCAACGGACCCATGTCGATCGGGTCCATCAGCGCCTTTTTCGCCAGCAGCACGCAATGTTCCGCCGTGCCGCCGATGCCGATGCCCAGCATGCCAGGGGGACACCAGCCCGCGCCCATTTGCGGGATCATTTCGAGCACCCAGTCGACGATCGAGTCGCTGGGGTTCATCATCTTGAACTTGGACTTGTTCTCGCTGCCGCCACCCTTGGCCGCGACATCGACCGTCACCGTCGATCCCGGCACCAGCTCGACATGCAGCACGCTGGGCGTGTTATCCCTGGTGTTACGGCGGGTAAAGGCGGGATCGGCCAGTACCGAGGCGCGCAACTTGTTTTCGGGGTGGAGATAGGCACGGCGGACGCCTTCATCGATCACCTCCTGCATCGACTTCGATGTGTCGTCGAGACGGCAGTCCATGCCCCATTTGACGAAGACATTGACGATGCCGGTATCCTGGCAGATCGGACGATGCCCTTCGGCGCACATGCGGCTGTTCGTCAGGATTTGCGCGATCGCGTCCTTGGCCGCGGGCGACTGTTCGGCCGCATAGGCTTCGCCGAGCGCGCGGATATAGTCCATCGGGTGATAATAGCTGATGAACTGGAGCGCGTCGGCGACGCTTTCGATAAGATCAGCCTGCTTGATCGTAACGGTCATGGCCCGATACCCCCGGATTATCTGCGTCTTTTCTTTCGGCGCGCTATACGCGATTGGCGCGGCCTGTCCAGATGGGCATGATATGCCGATGCGCCAAACCCACTCCGATTCTGCCCTCCTGTCGCCAGCAAGCCAACCCCCATGGTGGCGCGGTGCGACTATCTATCAAATCTACCCGCGCAGCTTTGCCGACGCGAATGGCGACGGGGTGGGCGATCTGGCGGGCATCACCGCGCATCTCGATCATGTCGCGTCGCTGGGCGTCGACGCGATCTGGTTGTCGCCCTTCTTCACGTCGCCGATGCGCGATTTCGGCTATGACGTGGCCGACTATTGCGGTGTCGACCCGATCTTCGGCACGCTCGCCGATTTCGACGCGCTGGTGACAAAGGCGCATGGGCTGGGCCTGCGCGTCATCATCGACCAGGTCTATGCCCATACGTCCGACCTTCACCCCTGGTTTATGGAAAGCCGGGCGGGCAGGACAGGCGACAGGGCCGACTGGTATGTGTGGGCCGACCCCAGGCCCGACGGCACTCCGCCGACCAACTGGCAGTCGGTGTTCGGCGGCCCGGCCTGGCGCTGGGACGGGCGGCGGCGGCAATATTATATGCATAATTTCCTGGCCGAGCAGCCGCAGCTCAACGTCCATCATCCGGCGGTGCAGCAGGCGCTGCTGGACGCCGCGCGTTTCTGGCTGGACCGCGGCGTGGACGGTTTCCGCGTCGATGCGATCAACCATGCGATGCACGACCTGGCCCTGCGCGACAATCCGCCCGCGCCCGACACGGGCAAGGTCAGGACACGCCCGTTCGACTATCAGATCCGGCGCTACAACCAGAGCCAGCCCGAAATTCCCGCCTTCATCGAACGCATCCGCGCGTTGACGGACGCCTATGGCGATCGCTTTACGGTGGCCGAAGTCGGCGGCGACGAATCCGCGCAGGAAATGAAGGCGTTCACGCAAGGCGATGCGCGCTTCAACAGCGCCTATGGCTTCGATTTTCTCTATGCCGATGCGCTGACTCCGCAGACCGTGGCGGATAGCGTTGCGGCCTGGCCCGACACGCCCGGCACGGGCTGGCCAAGCTGGGCATTCGAGAATCACGATGCGCCGCGCGCGGTGTCGCGCTGGGCCGGGCCGCAGGACCATGCGGCCTTCGCAGCGGTCAAGATGCTGCTGCTCGTCTGCCTGCGGGGCAATATCTTCCTCTACCAGGGGGAGGAACTGGCACTGACCCAGGTCGATATTCCGTTCGAGGCATTGCAGGACCCCGAAGCGATCGCCAACTGGCCGCTGACGCTGAGCCGCGACGGCGCGCGCACGCCGATGCCGTGGGTCGGCGACGCGCCCGATCTGGGCTTTGGCAGCACTGATCCCTGGCTTCCCTTCGGCCCCGATCATGCGGCACTGGCGGTGGACCGGCAGGAGCGCGATCCCCACTCGATGCTCGCACTGACGCGGCGGTTGATCGCCTTTCGCAACGCGCATCCCGCACTGCGGCGCGGCGGCATCGCGATCGTGCAGGCGGAGGGTTCGCTGCTGGTGTTCGAACGGCGGCAGGGCGACGAAAGCCTGTCATGCGCGTTCAACCTGGGGCCGGACGCGCAGAGCTGGCACGCCGGTGACGGATGGGACGTCGCGGAAAGCGTCAACGGCGCGACGGCGGACAGCCTGCCGCCATGGGGCGGGATCATCCTGGCGGAACGCTAGTCCAGCGGCGGCAACGCCCAGTCGATGGGCTTTTGCCCATGTTCCTCCAGAAACGCGTTGGCGCGCGAAAAGGGCCGCGAGCCGAGAAAGCCGTTATGCGCCGACAGCGGCGAAGGGTGCGCGGACGTGATGACCAGATGACGGCTGGCATCGACAAATGCCGCCTTCTTCTGCGCATAGGCGCCCCACAGCATGAACACGACCGGATCGGGCCGGTCGTTGATGAGGCGGATGACGGCATCGGTGAAGCGTTCCCACCCCCGGCCCTGATGCGCGCCGGCTTTCGCCATCTCCACGGTCAGCACGCTGTTGAGCAGCAGCACGCCCTGTCTGGCCCAATGCTCCAGGAAGCCGTGGCGCGCCGGGGCGATGCCGAGGTCGGCCTGCAATTCCTTGTAGATATTGACCAGGCTGGGCGGGGTGCGGACGCCGGGACGGACGCTGAAGCAAAGTCCATGTGCCTGCCCTTCGCCATGATAGGGGTCCTGCCCCAGGATCACGACGCGCACTGTATCGAGCGGGGTCAGGTCGAGGGCGCGGAACCATTCGCCGCCCTTGGGAAAGATGCGCTTGCCCGCCGTTTTTTCGGCGATCAGAAAATCGCGCAACGCAGCCATATAGGGGCTGACGAATTCCTGCCGCAGCGGCGTCTTCCAGCTTTCGTCCAGCTTGATTTCGGTCATGCCCATATC